>JACQDF010000151.1 GCA_016201205.1 Acidobacteriota bacterium
CGTCGTCACCGACGCGCGCTATCATCCCCTGTTTGTCACCGGCGACCCCGAATGGTCTGACTACACCGTGGAAGCCCGTGTGCGCCCGCTGAAGAGAGAAGAGATCGCAGGCATCGTGTTCCGCTATCGCACCTCGCGGCATTACTACCACTTCGTGCTCGAGGGCGGCGACACAGCCCGTCTCGGCTTGCGCCTCCCGGTTGACCAGCAGTTTCGCAGAAGCGATTGGAAGGTTCTCGCCACCGCGCCTTTTCCGTATGAAGTCACCCGCTACTACACGCTGCGCGTCGAGAATCAGGGAACCCGCATGCGCGGCTTCATCGACGGCAAGTTGGTGGCCGAGGCCTCAGACAGCGAAATCCTGAAAGGCCAGGCCGGCGTCACCGCGAATCGGCCGGCCCGCTTCATGGACTTCCGCGTCACGGCTTCTGATGAAGTGGAAAAGGCGATCCAGGCGCGCGTTGCCGCCCGCGAAGCCGAATTGACTCGCCTTCGCGCCTCCAACCCGCAACCCAGGCTCTGGAAGAAGTTCGACACACCCGGCTATGGCGTGGGCCGCAATGTGCGTTTTGGCGACCTCGATGGCGACGGGCACGCGGATATGCTCCTGGCCCAGAACGTCCCCAAGGTCCGTGGCGACGCCTACGACACCATCAGTTGCCTGACGGCAGTCGGCCTGGATGGCAGGATTCTCTGGCGGCAGGGCCGCCCCAACCCCAAGAACGCGCTGCTTACCAATGACACGCCGTTCCAGATCCACGATCTCGATGGCGACGGAAGCAACGAAGTGGTATGCATCCGTGACTTCCAGTTGCAGGTGCTCGAAGGCCGCACCGGCAAGCTGCTGCGCTCGGCGTGGCTCACCAAGGCGATCCCCAACGGCCGCGACGAGCTCCCTCACGAGCTCAATAACGGCGACTCGATCGCCTTTGTAAGCCTGTCCGGCTCTTCGCAGCCCCGCGAGATCCTCTTGAAGGACCGCTACAACGGCTTCTGGATCTACGATTCGAATCTGAAGCTGCTCTGGGAGGGCCGCGCGCAAACCGGCCATTATCCTTTTCCGATTGACATTGACAATGATGGCCGCCAGGAGTTCATCATCGGCTACGGCCTCTGGAATCATTCGGGCAAAGCGATCTGGTCGCATGACAGCGCAATGCGCGATCACCCCGACGCCATCTCGATGGGCAACTACTCCGGCAGGCCCGATGGCCCTGTTCGCGCCTACATCTGCGGAAGCGACGAAGGGCTGGTCGTGATCAACAAGGATGGCTCGATCTTCAAACATCTGCGAATCGGCCACACGCAGACGCAGAGTGTCGGCAAGTACCGCCCGGACCTGCCCGGCTTCCAGCTCATGATCGCCAACTTCTGGCGGAATCCAGGCATCGTGACGGTGCTCGATTCAGACGCCAACGTCCTCGCCCAGCAGGAGATGGTTCCCGGCTCGACGCACCTTGCGCCGGTGAACTGGCGTGGCGACGGCCAGGAATTCGCCTTGCTCAGCGGCAACATCCGGGAAGGCGGCATGGTTGATGGCTTGCTTCGCCGCGTCGTCATGTTCCCGGACGACGGCCACCCGGATCTGGCGTATCACGTCTCCGACCTCACCGGCGATGCCCGCGACGAGATCGTGCTTTGGGACGACAAGCGTGTCTGGATCTACACGCAGGATCGCCCGTTCACCGGCAAGCAGATCTACAAGCCGCGCCGCAACCCGGATTACAACGAGTCCAACTACCGCGCCACCGTGTCGCTGCCGTAACCACAATAGGGAACAGAGTGCACTGCTTACTGGCTTTGCTGGTCCTTCCGCCCGCACACGCGGCCGAACTCGCCGACCCCGGCCGGGGCGCCGCCATCCTGGATCAGCAGCACTGCACCTCCTGCCACAAGTTTGATCGCCAATGGCGCAGCGGGACCATCGCCAGGCTCTTCCATGACCGGCTCACTCCCGCCCGTCTCGTCGGAGCTGTCTGGAGCCACGCACCATTGATGTGGAGCGCCATCTCAGCATCCGGCGAGCCCGTTCCGGTTCTTACGACGGGCCAGGCCGCGGACGTCATCGCCTGGTTCAGCACCGCCGGCTACTTCGAGCCGATCGGGGATGGCCGCAACGGCGCCAGGTTGTTTCAGACGAAAGGCTGTGCCGTCTGCCACCCGGCAAACGGCTCTGCCTCGGAGGCGTCCGCCGTCAGTTCCTGGTCGTCGCCCGCCTACCTTTTCGACTTCATTCGCGCCATGTGGCAGCACGCTCCCTGGATGCGGCAGGCGATGGAGCGCAAGCGCATGCCCTGGCTGAGCCTCTCGGCCAACGAGATGCGCGATCTGCTGGCATACGCCGTGTCGCTGAGCGCTCGCATGAACCCCGCTCAGCCCTTCCACGCCGGCGAGCCGGCAGCCGGCAAGTCCTTGTACCTTTCCAAAGGCTGCACGAGCTGCCACGCCAGGCTGCTCACCGGCAACCGCGTGTCGGGACACAGCCTCACGGAGATCGCCGCCATCATGTGGAATCATGCACCGATGATGAGCACGGCTGCCGGGCCGCTGAGCCTCGAGCAGGTCGCGAACCTGATTGCGTACCTTTGGTCCGTCCGCTACTTCGAGGACACCGGGAATGGGAAACGCGGCGAGCGGATCTTCGCAGCCAGGCACTGCGACGTTTGCCATGCCAGTCCTCCATCCGCTTCCCTGGCGGCGATGCTGGCCGCACTGTGGAAACATCCGCCCGCTGTCATCGGCGAACTCCGCGAGAAGCGGCTCGGATGGCCTAAGTTTATGGAGAACGAAATGGCAGACCTGATCGCCTATCTTCAGACAAGGACAAGGCCGGACGCGGACAGGGGCTCTGCTCTGGTAAAATAGGCGGTTTGCGCAAAAGCCCGCCTCGCCGCCATGGTTGGCGCAGTGAATGGGTCAGTCTCGTGAAACCAAGCATGGGAATCGAACGTCTGCTACTGAGCGCAGAGAGGAAAGGACCGTTGTTTTGAACAGTGTCTCCAGGCTTCGCGGCCTGTGCGCCCTATCCCTGTGCAGCTCTTTGATTTGGCTCGGGTTGCCCGGTTGCCTGGCGGCACAGGCGCCGCCCCCTAAGCCGGCCCCGCCTGCGCAGAAAAAACAAAGTCCTTTTGAAACAGTCCCCCCAACCGCCGAGCCGCAGCAGCCCCAGCCTCCAAAACCCCAGCAGCCCAAGCTCGAGACGCCCAAACCAGCCGCCGAGGCGCCCAAGCCCGCCCAGCAGCCGGCTGGTCCCATCGAGGACATCCTCGAGGCCATCGAATTCCGCGGCGCACGCCGTGTCCCGCAGGATACTCTCCGCGCCATGATCTTCTCCAAGAAGGGCGACAAGTACGATGAGGACGCCCTCCACCGCGATTTCATGGCTCTCTGGAATACCGGCCGTTTCGACGACCTGGTGCTGCAAAAGGAGCCGGGAACCACCGGGTGGATCGTCCGCTTTGTGCTGACCGAGCGGCGCATCGTCCGCTCCATCAAATACGAAGGCAACAAATCCCTTACGGTGTCGGAGATTCTGGACCGCTTCAAGGACCGCCGCGTCGGTCTCTCCGTCGAATCGCAGTACGACCCGAACAAAGTGCAGCGCGCCACCGTCGTGCTCAAGGACTACCTGGCCGAGCGGGGACGCCAGTATGCGACCGTCGAGCCCGAGGTCCGCCAGATCCCGCCTTCTTCACTGGAAATCCTGTTCCGCATCAATGAGGGTCCGAAAGTCAAAGTCGGCGAGATTGACATCGCGGGAAATTCGGTCTTCAGCGACAAAGTGGTGCGCCGGGCCATGAAGAACCTGCGGCCCATCGGCATTCCGCGGTCGATGCTGCTCGAGAATATCTTCTCCAAGACCTTTGATTCGACCAAGCTGGAAGAGGACAAGGACCGCATCCGCAACTTCTATCAGGAAAAGGGCTATTTCACCGCCCGCGCGCTCGAACACACCGTCCAGATGCGCGACGTCGGCGGCGGCAAGTTCCGCATCCCTCTCTTTTATCCCAACAAGCCCGGCAAACGCGCCGATCTCACCATTCCCATCGAAGAGGGGCGTCTGTACAAGCTGAACAAGATCAACTTTGCCGGCGTCAAGCTCTTCCGCACGCCGGACACCCTGATGCGCCCCCTGTTCCAGATGGGCGAAGGCGACGTATTCTCGACCGCCAAGCTTCGCAAGGGCCTCGAGAACATGCGCAAGCTCTACGGCCAGTTCGGCTATATCGACTTCGTGCCCGAACCGAGCTTCGACATCATCCCCAACTCGGAAAAGCTCGACCTCACTCTCACGGTGGACGAAGGCAAGCAGTTCTTCGTGCGCCGGATCGACTTCACCGGCAACTCGACCACCCGCGACAAAGTCATCCGCCGCGAATTGCTGATTGACGAAGGCGACATCTACAACACCCAGCTCTGGGAGGTCAGCATCCTCCGGCTAAACCAACTCGGCTACTTCGAAGTGCTCAAGGAGAACGAGGCCGCCACCATCACTCGCGACACCAGGACCAACACCGTCGACATCACACTGAAGGTGAAAGAGCGCGGCAAGAATTCAGTCAACCTCACCGGGGGCGTCTCCGGCATCGCCGGCAGCTTCATCGGCTTCGGCTATGCGACCAACAATTTCCTCGGTCTCGGCGAAACGCTTTCCATCAACAGCCAGATCGGCGACCGGCTCAAGGACGTCACCTTCGGCTTCACCGAGCCGTATCTGTTCGACCGGCCCATCCAGGCCGGCTTTACCGTTTATCTTCAGCGGTTTAACTATGAGCAAGCGCGCGAGGTGTCGCTGCTTTCGGGCCGCAACCTGATCCCGCTGTTTCAATCGCTCGGCCAGGAGAACCTGCTGAATTACATCTCCAATGGCGCGGGCTTTACGGTCTATACGAGCTACCAGTTGCGCCGAAGTTTCTCCCGCGTCGGTCTCAGCTACGGCTATAATCGCTCGAACATCCAGACTCTGAGCCGCTCAGCCACCAGCTATTTCCAGTATGTCAACTTCGAGGGGCTGACCGGCCCGAACTCGCTCAGCGGCATCCGCACCAGCCAGTTCATTCCCTCTTACTCCTACAACACGGTTGACCATCCCATCACACCCAGCCGTGGCAGAAGCATCTACGCCACCGTAAACTTCGCCGGCAGTTTCCTGGGCGGCAACGTCAACCTCGTCGAGCCGACCGTCGATCTGAAGTACTTCCGCCGCGGCTTCATGAAGGGCCACGTCATTGGCGCGCATTTCCTCGGCCGTCACGTGACCGGCTACGGCGGCCGTGTCGCCCCTCCATTCAACCGCTTCTACATGGGCGGCGAGAATGACGTGCGCGGCTTCGAGATCTGGGGGATCAGCCCCATTGCGTACATTCCCAATAAGATTTCTGTTCCTCTTCTGAACGCCGACGGCTCGGCTCGCCAGCAGAAGGTCATCGTCAATGGCGTGGAAAGCTTCGTTACGGCGACCAAAGAAGTTCCCTATTACCAGTTGATCTTTCCGGGCGGCGACACGCAGGGCGTGACCAACCTCGAGTACCGCGTCCCGATCGTCGGCCCGGTTGTGCTGGCGGCCTTCTTCGATAGCGGAATCAACCGGATTTTCAAGAACGGCCAGCTTGCGATCAACCCGTCGCGGCTGGCCGAGCTCAACGGGCAGTTCCCGCAGGCGCTTTTCGACTCCAACGCCTTCATCAACAGGAGCACCCAAAAGATCCGCACTTCGACGGGCTTGGAATTGCAAATCATGATGCCCGTGGTCAACGCGCCTTTCCGGCTCTACTGGGCCTACAACCCGACCATTGTGCGGGAGTTCCTCTATCCGCCGGTCGTGCTGGACCGAGGCTATTTCCCCAACAACGCCTCGTTCCTGAACGCCGTTTCCATCACCGGTCGGCCAACGCCATTTTTCGAGAAGCGAAGCACGTTCCGGTTCACCATCAGCCGGACGTTCTAGACGCTGCCGAAGTGAACATGCGCCCCAAAGCCTGCTACATTGGAAAGATTCGAAGGAGTTTCGCAATGCATTTGAACCAGCTATGGCTGTTGCCGTTCGCAGCGGCCCAGATTGTGGGAGTGGCCGCCGCCCAGAACGCCCCGTCCAAAGTGGGCATTATCAGCATCCAGAACGCCATCGTCAGCACCAAGGACGGGCAGAAGGCCATTCAGGAACTGGAAACGCGGTTCGCCCCCAAGAAAAAAGAGATCGAGAAAAGGCAGCAGGGGATCCAGCAATTGCAGGCGCAGTTGCAGAAAGGCGGCAGCGTGTTGAGTGAAGACCAGAAGCGCAAGCTGATGGCCGACATCGACATGCAGACCAAGACCTTCAACCGCGACGTGGAAGACGCCAGCCAGGAGCTCGAGCAGGAACAGGCCAAGATCTTCCAGGACCTGAGCCAGAAGATGATGGTGGTGATCGATAAGTACGCCAAAGAGAAAGGGTATGCGGTGATCCTGGACGTCAGCTCGCAACAGACGCCGGTCCTTTATGCCGCCAACGAAGTTGACATCACCAAAGACATCATCGAGCTGTATGACAAGGCGGCGCCCGCCGCTCCCGCGGCTCCGTCCGCCTCGGCTCCGATCCTTGCGCCCAGGCCGCCCGCAATCAAGCCTGTCACGCCGCCGGCGATCAAGAAGTAGCCGCTTGCTGACGCGCGCAGCTCAGCAACAAACGCTATAATGCGCAGAGTGGCGCACGCTTCCCGCTGCCGATGGAAGACATACGGAAAAAAATCGAGCAAGAAATCGCGACGCTCGAATTCGAGCTCCGCACCGAGCTGCCCCAGGAGATTCGCAAAGCTCGCGCCCACGGAGATTTGAGCGAGAACGCCGAATACCATGCCGCCAAGGAGCGGCAGGCCTATGTGGACGCGCGCCTGGGACAGCTCAAGGCCCGCCTGCGCCAGTTCTCGATGGCCGATCTCTCCAGGATCCCGCGCGACCGCATCGGGCTTGGCTCGCGCGTCGTGCTGCTCGACTTGCAAAAGGACGTCCAGATCACGTATAAACTCGTAACCAGCGAGCAGGCTGACGTCAGCAAAGGCTTGATCTCCACCTCTTCCCCCATCGGCAAAGGCTTGCTTGGCAGGAAGGCAGGAGATGAAGTCAAGATTTCCATTCCGGGTGGTGTGCGCGAGGTCGAGATCCTCGAAGTGAACACCATCCACGATCTGGCGGAATAACCGCCTCGCGCCCGGGCTTACCAGCCGGCCGGGGCGAGAAAGGACGACATGACGTACACCGGTGCAATCGGCTTGACCTGCAACAAGGTCATCATGCTGATCGTTCGCGGCCTGGCCCTCTCGAAGATCCACCCCAACGTCCTTACCTTCATTGGCCTCCTCATCAACATCGGCGCCGCGACGCTGCTGGCGTTCGGTCGCTTTCGATGGGCCGGAGTCGTGATCATCGGCGCCGGCATCTTTGACATGGTGGATGGCCGCGTCGCCCGTGAGACCAACCGGGTGACCCGCTTCGGCGGGTACTTCGACTCCGTTCTCGACCGCTATTCCGACCTCGCCCTGCTGATGGGCCTGCTCGTCTACTACGCCTCCATCAACCGCTATTTCTATGTTGTGCTCACCGCCATCGTCATGACGGCTTCAGTCATGATCAGCTACACCCGCGCCCGTGCCGAGAATTCCATCCCCAGTTGCAAAGTCGGCTTCATGGAGCGGCCCGAGCGGATCGTGCTGATGATCATCGGCTGCCTGTTTGACCGCATGGCGCCGGTGCTCTGGGTGATTGCCATCCTGGGGAACCTGACGGTGATCCACCGCATGGTCTACACCTATCAGGAGGCCAAGCGGCTCGAAGACGCACAATTGCGGCCCGCGCCCGCTCCGCTCGAACACCAGCGGTAGCCGGTCAAACATTTGCAATTCACTGGCAGTTCTGCCTCTTGACAAACATCCCGATTGTTGAGATACTTCAGTCGTGATGCAAATGGGTGTCAACAAGCGTCCCCGCCGGCGCCGGACGCTCGCCGAACTCCGGCGCGGAGAGCAGGCTGTGCTGGAACGGCTGGACCTGCCCGAGGATACGGCGCGCCGTTTGATGGAGCTCGGCTTTCTGCCTGGCCAGATGGTGGCAGCCGCCGGCAGCGCACCCGGCGGCGACCCCCGCGTGTTCCGCGTCGACGGCTCGGAAGTCGCCCTCCGCAAGGAAACCGCCCGGCATTTGCAAGTGCGCTTCTCCGACTGAGGAGCCAGGCTGTTCCATGAGCGCTTGCGGGCACGGATCAGGCCCCACACGCACTGCCGTTGCGGGCCGCAAGACCGTTGCCATTGTCGGCCCGCCGAATTCGGGCAAGTCGACTCTCTTTAATGCGCTCACCGGACTCCGTCAAAAAATCGCGAATTTCCCGGGTGTCACCGTCGAGCACCGCTCCGGAACGGCGCGGCTTTCCAATGGCGTCGAGATCGAAGTTGTGGACCTGCCGGGAGTTTACAGCCTGGATCCGCGCTCGGAAGACGAGCGCATCACCCGTGACGCCCTTCGTGGCGACATCCCGGGCGTCCCCAAGCCCGAAGCGATTCTGCTGATCCTGGACGCCACCAACCTGGGCCGCCACCTCATGCTGGCCGCCCCCGTGCTCGCCACTGGCGTCCCAACGATCGTGCTTCTCAACATGGCGGACGATCTGCGAAAGCGCGGCGGCGGAGTCGAGACCGAGAAACTGGCCCGGCAGTTGGATGCCCCGGTCGCCCTCGTCAGCGCCACTCGCGGCGAAGGCCTCGACACGGTCCGAAATTTTCTCGCCGGGCAGTTTGCCGTTCCCAGGCCCGTCGAGCTGCCCGTGCTTCAGGATGTGCCTCGATGCCGCGAATGGTCTGCCCGGGTCGGCGCCAGGGCAGGCTATCAGGCGCCGGCGCCGCCGCTCTGGACGCGCCGTCTGGACCGCTTGTTTCTGCATCCGGCGGCCGGTCCTCTCATTTTTCTTGGAGTGGTTATTCTCGTCTTCCAGACCATCTTCACTGGCGCCCGCCCTCTGATGGATGGAGTCGAATCGCTCATCCAGCTTTCCGGCGCCTGGATGGGGAATCGGCTGCCGGATGCATGGTGGCGCGCCCTGCTGCTGGAGGGCGTCTGGGGCGGAGTCGGTTCGGTGGTGGTGTTTCTTCCGCAGATCCTGCTGCTGTTTTTCTTCATCGGCATTCTCGAGGATTCCGGCTATCTGGCCCGCGCCGCTCTGATCGCCGACCGCACCATGGCGCGCGCCGGGCTCCAGGGCAAGTCCTTCATTCCGCTTCTGTCGGCATACGCCTGCGCCGTTCCGGCCATCCTCGCCACCCGCACCATCGAGTCCAGGCGCGACCGCATTGCCACTATCCTGATCGCGCCGTTCATGACCTGCTCGGCGCGCCTGCCGGTCTATACGCTGATCATTGCCGCGTTTCTTCCGGAGCGCCCGCTGCTGGGACCGATTCTGGGGACACGCGCCGCCGCCCTTCTAGGCCTGTACGTGCTCGGCTTCCTGGCCGCGGTCGTGACCGCGCGGCTGCTCAAATCCTCGATCCTCAAGAGCGACCGAACTCCCTTCCTGCTCGAGATGCCGCCTTACCGCTGGCCCACGCCCCGCTCGCTGGGCCTGCGTCTGCTGGACCGCGCGAAAGCCTTCCTCCGCCGTGCGGGAACGGTCATTCTCTGTGTTGCCATCGCACTCTGGTTCCTCGCGCATTTGCCGCTCAAAGACGGCAAAGCTCCCTCGATTCAAAACAGCCTCGCCGGCATGTTGGGCCGCACCATCGAGCCTGTCATCCGGCCGCTCGGCTTCAATTGGAAAATCGGCGTCGGGTTGCTCACTTCGCTCGCCGCTCGCGAGGTGATTGTGGGAACGCTGGGCACCCTCTATGGAATCGAAGCCGCTCCGGAGAAGGCTGCTGAAGCCGTTGGTTTCGAGAAGGCGCTTCAAAAAGATCTGTCCCCTGCCGGCGCCGTGGCCCTCCTCATCTTTTTTGCTTTCGCGATGCAGTGCATGTCCACGCTCGCGGTGGTACGCCGCGAGACGGGTGGCTGGAAGTGGCCCGCGATCCAGTTCGCCTACATGAGCCTGCTGGCCTACGCCGGCTCGTTTCTGGCGTACCGGCTGGTCCATGGCGGCTTTTAACCTGCTGATTCTCAGCCAGTTATAGTTTCACAGCGCGCCATAGAACTATTTCCGGCGTACTAAGCTCTTTCACTTGTTTTTTGGTACTGCGCTTACCCGCGGTCCATTCCGGCCCTTTCGCCCCGGATGCCACCTTAGGGCTGGTATGAAAGCGATCAGGATTCTGCTGTGGATGACCCTGGTGATGCTTGCGGCGGTGATTGCGCCGGCCACCACGATCACGGATCCCTATGTTCCCAACCCTGGTTCCGCCAGCAACAACGGCGATGTCATTGGCTTGCTCTATCGATTTGACATTGAAAGCGTGGCGATCAACTACGCCGGCGGAAATCTGGGCATTCAGGTCCGGATGAACTACGGCCAGAATGGCGGTGATACGACGCTGAGCGCGATCACGGTGGGAGGTTTTCCGAACATGTATCCAGGCGACTTGCTGTTTCAAAACGGCGGCAGCCGCTGGGCAGTGCCGCTAATCAGCCATAACAACTCCTCGCCTGGCTTGGGCGCCCTGCTGGCCGGGCACCTGTACTCAGTCAGCAGTTTTCTCACCGCTTCCACCGTATTGAACAACCCGAACGGAACCTACAGGCCCAACGAGGATGTCTGGGGCAATTCGACCGGCGCCAGTGATATCGGCGGCGCGGGCACAGTGCAGACTTCGTTAATCGGAAGCGGTCCCGAGATCCTGGTGAACATCACCATCCCCACACAGAACGCCTTGTTCCTCTCGGCTTTGAGCAGCTCGTGGACCCTGGTGAACTTTGCGTCGGCCACCTGTGGAAACGACGTTCTCGAGGGCGGGCTTGGAGACGACCGCCCTATTCCTGAGCCCGTTACGCTGTCTCTAACTGGCGCAGGCCTCGTTCTGCTTGGCTTTGCCGGCCGGCGCCGCCTGGCGAAGAGATGATTCCCCTGTTCCTCTCCTCTGCGCCTTCGAACGGCGCGTAAGAACCTGGCCACCGTGTTAGGATGAGGATTGGGCGGTTCCGCCCGATCCTCTTTTTTTGTCCATGTTCAATGTGGTGATTCTCGGCTCCGGCTGCGCCGGCAATACCGCAGCCATCTACACGGCCCGGGCCAACCTGAAGCCTCTGGTCATCTCCGGCCATGAGCCCGGAGGCCAGCTCTCGTTGACGACGCTGGTCGAGAATTTCCCGGGCTTCCCCGAGGGCATCGACGGCCCCGTTCTGGTCGATCGCATCAAACAACAGGCGCAGCATTTTGGCGCTGAATATCGCGACGGCTCCGTGCTCGAGGCGGATTTGTCCCGCCGCCCTTTCCGCCTCAGCGTGGAAGGGGAATGGATCGAGACACGGACGCTGATCATCGCCACCGGCGCCTCGGCCCGCTGGCTGGGCCTCGATTCCGAGCAGAAGCTGATCGGCAAAGGCGTCAGCTCCTGCGCCACCTGCGACGGCTTCTTCTTCCGCGACAAGCACATCATGGTGGCCGGCGGCGGCGACTCGGCGATGGAAGAGGCCCTCTTCCTGACGCGTTTCGGCCGGGACGTCGCTCTGGTTCACCGCCGCGATCAGTTCCGCGCTTCCAGAATCATGCTCGACCGCGCCAGGGCTAACCCGAAAATCGAGTTTGTGACCAGCACGGTAATCGAAGAAGTCCACGACGTGACCAAAGGATTAGTCACCGGCGTCCGCCTGCGGAATGTCGCTTCCGGGGAAACGCGCGACCGCGAAGTGGATGGCCTCTTCATCGCCATCGGGCACATCCCGAATACCCGGCCCTTTGCCGGGCAAATCGAGCTGGATGCCGATGGCTACATCGTTTCCAAAGGCGGCGCGCGCACCTCTGTCACTGGCGTATTCCACGCCGGCGACGTGCAGGACCGCACCTACCGCCAGGCAGTCACCGCATCCGGCGCCGGCTGCATGGCGGCGATGGAGGCGGAGCGGTTCCTGGAAGCCGAGGGCCATTGAAAACCGCTTGCTGACGCGCGCGGCTCCGAAACAGAGCCGCGACCGTCAGGACCGTCAGGGAGCGGCCGTTCAAAAGTCGTACCTGAGAGCGAATTGCATCTGGCGGGGCGAATTCGCCTGGGACGTGTACTTGCCCCAGTTGGCGGTGCCCACGCGGCTCAGCTCGGGACTCGTAAACCGCACCTGATTCGGGAGGTTATACGTCTCCCAGCGGAACTGCAACGAGTGGCTCTCGGCGTAAGGCATCTGGAACCGCTTGGCGACGGCAAAGTCCCAATTCATACGCCCGTCTATTCGCACCGTGTTTCGGCTTCCGCTCTGTCCAGGCAATGTAAACTGCCACTCCTCGAGGGTCTTGGCCGGGTTGGGCCAGATATTGGGGCCGCCACGCCCGGACACCGCCGGAGCATTCCTGGTTTTTGTGGAAACCGTCGTCGGGCCCTTCGGCGTGCCACGCCCGGTGATGTTCCAGTTGGTCGGCCAATTGCGCCCGTTGCCCACACTTACCGGCAATTCAGTGGACTGGGTCCACACACCCGAGATCTGCCACCCGCCGATGAAAGTATCGGCGAGGCGGTTCACCCCGCCGCCGAGCCGTTTGTTGCGCCCGAACGGCAGCTCATAGACCCACCACATGCTATAGATGTGCAACTGATCGTAGTTGGAGACCGCGCGCCGTTGCGACGGGTTCCAGGAGTTCTCCAGGAATCCGACGAACGAACCACTGTTCTCCTCGTCCGAAGCCAGGTCCGTGGACTTGGAGAGAGTGTAATTGAAGTCGAGGGTCAGACCCTGCGAGAACCGCTTGCGCAGCGTCCACTGCAAGGCGTGGTAGTTGCCGCCGGCGATCGAGCTCCACGCCGACAGCGCGGAAAACTGCGGGTTCATCATCATGTTCGCCCCCAGCCTTCCGCAGTCGGGATCGCAGAACTCGTCGATGTCC
>JACQDF010000143.1 GCA_016201205.1 Acidobacteriota bacterium
AGACCGCCAACGCACACGACAGCCGCCTGCCGGAGCCATCCCGCGGCAGGCCGAGTGAATTCTGCGCGGCGACGGCGCAGCCACGAGATCAATATGTGGGGAACCGCTGCAGCCAGCGCCATCAAGGTCGAGATCAGGTGCATGTACCGCAGCACCGCCGCCGTATGAGTCCCCAGCAATCCTTGCCAGGTGAGAATGAATCCGGACACCGCGCAAACAGCCAGCGCGATCAGGCCGGCGTAGCCGAGCAGCATCACGTCTGACAGCGTCTGGCCGGAGTAGTCTCGCCAGTGCTGCACCAAATACCAAGCCAGCGGAGCGAACGTGATTACGCCCGCCAGCGTGTGCACCAGCAGACCCCATTCGATGACGGGATGAAACGGGCCGAACGCGATCGCCAGACCCGAAATCGCCTCGAACAGGAGAATCGCTGCCGCAACTCCGGCGAGCAATGTGGCCCAGCCGGTGCGAATCCGTTGTGCCGAACCTTCTGATGAGTGCATGTTTGCTCAGAGGAAGGCCACTGACATTCTACCCGATCCGCTCCCTAACGGTCGCGGCTCAGAAAGCGCTTCCGAGCCGCGCGCGTCAGCAAGCGGTCTTACGCAAACCCTCCTGGATACTACACTGGTTTTCATGAACCGCCGCGAGCTTTTGCAGGCGGCCGCCGCTATTTCGGCAGCCGCCCAAGCCTCCGATGAGATAGCGCGCCTGGACGCCACTGCCCAGGCGGAACTGGTCCGCAAGGGCAAGGCGAGCCCGCTCGAGCTCGTCGATGCCGCCATCCGGCGCATCGAGAAACTCAATCCTCAGCTCAACGCTGTCGTCTGGGAGCGCTTCGAGAAAGCGCGCCAGGAAGCCAGGTCCGGGAGCCTCCCGCGAGGGCCATTCACGGGGGTCCCCTTCCTGACCAAGGATCTCGGCTGCACCACTGCCGGCGAGCCCGATTCCCAGGGCTCTCGCTTCCTCAAGAACAACGGCTACAAGGCGGCGGTTACCGCCGAGCTGGCGCATCGCATCCGCAGGGCGGGCTTCATCAATCTGGGCAGAACCAACACACCCGAGTTCGGCGCGGTGGCGGCCACCGAGCCTCTGGCGTGGGGCCCGACGAAGAACCCGTGGGATCTGACTCGCACGCCCAGCGGATCGAGCGGCGGATCGTGCGCGGCGGTTGCGTCGCTCATGGTTCCGGTGGCGCATGGCTCCGACGGGGGTGGTTCCGCCCGCACGCCGGCGGCCGCCTGCGGCGTCGTGGGCTTGAAACCATCGCGCGGCCGCATCAGCATGTCCCCGGGAACGGAATGGGTGACGCCGGTGAGCGTTCAGGGATTCGAAACGCGCACGATACGCGATCTGGCGGCCTGTCTCGATTTTGCTTCCGGATCCGTGCCTGGCGAAACCGTGGCGCCGCCTCCGCCCGCGCGGCCTTACATCAAAGAGGTTGGGGCATCCCCGGGCAAGCTTCGCATTGGCCTGATGACCCGATTCGCCTCGACGGTGAAGGGGGAACTCGATCCGGAGTGCCGCCGGGCGGTCGAGGAAGCCGGAAAGCTGCTCGAGTCCCTGGGCCACCGTGTCGAACTCGCCCACCCGCCGGTGCTCGACGAGCCGAAGACCGGAACCATCTTCCTCCGTATCTGGCCCGTGCGCCTGCTGGCGGCCGTTCAGGGCTTCGAAAAACGACTCGGCAAGACCGCCGGGCCTGACGATCTGGACCCCGACACGCGCTACTTTCTCGACCTGGGCAGAAAAGCGGCCGCGGCCGACTATGTCACCGCGCTCGAAGACATGCACGCCTTCGCCACTGCCATGGCCGCCTGGTGGATCAGCGGTTTCGATCTGCTGGTGACGCCCACCACAGGCATGGTGACGCCGAAGCTCGGCTCGCTCAGCCTTGCCGGCGGCAACATCGCGAACGTGATTCGCTGGACGCCGTTCACGGCATATTTCAACATGACCGGGCAGCCGGCGATGACGCTGCCGCTCCATTGGTCGTCGGAAGGATTGCCGGTGGGCGTGCAGTTCGCCGCCGGCTACGGGCGTGAGGATGTGCTGATTCGCATCGCCGCGCAGCTCGAGAAGTCGCTCCCCTGGGCGAACCGCGTCCCGCCGGTGCACGGATGATGGAGCACGCCGCTTCCGCTTCGGTTTGCGGCGCATCTGACTGGCCGTCCTGCCATCCACAAGCCGGGTCTGCCTATCTCCCGCGGCAAAGTGACGATTGCGGATGTGCTTGCCGCCGGCGATTTCGATGGCCGGATCGACGCGCTGGAGCGATGGGCTCGCTCGGCCTGGGAGGCCTACTCGGATCTGCATCCGCTGGCGCGGCGATGGGTCAAAGAGGCGCTGGACAGACGATGAGAATGAGCCATTGAGTCGCACGCGATGTTCATCGGACACTTCGCCGCAGGTTTTGCCGCCAAGCGTATTGCGCCGGAGACCTCTCTCGGCACGCTGATGCTGGCATCCCTGACCCCCGATGTGCTGGCGTTCCTCCTGGTGAGAGCGGGGAATCGAACACGTGGCGATCAAGCCTGGGATCACGGCGGTGAATCCGATGGATCTCTACTGGGCATACTGGCTCGACCGGCTTCGTCCTGCTCAAAGCCAGCACGCCTGAATAGATTCTCAAATCAGCTTCGACAGCCAGTGCAGCACGTTCAGCACAAACTGCTTGTTGTCGTTGCCGCCACGGCTCATTCCGATGAGCATCTCGAGCTCGCCGGCGCGGACACGCTGGGCGGTGATCATCGCCGTCTCTCCCAGCACGACGACGCGTCCCTGGCCGAACTCGAGCGCGATCCCCTGCGCCAGACCGGGCACGCCGCGGGCCTCCCTTCCGGTCGAGCGCCGCGTCGGGTGGCTGGCGCGGTGGAAACGACGTTCTACATGGTGGGCCTGGCCCCCGTGATCCTCAGTGCGCCGCTGTTTGCCGCCGGCTGCTGGGTTGGAACGCCGTGCCGCTGCACACTTACTGGATCGCATTCGCCACTTATTAGACGCAATACTCGGTGGGGGGCGGCGCTCAGCGGTATTCGAGCAGCCAGGTCACCAGGAGC
>JACQDF010000144.1 GCA_016201205.1 Acidobacteriota bacterium
CGTGCCAGCCGCGCGACTTCCGGCGGATTCATGTCGCCGATGTACTGCTCGGTGACATCGGTGATCATGCCGAGGCCGGCGATGTTGATCAGCGCGAGCACGCGGGTGCGCGCCCGGTCGATGACCGTGTGGCGGAAGGTCTCGAAGTTGCGCCAGCCGGAGCTGCCTGCGTCCACCATGGTGGTGACGCCGGTGCGGAAGCTGAAGCCGTCGGGCATCAGGCTGTTGTCGCCAGCCCAAGCGTCCTGGATGCCGGTGGTGGCAAAGACGTGCACGTGGATATCGACCAGCCCCGGAGTCACATAGAGCCCGCTGGCGTCGATGATCTTTCGCGCCTGCGAGGAAGGGATATTCCCGCCGACAGCCGCGACGCGGCCGTCTTTCACGGCCACATCACGGACGGCATGGACGCTGTTCTTTGGATCAAGGACGTGGCCGCCCTTGAGCAGCAGGTCGTAATCCTGGGCCGCGGCCGCGAAGGCGAACGCCAGCGCCAGCAGGCTACGCATGGACGATTCTCTCCTTGGCGCGGTCCCATCGCAAGTACTTGCGGCGGCGGTAGGACTCGACGCCCATCCGCGCGGCGACGACTCCGTAGTAGCCGAGCATGCAGTCGCACTTGAGCGGCTCGTTCTTGCGGATCGCCGCCTGGAGATTCTTGTGGTGAAGCGCGACGTCCTCGGCGCCTTTCTTTTCGTAGGTGACCGGCTTCACTTCTTTCGCATAGAGGTGTTGCGGCGTAATGGTGAAGCCGGTGCGCGTAAACTCGAGGGTCGCTTTGTGCCCGCGCAGCAGATGGCTGACCGGCGTGTCGTTGGCCATCGAGGAGACAAGCTGAATGGTGACTCCTTCCGGGTAATCGAGCAGCATGTTGAAGGTGTCCGGGATTTCGGCTTTGCTCTCCTTGAACTCGAACTTGCCGCCGGTAGCGACTACCGTGTCCGGAAACGTGAGGCCCAGCGCCTTGATGATGCGGGTGACGCGGTGGATGAAAAGGTCCGAGGCGATGCCGCCAGAGTAATCCCAGAAGCGGCGCCAGCTAAAGAATCGCTCCGGGTCCCAGGGGCGTTTACGGGCCGGGCCGAGGAAGGCGTTCCAGTCGAGGTCTTCGCCGGGCCGGGCGGTTTCGTCAGAGGGAGAGAGCCAGAAGTCGCCGAGGTGATTGCGCGAGTAGTCGATCTGCGCCAGCACCACCTTTCCGAGCACACCGTCCTTGACGTGCTGGTGCGCCACTTCATACGATTCGTCCGACATGCCCTGCACGCCGACCTGCATCTTGACGCCGGTCTGCTTGATCTTGGCCACCACCCGCGTGGCTTCCCCGACCGAATAGGTCATCGGCTTTTCGCAGTAGATATGCTTGCCGGCGGAGGCGGCATCGAGAGTCATCTGCGCGTGCCAGTGCTCGGGGGTAGCGATGAGCACGTAGTCGATTTCTTTGCTTTCGAGCAGCCGGCGGTAGTCCTTGACGATTTTGCCGCCGGTGAGCTGGGAGGCCCGCTCGGCGCGCTTCTTATAGATGTCGCTGACGGCGGTGATCTCGGCGTTCTCGGCCTCTTTCATGCGGACAAGCTGGCGCATGTGGCCGGTGGCCATGCCGCCGCAGCCGATGACGCCGATGAACAGACGCTCATTGGCGCCTTTCACGCGGTCGTAGGCGCGCGCAGTGGTCATGGCGGAGGCGCCGGTGGCAAGGAAGGTTCTGCGGGAAACGGAATCCATAGCGGATATTGTAAACCGGCGACCGGCCGCAAGATCACTCAATACTTCTCGAGTGGGGTCCAGTCGGGCAGGTTATTCGCAGAACAGGCGTTGTTGGGCTTCGTGCAAACGAAGAACCGGGTGATCGGGTGCACTTCCCAAAGGGAGAACCGTTTCGGCTGCCCGGACAGGGAATGGGCGGGGTCGGCGTTGACCAGGTGAGCGTTGTCGTAAAAGAGTTTGCCGAAAATAAGAACACGGCGCTTCTGTTTCCGAGCGGAAAGAAGCTTCTCGATCGTCCATTGTTTCGGACGGTTCTGAGGAACCATCTCGACGACAATCCCGTCGAATTCTGTTTCGGAGGCGTTCTCGGCGACGCTGATGTGAAAATCGTTGTTCTCCGGCCCCGTGCGCCTGCAATTCACCGATTCGCCGGTGTTGGGATGTGGCGCCAGACCCTGGGCAATGAATCCCGTAAGCCGCACCAGGCTGCCTTCAG
Source organism: Acidobacteriota bacterium (assembly GCA_016201205.1). Classification (GTDB taxonomy): domain Bacteria; phylum Acidobacteriota; class Terriglobia; order Bryobacterales; family Bryobacteraceae; genus CADEFT01. Next base: position 2,201 of record JACQDF010000144.1, read on the forward strand.
CTACTTTGCCTCCAGCGACCGTCAGACTCACAAGCAAAGCGCGCTGTTGCGCGGAAAGGTCGCCGGCTTGCCCGACCAGGTTGTCCGCCTGGGATTGCAGGGACGCCAGATCGGCAAAGCCAAGGGCCACTGCGCTGGCGCCCTGCGGCTGTTGCCGCTTCACCTGGTTGAACAGGGCGTGCGCGGATCCCGCCGGTGCGCATCCGTTGGCGGGGCAGGCCGCCAGCGAGTTCGCGCACGGCGAGGTGACTGCCTCGACCGGAGGCGCACCGGCGGGAGGCTGGCTGAGGACGCGGATGTCATCCGCGTGAACCCAGCCCTGGGGTCCTTTGCCGCCGACCACGCGGAGGAATGCGCCCATCTGCTGCCCTTCCAGCCAGCGCAGGGTTGCTCCTTCGCTGAGCTGGCCAATGGTCGGGGAGGCGTTGCCCGGTTGGGAGCGCAAGACGGTGGCGCGGGTCACTTGCACGCTTCCTGAGCGGATCGGCAGCTCATCCTGCGCCAGCACGTGCGGCGACCACAGGATCGCCGCAGCCCAAAGAAACCCCAGGTTGCGCATGCCGGCGTGTCAGGATTCACGGTGGGCGAGGCCCGCCGGCTCGACTTCAATCTCAATGCGCACCCGCGTCTGCGATTTGTGCGCTGCTTCCACAATCTGACCCAGGAAGGCGTCGCCAGGCGCCATCCCGGCCTCGGCAGTCGCTGTACCGCCGGCTCCAGCTCCGGCAGCTACGGCTCTTGTTCTCACGACGCTGGCGTGCACCGGAGCAGGCAGCACCGATCGCGCCGCCGCCTCCGCGCTCACGCGCCCAAATCCGTACCGCGAGTGCCAATCCGCACCCGGGGGCGGATTTCTCCGCGCGTGAGTGATCACCGCCTCGCGGATTTCGTCGCAAGTGAGTTGCCTGCCCGCGGCTTGCATGGTCAACGCCGCCAGCCCGGTCACGTGCGGAGCCGACATGCTGGTGCCCGACATGCGGATCGCGCCTTGCGACCTGGACGCCGCCGCCAGCACCTCATCTCCAGGAGCGCTCACTTCCGGCTTCCGCTTTCCATCCCGCGTCGTCCCCTCCGAGCTGAAGGAGGAAAGCGCGCGTGACAACACCCGGTGTTTGTAGGATCCAACCACGATCGTCTTCCGGCCGCATGAGATCGACCCGACGGTGCGCCGGCGGTCATCATCCGCCGTCACGAAGCGGGACTGGCCACGATCGTCCCTCTCGATCCAGGCGTCGAACGTCAATGCCTCATTGGATCTTGATCGAAGCTCCAACTGCCACGTCCCTTTCGGAAGGACCGGAGACAGAATGATGTTGATCTGGTTGTCTCCGTTGTTGGGGTCGTTGGTGCGCGAGACAATGCTCCCCACTCTTTGTCCGGCTTGCTGGATGGGCACGGTCTGATTGGGCAGCACCGGACCCAGGCGAGTTCCGCCGGGAGTGATCAAGGTACATTCGATCTGGCGGTTGCCCTGGGACCACACTTCCAGCTCGTTAGTGGTGCGATCGCCGGCCAGAATCTCCCAGCCGAGCGTGCGCGTTTGCCCGGCGGCCAGCGTCCCGCTGGCGTGGCTGCGCCGCTCCCGGGAGTTGCCGGCGGAAATGACAATGGCTCTCCCGGGAACTTCCAGCATCTTGTCAAAGGCCTGCTCGGCGAGGGTCGAACCATCGTGTGGCCCGCCATGCGTTCCAAGGCTCATGTTGACCGCCGCCGGCCGCCCCAGCTCCGCCGCCTTCTGGAAAATGTAGTCGACAGCCTCCAGAAGCGTTCTCGAGTTGCCGAAGGAATCTTCCTGCCGCACGTCGCCGCCATGGAGCTGGACGAAGATGATGCCCGCCCCCGGAGCCACTCCGGGACGGCCGGTGGCCTGCCCGTTGCCGGCTGCGATGTCGGTCACGTGGGTTCCGTGCGCTTCCTCCTCCGGCTCGTAGGCCAGCGCTCCGTACGGATCGTCGGTTTCCAGAGCCTGGTCGAGCATATCCGCGGTGAATTCCCGGCCATAATTGAATCCGGCCGGAGACATATCGTTCGCTGCGCTGGTCTGATCCCAAAGGAACAGGATGCGGGTCGTGCCGTCAGGATGGCGAAAGTTCCGGTGCACGAAATCCAGATCGTAGTCGACGACACCGACAATCGCTCCCTTCCCATTCACCGCCGGCGTGGCGGGCGCGCTGAGGGCGGCCATCCTTTCCTGATTGGCTTCAATCTCTTTGACCGAGAAGTTCAAATGGGGATGCAGCTCGGTGGCGCGCTTCAAACTCTGAATATTCGCGTGCGTGCGGACAGACTCGATGTCCTCGACCGCCACCGTTCCGGTCAGGATATCCCCAATCTGTCGCACCACGTTGAGCCCCGGCACCGGGACGGCCGGATCCTTCACCTTCACGATCACATCCACCAGCACCCTTCCGGATTCGTCCTCTCGAGCCACGGTCCGGTCGTGTGGCTCTTTGGACCGGTACGTAAGAATCGTTTCTTGCAAGTGCGGGTCCAGCCCGCTCAGAATCGTTTCCGGCTTTCCCAGATTCAGCTCCTCGGCTCCCTTGGCTCCAGAACCGCCTGGCGACGCATTCTTGCCTGCCATACTTCAGCACCTCCTTGCTCATGGCATAGGTTTGCCATTCGTCATCAAACTTGCGGGAATTCCCGCAAGATGATTTGAAATCCTGAAGAATTGTACTATGGTTCTTCCTGGAAAGATAGGCCCCGTTTCGGTTACATTCGGTTACCATCTCATGCACAGCGCCACCAAAGGGGGCGTGTCCTGGTGCTAGCGGCGTCCCACCCTTCTCTCCTCGGAGTTCAGAGCCTGATGGAGCAACATCTTGAGGTACGTCTGGTACCGCAATCCTTTCTCGGCGGCTAGAGTTCTGGCTCGCAGGAGATCAGCTTCCGGTAGCCGGATTGTGATTGTTGGCGACGCTCCAGCCCGCTCGCGGGCAAGTCGGGCGACGGTTCCCTTACCGAGTTTGCCCGTAGCTTTGGCTTCCTCGAACCGGTCGGCGATGAGTTCCTGGTTCTCGCGGTCGCGGCTCGGAAGCCCTTGCTGAGCCGCGCGCGTCAGCAAGCGGTCCCGAATGGTGACAGGGCCTAACTGCACCCGCTCGTGCCGCCGCAGTTCTCGCACTTGTAACAGGATCCGTTCCGCGTCATCAGCCCGCCGCACTCGCTGCACAGCGGCGCATCCTCGATTGCCGGCCCGAACGGCAGCGATTGCTGCGGCTCCGGCTCGGTTGGCCGCAGCTTCGGCGCTTCGCCAGCCTCGCCCAAAACAGCCTCCGGTCCGATGAACTTGGCCGCCATCCAGCGGAAGATGTAATCCATGATCGACTTGGCGTAGGGCACCTGCGGATTGCCGGTCCAGCCGCTGGGC
>JACQDF010000145.1 GCA_016201205.1 Acidobacteriota bacterium
GCCGTGGCGGGATTTGCTTCTAACAAAATCGCTCCGGATCTCTCCGGCAAACGTCCTGATGCCGTTGTCGATGTCATCGTTCAGTACCGGAGCCAGCCCTGTGTTAGCCAGACACTGCGAGTGCAGCAGCTTGGCGGCCGGGAGAAGGGCAGCCTCTCGCTGATCCAGTCCACGGCCATTTCCGGCTCTGTAGCAGAATCTGTGGGTAGGATCTGTCGCAAGCTGAGCGCATGCCGGTCGTGCGTGCTTCGCTTTCGCTGGGCCTTGACAATGGCCAGCCCGATCAGGCACAACCGACGTACAAGGAAGAACCACCTTTCTGAATTGGGGGCGCTGCCCCCAAACCCCCGGAATTTACCGCTTTCGGGCCAGAATGGCTGTTTGGATTGCACTACAATAGAGGCACTTGAGCGGAGGACAGGGCTCCGCAGGAATGCGACCCGAGCGCCGACTCAAGCGCCGGAATGGCGGGGGCGGCTTCGAGCCGCCCCGGAATCTTGAATCCGACCAACCGATCCGTAACTGATTGCGCCCCAAGAATGGCCAAGAAGAACAGCTGATCTCCAGCGGGTTGGATTAATCTGCAGTTGAGAGACAGGGACTCATCCATCGAGGAGATCAGCCATTCAACTGCAGGTTAAGACCATTTTGAATCGAGTGCAACGTTTCGTGGGTTTCGTGTACCGCGAGGTGCGCATGCATTGCCGCCAGGGGCAACCGGAGTCGATCGAGATCAGCGTGGCGCCGCATGGCGGGATCCGCGGGCGCTGTTCGCGCTGTCAGCGGCCGGCGCCGGGCTATGACCGCTTGCCGGAACGGCGCTGGCTATTTGTGCCGCTATGGAATATCCCGACCTACTTCTGCTACGCGCCACGGCGGGTAGAGTGCCCCGAGCATGGGGTGGTCGTCGAGCACATTCCCTGGAGCGACGGCAAGCGGCCGGTGAGCTGCGCGATGATGGGATTCCTGGCGCGCTGGGCGCGACGGCTGAGTTGGCGGGAGACGGCACGCGCCTTCCAGACCAGCTGGGAAGCCGTGTACCGGTCGGTGGAATGGTTTGTGGAATGGGGTTTGGCTCACCGGCAACTGTGCGGGGTTGCATCCATCGGAGTGGACGAGATTCATTGGGGACACGGCCTGCGGGCGGACAACTTCCTGACCGTCATCTACCAAATCGATCAGCACTGCCGGCGCTTGCTATGGGTGGGACGCCGGCGCACGCAAGCCACGCTGCGGCGAGGACTGAAGGCTCTGGGGCCAGAGGTGGTCCAAGGGCTGCGTTTTGTGTGCAGCGATATGTGGAAGCCCTACCTGCAAGTCATCGCGGCCCGGGCCGGCCATGCGTTGCACGTGTTGGATCGCTTTCATATTACGAGCCACTTGAACCAAGCCGTGGATCAGGTGCGCCGGGCCGAGAGTACACGCCTGCGGGCCAAGAGCAAGGAATCCGCCCAGCGGCTCAAGCATCTGCGCTGGCCCCTGCTCCGCCGCGGCAGCCGGGTGCGCGGGCGGGCCAGGCAAAAACTCAATGCTCTGCTCGGCAGCAAGATGGCTACCGCACGAGCCTGGGACCTGAAAGAGACCTTCTTCCATTTCTGGAAGTACAAATCGGTGATCTGGGCCGGAGCGTTTCTCGACTATTGGTGCTTCCGCGCCATGCGCAGCCGCCTCGAACCAATGAAGAAGGTGGCTCGGATGTTGCGCGCCCACGAACCGCTCATCTTGAACTGGTTTCGAGCCAAGGGAGAGATCTCCAACGGAGCCGTCGAAGGACTCAACAACAAAATCCGAGTGGTTACCAGACGATCCTACGGCTTCCGTACCTACAACGCTATGGAAACTGCCCTGTATCACAACTTGGGACGACTCCCGGAACCAGAATCAACCCACGAATTCTGCTGAGGAGGCGAAACTCCAACCACCTCCTCTCTCCCACCGCAAACGACTTGGAAAGGCTCAGATCGAAGTTGCTGGTGCCGCCGGTCGCGAGCGTATTTCGCCCGGCCGTGGACGCGTTGGGCAGCCCGGTTCCTTCGACCCAACGTACGTCGCCCGGACTAACGCATGAGCCGGTGTCCGGATTTTGATAGCCAGTGGCGCAGCGCGGAAAGAGGATGGCCCGGCTGTTCAAAACCGCGCTGGGATTGCCAAGATCGGGCCGATCCGCGTTGACAGCATCGTTGTTGCGGTCGGTGCCGTTCGCAACCGTGAACCGAGTCCCGGATTGGAGCGTTGTGATGCCGGCGATCGACCATCCGCCCAAGGCATATTTCCACGGGCCCGTTCGCGGTCCCGGAACCTCCCACAAATAGACCAGGGTGAACCTGTGGGCGCGGTCGTAATCGCTCAAGCCGCGATCGAGCTTCAATCCTCCCTGTGATACCGGGATGGACGTCAGGTTCTGCCCGGTCTCCTGTTGGTTAATGTTGCCGACCCCCTCGCTGGTACTGTCGATCATTCGCGACCATGTGTAAGAGGCCGTTAACTGAAAGCCGCGCGCGAAGCGGCGATCCACACGCCCTTGCAAGGCATGATACGCCGAGTTCCCCTGGCTGGTGCGAACCACCCTCGGTCCAAAGTTGCGATAAAGGCGCTGTCCGCTGACCTGGCGCGGGTTGAAATCGGCTTTAGTCGTCAGCTTGTGGCTTTCCGAGCCGATGTAAGACACGTCGAGAAGAGTGTTGCTGGGCAGGTGGCGCTGAAAGCCGAAGGACCAACGCTCCGTGTACGGGCTGCGGAGGTCCTTGTCGAGGGTGGTCTGGCTGTCCAGCAAGCTGGGAGAAGCGGAGACCGCCGGTAGTTGCGCGGACCAATTGGGAGATCCGCGCCCGGTATTGGGAGCGTTGGTCTGGGTGCTTATGGCATTGGGCGTTGTTCCAGCCAGGCCGAGCGATATCATCTGCGTAAAGAAGGCGTCGTAGCTGATCTGGTATCCGCCACGCCAAACCGTTTTCCCGTCGCCGAACAGCCTGCCCAGCCAGCCCTGCTTCGCCCCAGGCGACCAGGCTAGGCCCAAGGCCGGCCCGAAGTTGTTGCCGTCCCGATTCACTTCATGCCGCACCAGAAACTGGGCCGTGTCGAATCCGGCAAACGCCGGGTAGGGGACGACGTTGGCTGGCTGGCCAAAGTTTTCGTAGCGCAGGCCGAGTGTGAGAGCCAGCGCCGGGGTCACCTTCCAGTTGTCCTGAAAAAAGTAGGACTGGCGGAACTGGTTCGGGTGGAACGCGTCCACGCCGAAAGTCTTGCTGGCGCTGCTGGATGGTCCGCTGAAGTCGTCCAGAAAGTTGGCAAAGGCGGAATAGCCCACCGCGTTCGTGTAGTTCAGCGCTCCTAGTGAGTTGGCTCCCCGGGCCTGCGTCGCGAGTTGCCGCAGGAACTCGCCGCCATAGCGGAAGGCGTGGCGGCCACTCAGCTTGGTTTGCGTCTCCTGGAACAAGAAGTTGTTGCCATAGTGAAACTGGGTGTTTCCCGAAGGCAATCCGGGCGAGGCGATATTGGAAATCGAGATTCGCGGCAACGTTCGCGCCAACGGAACCGAGTCTGGCGAAACGCTGAAATAGTCCGTGTGTGGGCGGCTATAAGAGAAACGAAACTCATTGGTGTAGCTTGGCCCAAAAGTGTAGCTGTCGGCAAACAGAAAGTTCTGGGTTTGGTAGACATCCTCCTGAACGAAGCCGGGAAAGAATACGGCGTTCCCAATGCCACTGGGCGAAGTGATCCGCGAGTCGAAGATGTAGCGCCAGGATAGCCGGTGCGCTTCTGAGTAATAGTGATCCAATCGCACCAGCCCTTGAGGACCATCGTTGATCGAGGGCCGCACGTAAGAGGCTGTGCCGAATTGCACGGATCCCCGGTCAACGCCTGTCTGCGGATCCTGGCCAAGCAGTAACGGAAACGGCGCTCCGGAGCCCCGCAATTCTCCCAGCGTGCTCAGATACAAATCCAGCCTGGGGTTAGAAGGGAACAGCGCGCGCAAGCGCGAGACGGCATCCGCGGTAGGAACCACCAGCCGGAAATTGCCGGTGGAATGGCGGTTGTTTTGCTGGAAGCCGCCAAAGAAGAAGGTTTTGTTTTTGCGGACCGGCCCGCCAACGGTGAACCCGGCAACATTGTTGCTGAACACCGATTGGGGGGTATCGTTCAGTTTGTCGAGATTGGAAACCGAATTGAACCGCTGCGACTGGTAACGCCACAGCAAAGTGCCGTGGAGGTTGTTCGTGCCGGACTTTGTAACCACATTCAAGACGCCCCCGCCCGCGCGCCCGAACTCGACGCCGAAGTTGCCCGTCTGCACCGAGACTTCCTGCACCGCGTCGGCGATGTTGAATGCCTGGGCCACGCCCGTGAACGCCATATCATTGTTTTCCGTGCCATCCAGAAGGTAATTGTTAGCCCGGACGCGCTGGCCATTGATCGCGAACTCCGAGCCGCGAGAGAGATTGTCCCCCTGGCTGCCGGTCCAGAGGTAGCTCCCCGAGGCCTGGGTCACGCCGGGTAACGTGCGCGCCAGCGAGAGCGGATCCAGGGAAATCAGAGGCAGATCGCGGACCTCGCGCGGCTGGAAGTTCCCGCCCCGCAGGGGGCTGTCCCTGATCAGGATCTCGCTCGACTCGCCGCTCACTTCGATCTGAGTTTCTGTCGCGCCCACCTCCATGCGTGGGTCGAAGGTGGTGACCCGATTCGCCTGTACGTTCATTCCGCTGCTGACAAACGGCCGGAAGCCAGGATGCGTGAAGTTGAGCTCGTACAGGCCGAGATCCACGGCGTCGAAGCGATAGATTCCCGCTCCATTAGTGTCCGTGGAACGGCGGGCGCCGGTTTCGACGCCTGTCAGAGTCACGCGCGCCCGCGGTATCACCGCGCCCGAGGCATCCAGGACCGTGCCGGTCACCGTTCCCCGGCTGGTTTGGGCGTGCGCGGCCCAGGCCAGCGCGAAGACTGCTAGTAGTTGCCATCTGCGTAGTTGCATGTCGATCTCTCCTTCCTCTATGCGATTGCGTTTCTTCTATTGAATCCTGATGGTCGCGGGTGTGCTCGCAACCCAGGCTGCACTTACCTGCATGGTGGCCACGCCTTTAACCGTCTCCGGAGGCACCCGAAATTTCACCTCGTAGCGGTCTACCGCGCCGGCTAAGCCGATGGCAGCCAGCACTTCGGCGGGCTTCCCGTTCACCGTCACCTCAACCGGAGAATTGACGACGGCGGGAGGAGTGGCGGGAAACTGTTTCCCGGGGTCAACGCCCGGACGCGTTGGCCCCAGACCGGTACAGAAAATAGTCAAGATCTCTCCGGCTCGCGCCCCTCTGCCGCCGCCCGTCTCAACTTGCGGCTGCAACATCGGGATCACGTGCAGAATGAATCTCCGGCTTCCGCCTCCATTCTTGCGCCGGTTGGCTGGGTCCTCTGCGAATGAGGCCGCACGGCCCGGGATACTCGGTGGAAACCTCGCAGCCCCGAATTGCCCGCGAGCCCCCAAAAAAGCTCCCGTGCCGCCCACAATCGCCAAATTCCCCGCGGCTTGGGCCGACGGCGCCCCGGGGGGAGCGGCCCCCCCATTCGGTCCGAAACCAATAATCGTCCCAACCGGGGTGCCATCGCTCTTCAAGATCTCAAACGTCTGATAACGGAGTGAGAGCCGCCGGGTGTCAGCGATCGATCGTCCAGGATTGGGAGCCGGCGTCAAGCCTATCCCCCATGCTTGCGCTGCGAGCGTACCCTTGGCAGGCTGGCCATTGACCGCTACGATGTCCGCCACCACCAGGGCTGGAAAAAAGTTCCTGGGCGGGGCTGCGAGTGTGATGCCGGGATTGGTTGCGACTTTCGATGGGTACGGGAGGTCGCTCTGGTACTCCACCAGGTTTTCGACGTCGACTTCGAGAATTGCCGGCGGCGGCGCCTGCCCTGGCGCCAGATGGCACAACGGCGCGACCACCAGCACTGCCATTGCCAGGGTTCCTGTTTTTCGAATCGCCGGTTTCCTCATGAGTGAAGGATGAACCCCCTGGGCGGCGAAAACGAGTTGGAAGGGGTTGAAAGAGGGTTTTACAACCCTTGCACGCTTGTGAAAAGTAAGGATATCCTCAGAGCTATGGAGCTCCAGGAGTTCAACGGGCCAGCCGTTCGAAAGCAACTGGAGCAGGTACTTTCAAGTGCGGGTTTTGCGCACAACGACCGGCTTTCCGGATTCCTCCGTTTCGTGGTCGAGCGGCATCTGGAGGGTAGGGACACGGAACTGAAGGAATCGCTGATCGCCATCGAGGTCTTTGGCCGCAAGCCGGATTATGACCCCAAGCAGGACGCGATCGTGCGCACCGAAGCCGTGCGTCTCCGGGCGCGGCTGAGCAAGTATTACCAGGGCGAGGGTAGCAGCGATCGCGTGATCATCGAGCTTCCCAAGGGCGGCTACACGCCCGTGTTTCGCCAGCCTGCGTCAGAGTCTGTCAGCGCCATTTCCTCACGGGTACGCGGAGCATTCCGGCTCGGTCCGCGGCTTTGGTTTATGGCCGCGCTAACGGGGCTCGCGGTCGCACTCGCAGCCACGGGCTGGTGGCGGGTTCAGCGCCAGAACGCCCCGGTCGCTATCGCGGTTCTGCCGCTGCAAAACCTGAGCCACGATCCCGCCAGCGATTACTTTGCTGACGGCCTCACCGACGAGTTAATCCGCAACCTATCCATCATCGACGGGCTGGCGACGCGTTCCCGGACCTCCTCCTTTGCTTTTAGGGGTAAGCCGCTGAACGTGCGCGAAGCGGGAAAGCAGCTTGCGGCCGATTACATCCTGGAAGGCTCAGTTTTGCGGGCCGGCGGGCAGTTGCGGATCAATGTTCAGTTAATCCGGACACGCGACGATTCGCCGCTGTGGGCCGGCAAGTATGACCGGGAGTTGACGGATGTTTTCGCAATTCAGGACGAAATCTCCCGCGGTATCGTCAACAGCTTGCGATTGAAGCTGGGCCGCGGCCCGCGGCATTACGAAACCAACGCCGAAGCCTACGATCTCTACCTCCGCGCGCGCGCGATGCGGACGCAGGAAGGCGTCCTGGGCAACCGCCGGATGATCGGGCTGTTCGAGGAAGCACTCGCGAAAGACCCCTCGCTTGCTCCTGCGTATGCGGGTCTCGCCGCGGCGTACGCATACCGGTCCGGTTTATTCGGTTCCGATCGGGCCGATGAGTTAGCGAAAATGCGAGCTGCGGCGGAGAAGGCGATCGAGCTGGACCCTCTGTTACCGGAAGCGCACGACGCGCTCGGGATTGCCTACGCACGCAACGCGCAATGGCAGCAGGCGGAAAAGAGCTTTCGCCGCGCTATCGAGCTCGACCCCAACAGCTCGACGTCGCACGTCGACTTCGCGCTATATCTTCTCTTGGTGCTCAACCGAGTGGAGGAGGCAGTGCAACAGTTGCGGGTTGGGGAGAAGGCCGACCCGCTCTCGCCCGAGGTTCAGGACTACCTGGCCTTTATGCTGACTGCCGCCGGACGATTCGATGAGGCAGCCGCCCATTGCCAGAGACTGCCGGCAGGCTATCGGTACAAGAATGCTTGTTTGGCCCGGGCGCGGTTAGGCCAGGGGAGAACCGGCGAGGCGATTCAACTCCTCGCCGGGGCCCCGAATGGAGGTTACCTCGGCTACGCCTATGCGCGAGCGGGCCGCCGCGAGGAGGCCGAGAAACTTGCAGCCGCCGATCCGTCAAAGCCATTCAACCAAGCCCTGATCTTTGCCGGTCTGGGCGACAAGGACCGCACTTTGGAAGCTTTGGACCGCATGACTCCGCTTGGCCCGGCGCGAATAGGGCGGGCGCTCACCTATCCGGAATTCGCCCTGCTCCGCGGCGATCCGCGGGTGAAGGCTCTGCGCAAGAAGGTAGGCTTGCCGGAGTAGAAGGCTGGCGAACCTCTTTGCTTGCAAGAACTCGTTGAGAGGAGTCTTATTCGGGTGCCCAGGCAGTACATCGAAACAGAGAATCGTCAGCCCACTTATGAACCTGTTTCCACGTCGCCGATTTACCGAGGTAGTCCTCAAATCAGTGGCTTACGGACTCTCTGGTCGCGCATGGCAATTTCTATTTCTTGTAATGTAATGTCGCCCTTGGGGAGCCAGTCTTCCGCATACCAGAACTTGCGGAGCACTTCCCTTGCCTCACTTCAACGGTTTGGCTAGCGACTACGCAACCAAGTGATCTGGTGTAGACTTGGACCATGGTGCAATCACAGCGCTTAACCGCAATCATCGAGCGAGAAGACGATGGATTCGTAGCGCTATGCCCGGAACTCGATATTGCGAGCCAAGGCTCATCGATCGAGGAGGCCCGAACGAACCTGGTCGAGGCGCTTACTCTGTTCTTTGAGACCGCGGAACCGTCAGAGTTGAACCGGCGGTTCCGCAGCGAAGTCTTCGTGACGCAGGTCGAGGTACCGGTTGGGTAAGCTCCGAGTTCTTTCGGGCTCGGCGATTTGCCAGATTCTCGAACAGCATGGATTCGTTGCGATCCGCCAACGAGGCAGCGGCGCGGTACGCTGCTGAGCATTGTCCGACAATCCGGACTCCCCAGGGCATTGTTTGAGACCGGCAAATAGGCGGTCGGCTTTTTTGAAACCGACTTCGGATATGCCGATACGGCCATGTGGACGGGATCGGTAAACGTTGCGGTGTCTTAGGTAGGAGATGGAGCCGCGCTCCAAGGATTGCAGCTCTCAGCGCAACGATCATGCCTGAACTTAGGACAGCCGTTTGAATCCGGCGGCCCGGATGCCAGTGGGCGATCCGCTAGCGGTTAAGGATCGCGTCGAGATAGGCGTCGCGGCCGGCTAGCCAGGCGCTTGCCGAAAAATCGACGGCGAGATTCGGCGGGAAGGAAATCTCATCGTGGCCCGCGCGGTTGACGAATCGCGTGGAGACGGTGATGGTCAGGCGCGAGTTGGGTAGGGAGAAGTTCTGTACCTCACCCCAGGAACTGGGCTTGCCGCCGGTGGGTCATTCAGGACCGCGGAGGAGGCTGTGCGCTTGCCGATGATGCCATAGGTTCCTTTCGGGAAACTGACAACCCCCGAGCCGATGGCCTGCCGATATTGTTCCAGCAGGTCGAGGAGGAACTTGGTAGAGCCGCCCGAGTTGTGGCGTAGATCGATCACCAGACGCTCGACCGGCCAGGTGGAGGCGACTTCGTTCATCTCGGCGAGGAAGGCTGCCCACGGAAGCGAGGTCATCTCCACGCATTGGTTGTATTTGATGTAGAGAGTGCGCGACTCCGGCAGGAAATCGAACCAGTAGTTGTAAGACGCGCTTCGCAGGTAAAGGGGCTCAGGTCGATACGTGCGAAGCGGCCCGGCGAGGATCATGCCGCCGCCAGGGGACATGTTGACGAACTCCTCGCCGGCGCGGTTGGCGAGGGTGAGGGGGACGGTCGCTGTGCCGGTGATGAGTCCGGCGGCTTCCAGCAGATCAGGCAGGAGCAGATAGCTCTGGCTTATCTCGCGGACCCACTGGTCGTTCTCGGCGGAGATGAAGGGGCGGAGGGCGGCGAAGGCTCCTTCGACGGTTGCTTCGCCGATGCGGACGACGCGTGCGCCGATCAGGCGGGTGTGGGGTTCAACAGCGCCGCTGATGAACAGCCCGTCGGAGAACCAGCGTACGGCTAGGGGCAAACGGGGGAAGGCAACGCCCGAGGAGCCGGGCGATGGCGATGGCCAGGCGCTGATCGCTGGAGTTTTCGACCGTAGTGCGGATTTCGGCGATGCGGCGGGCAAAGTCCTCCCGGAGTTCGCCCTCGCGCAGGCGGGGGTGGCGGGAAGACAGTTCGCGTTCGAGCGTGTCGAGATCCTGGCTTTATCGGTCCGAGTGTTCCTGAGCGCACAGGGTACAGATAGCCAGACCGAGGCAGAGTAGGAGGCGCATGTCTCTTTAATACGTCAGGCAACAGCGGGGTTCAAGCGTACCCCCCAACGATGACCTCTGGGACCTCTGGCGCCAAGTCGGCGAGGGTCGCCGGACAAGTCCAGCCCGCCCGCCAGACGTCCCGGACGCCCGAGGACTCGGACATGCGACTCTCCACAGGGCGATTGTTCTAACCTGCCTCGGGCTGGAGAACTCGGGAACGAGCAGAAGTGTTCATGGAATCACACGGAACTTCTTTCCGCGCGCCAGACGGAGCGCCCCAAAGTCCCGGCGGTCGAGAGTGAAGATGATCTCGATCCCTTCCCGGTTTGCCAGGTGCACCAGCGACGCATCGGCAAGCTGTATTCCCAAGCCCCTGTACTTGGAGAGAATCGCGGCTATTCCGGAGAGATCCGGCTCGTTCAGAGGAACAAGCTCAAAGGGCCGGCCATTGAAGGAGGACAGGAGCCTTCCAAGAGCCAGCGGGTACGCCCTCAAGAGCCAAGCAGCTTCGGTGATCACGGGCCAACAAGTCAGCAGCGGCCCGGTGATGCTCTGAAGTTGCTCGACGCAGGCCTCATGGTGTTCGTCGGATTCCGACAGGATGGCCACGATCGGGCCCGTGTCCACCAGTACCTGGCCACTCAAGAGCCACCAAATCCATCAAAATGTCTCGGGTTCGTGCTGAGGTCCCGACTTGCTCCCCGCACGGCTCCGATCAGCCCGGCCTTTTTTGCGCGCTCGTAAGCGGTGATTGCATCGTCCTGGGCCGCGAGTTGCCGCTCCACTGCTCCGCGAACCAAGTCGGACTCGCGCGTTCCGCTGCGATGAGCAGCGTCCTTCAGCCTTCGGCGGAGTTCAGTAGAGAACCGTACGGTAATTCGATCGTCTTTCATCTTCCGTCCGACATTCTATCAGACCGCCTGCGGCGAGCCGTTTGACTCGCGCCTCCGCCACCATGCAAGCTGAGGATTTGGCGCAAGGCTACGAGACAATCATCATCGGCGGCGGCCACAACGGCCTCATCACCGCCGCCTACCTGGCGCGCGCGGGACGCAAAGTGCTGGTTCTCGAGCGCCGCGAAATGGTCGGCGGTTGCGCCGTCACCGAGGAGATCTGGCCGGGCTACCGTGTCTCAACCGCCTCTTATCTCAGCAGCCTGCTCCAGGAAAAAGTCATCCGCGATCTGGAGCTCGAGCGCTTCGGTTACAAAGTCGACGCCAAAGATCCGGCGTTTTTCTCGCCTTTCCCCGATGGCCGCTGTTTCTTCATGTGGCAGGATCGCAGCAAGACGCTCGAAGAGATCGCCAGGTTCTCGAAACGCGATGCCGAAACCTATCCGGCGTATGAGAATCACCTCGAGCGTCTGTCTCAGGCCGTCGAGTCGTTGCTGCTCACCACGCCACCGCAGTTTCCTCCGCACGGGATTGGCGATTTCATCGAGTATTTGAAACTCGCTGCGCGCCTGCGCGGGCTCAACCGCAAGGAGATCGTCGGTCTCGTCAAAGTCTTTACGCAAAGCGCCGCCGATTTCCTGGACGAATGGTTCGAGTCCGAAGAGCTGAAGGTGACGCTGGCCACCGACGGCGTCATTGGCGCCAACGGCGGGCCGCGGTCGCAAGGCACCGCCTACATTCTGCTCCACCATTCGATGGGAGGCGTGGGTGGACATCGCGGGCTGTGGGGCTTTGTGCGCGGCGGCATGGGCGCCGTCTCGGAAGCCATCGCCGCCAGCGCCCGCAGCCGCGGCGCCGAGATCCGCGTGAATGCCCCGGTCGCCAGAATTCTCGTCGCGGACGGGCGCGTGCGAGGCGTCGCGCTCGAGAGCGGCGAGGTGATTCCCGCGCTCGCCGTCGCCAGCAACCTCGATCCAAAAGTTACTTTTTTGCGCTTGATCGAAGAGCGCCATCTGCCCGCCGATTTCGTCGCCGGCATCCGCCGCTACCGCTCCGAGGGCACCTCTTGCAAGATCAATCTCGCCCTCTCCGGTCTGCCCGAATTCCGCATGCTCCCGGGTGGGCCCGGCCCGCAGCACAAAGCCACCATGCACATCTGCCCGAGCATCGAATACGTCGAGCGCGCCTGGGATGACGCAAAGTATGGCCGGCCATCGCAATCGCCTCTCGTCGAGATGACCGTGCCCACGATGTACGACCCATCGCTGGCCCCGCCCGGTAAGCACATCCTGGGCATCTTTCTCCAATACGCGCCTTACACGCTGAAGGACGCCGCCTGGGACGACCTGCGCGAGCCGTTCGCGGACCGCGTGCTGGATCTCATCGCCGAGTATGCCCCCAATATCAAAACGATCGTCGAGCGCCGCCAGGTGCTGACGCCGCTCGATCTCGAGCGGCGCTTCGCGATCACCGGCGGCAACATCTTCCACGGGGAGATGAGCCTGGATCAAATGTTCGTGATGAGGCCGCTGGCCGGATGGGCGCGGTATCGGACGCCGGTAAAAGGCCTTTATCTGTGCGGGTCGGGAGCGCATCCCGGCGGCGGCGTGATGGGAGCCCCGGGTCACAACGCGGCGCGGGAGATTCTGAAGGGATAACGCCTACGGGAAAATTCCCCGCTCCCTGGTCGCTTCCGCCACCCGATCCACCGCCAGGATGTAGGCGGCTGTGCGCATGCTGGCGCCGTGTTGCCCGGCCGTGCTGTGCACATCGCGGAACGCCTCCGTCATGGTTCTCTCCAGGTAGTGGCTTACTTCCTTTTCGGTCCAGAAGAAACCGTAGAGATCCTGCACCCATTCGAAGTAGGAGACGGTGACGCCGCCGGCATTGCAGAGAATATCGGGAATGACGAAAACGCCTTTGTCGTGCAGAACCTCGTCCGCGCCTGGCGTGGTCGGACCATTGGCCGCCTCGGCTACAATTCGCGCCCGCACGCGGTCCGCGTTCTCGAGCGTGATCGCGTTCTCGAGCGCCGCCGGCACCAGCACGCCGCACTTCAAGCCCAGCAGTTCTTCATTGCTGATGCGATCGGCCTCGCCGTAGCCGACCACCGTTCCCGTCTCCGCCTTGAAACGCGCCACCAGAGCCGGGTCCAAACCTCGATCATTGTAGATGCCCCCTTTCGTGTCGCTGACGGCAATCACTCGCGCCCCGTCCTCATGCAACAACCGCGCTGCCACGCTGCCGGCGTTGCCGAAGCCGTGCACCGCCACCATCGCTCCCGAGACCGGCATGCCAAGCACCCGGCAGGCCTCACGGACCGCGTACAGGCATCCGCGTCCGGTCGCGTCATTGCGTCCTTTGGATCCTCCCAGGCTCACCGGCTTACCGGTCACCACGCCCAATTCCGTGTGGCCGTGGAACATGCTGATCGTATCCATGATCCAGGCCATCGTCTGGGCATTGGTGTACACGTCCGGCGCCGGGATGTCGCGATCCGGGCCGATGATCGGTGCGATCTCGGTGGCGTACCGCCGGGTCAGCCGTTCCAGTTCTCCTCGCGAGAGCAGCTTCGGATTCAATCTCACACCGCCCTTACCGCCGCCGAACGGGATATTCACTGTGGCGCATTTCCATGTCATCCAGGAAGCCAGCGCCTTTACTTCGTCCAGCGTGACGCTTGGGTGATACCGGATGCCGCCCTTGGCAGGCCCTCGTGCAATATTGTGTTGCACGCGGTACCCCTCGAATACCTGCGTCCGGCCGTCGTCCATGCGCACCGGGATCGAGACGATCAACTGACGCTTCGGCGTCCTGAGAATCTCTCGCATGTCCTCCTCAAGATGCAGGTAATCGGCCGCCTTGTTGAACTGGGCAGTGGCGATCTCGAACGGGTTTAAGCTTTCCTGAATGGCGCTGATCGTGGTCATGGGAATCCCACGATTGTCCAGTGCACGCCGCCGTCCAAACTGAGTTCCATGCAAAGTCTGGTGCTGGATCGCCCGATGCGGGAAACAACCCACCGTAGGGTGGGTTTAATCACTCGCGGCCGCCGGCGAAGCAGGGCTGGAACTCCAACAACCGAAACCTGTTACACTCGATAAAGCGCCAAAACGCCGGATTCGCCATATGGCCATCAGCAAGGAACAGCTCGAGATGTTCGAGATTCTGGTCTGCCCTTTCTGCAAGGCGGACGTTCAGCTCAAACCGGATGAGAGCGGGTTGAAGTGCGTCGCCTGCCGGCGCGTGTATGCGATTCGCGACGGAATCCCCGTGATGCTCATCGAAGAAGCCACGATCGAGGACTGAAGACGGGGGTCATGACGCCCGTACTGGATCAACTCGGCAAAGGGGCGCACGTCGGCATCCTGCGTCTGCGGTCGCTGGGCGACTGCGTGCTGACCACGCCGGCGATCACGCTGCTCAAAGAGCGCCGTCCGGATCTGCGCGTGGGCGTGGTGGTGGAACCGGCGTTTTCCGCCGTTTTCACGGGCAACCCGGACATTGACGACATCCTGCCGCCCAAGCTTGCGGCGTTGCGGCGCTTTGCGCCGCTGGTCTGCCTGAACCTGCATGGCGGGACACGCAGCATGTGGATGACCCTGCTGAGCGGTGCGCGGTTTCGCGCCGGATTTGCGCATCACCGCTACTCGGGTATCTACAACGTGCAGATTCCAACGGCGCAGGAAATTCTGGGCGTCTCGAGGAAAGTTCACACAGCGGAACATTTGGCCTCGGCCATGTTTTATCTGGGGACGCCGCGGCGGGAGATTCCGCGGGCGCGTCTGGAGGCCCGGCCGCTCAGGGCCGCACACCCCTACGCAGTCATTCATTCACTGGCCTCTTCCCCGGACAAGACATGGCCGGCGGAGCGCTTCCTGGAGCTGGCCTCGCATTTGCAAGAACACTGCGCGCTCGAGCCGGTGTTCATCGGCGGGTTGGGCGACGATCTTTCCGCCTTCCGGCCGTTCCGCGCGCATAGCGGCCCGCTCGAGCAGACCAAGAGCCTGCTTCGATCGGCCTCGCTTTTCATCGGCAACGATTCCGGGCCCGCGCACATGGCGGCGGCGCTCGGCATTCCGCTGGTGGTGCTTTTTTCCGTGTCTGATCCTGCCGTGTGGGCGCCGTGGAAAGCGCAGGCTGAGCAGATCACCGCCGGCGGCGGCATCGAGAACCTCCCTGTCGCGCGCGTCGTGGAAGCGCTGGAGCGTCTCCGAGTCCGGGCATGAAGGATCTCGGACGGCTGTTACATTACGCCAGACCCTATTGGGCGGCGCTCGCCGGCTCGGTTTTTCTGCTGGCGATGGCGGGCGCGGCGCACGCGATGATCGCGCTGCTGATCCGGCCAGTCTTTGACCGCGTGCTCGATCCGCAGTCGCCGGAAGCTCCGGTGCTGCTGACCACGATTCCGTTCCTCGACCGGCCGCTGTATCTGCACGAGATCATCCCCTTGCCTCTGCATAATGTGTGGTCGCTGGTGGCCGCCGGCATCCTGATGGTTTTCCTGGTGCGCGGCCTGGCGGACTACTGCGGGAATTACCTGGTGAACTATGCCGGCTTTTCGGCGGTGACGGACCTGCGGCAGCGGGTATTCGAGCGTGTGGTGCGGCAGGATGCGGCCTTTTTCGAGTCGCACACCACCGGCCGGCTGATGTCGTCCATCATGAACGACGTGGACAAGATCCAGCTTGCGACTTCGCATCTGCTGGCCGACTGGCTTCGACAGAGCTTCTCCGCGCTGGGGCTGCTCCTGGTGGTGCTGCAAATGGACTGGAAGCTGGCGCTGGTGAGCCTGACGGTGCTGCCGTTTGTCTTTGTGCCGACCATGCGCATTGGCCGCAGGCTGCGCCGGGCGACGCGTCGCGCCCAGGACGACGCCGCCGAGCTGAACCAGATCCTCCAGGAAACGCTGAGCGGGCATCAGGTGGTGAAGAGCTTTGGGGCGGAGAAAATCGAATCGGAGCGCTTCCGGAAGGCGTCGCACAGGCTGCGGTCCAGCAATCTTCGGTACGTGGCGCAGCAGGCGCTGGCATCGCCTTTGATCGAGTTTTTCGGCGCCCTGACCATCGTTGGCCTGCTCACCTACGCCCGCAACCAGATCAAGCTGGGGCAACTGACGACGGGCGAATTCACCAGCTTCGTGATCGCACTGCTGATGTTGTACGAGCCGGTGAAGCGGCTGACGGGGATTCACAACATTTTCCAGCAGGCGCTGGGGGCCTCGCAGAAGGTGTTCGAGTACCTGGACCGCGACCAGTTGGTGAAGGACCGGCCAGGGGCGCGGCAAGTCGAGGGGTTCCGCAACGGGATCGAGATGGATCACGTCTCGTTCCGGTATCCGAATTCACCCGACGGCTTTGCGATGAAAGAGGTCAGCCTCACGGTGAAGGCAGGCGAATTAGTGGCTCTGGTGGGGCCGAGCGGAGCTGGAAAGTCGACGCTGGCGTCGCTGCTGGCGCGCTTTTACGATGTGACCGGAGGCGCCGTGCTCCTGGACGGGCGTGACGTTCGGGACATCACGCTGGCTTCCCTGCGGGAGCAGATCGGCATCGTGGCCCAGGACACCTTCCTGTTCAATGACACGGTGGCGAACAACATCCGCTATGGGCGGCCGGAGGCGGCCGAGGAAGAGGTCCGGGAGGCGGCGCGGAACGCGATGGCGGAGGATTTCATCGTCCGGCTGCCGGAAGGCTATCAATCCTCGATCGGCGAGCGCGGAACGAAGCTCAGCGGCGGCCAGCGCCAGCGGATCGCGATTGCGCGGGCGTTGCTCAAGAATGCGCCGATTCTGATTCTGGACGAAGCGACTTCGCATCTCGACACCGAGTCGGAGGCGCTGGTGCAGCGGGCGCTGGCGAATCTGATGGCGGGCAGGACGGTGATCGTGATCGCGCACCGGCTGTCCACCGTGCGGCGCGCGAACAAGATTATCGTGCTCGATCACGGCCGCGTCGTCGAGACAGGCACGCACGAGGAATTGGTGCAATCCGGCGGCGTCTACCAGCGGCTGCACGAGCTGCAATATCTGGAAGCGGACCTGGTGGAGAACCAGTAATGGCCGCGTTGCGCAGCATGACGGGTTTCGCGCGGCTCCGCAGCCTCGGCGCGCGGGGCGAAAGGGTGCTGACGATCAGAAGCGTGAATCACCGGGCGCTGGATGTGCATCTTCATCTGCCGGCGGATCTGGATGTGTACGAGAATGCGCTGCGCGCGGCGGTGAAGCAAAAAGTCGCTCGCGGGCATGTGGATGTGCGACTGTCGTGGAACCGGACCGGCGGCACGGTGATGCTGGCGCTGAATGGGCCGCTGCTGGAATCCTGGCTGGCTGCCTTCCGGCAGGCGCAGGAGCGTTTCGGGATCGCCTCCGGGCCGGATCTGAATGAGGCGCTGCGGCTGCCCGGAATGCTCAGCGAGACGGATGCGGAGCCGGATGCCGAGCTCGAAGCGGAGCTGCTGGCGCTGCTCAACGAGGGGCTCGACGCCTTCAACGGCTCGAGAGAGAAAGAGGGAGCGGGGCTGGCGGCGGCCATCCGGCAAGCCAATGAGCGGATCCTGGCGCAGGCCGCCGAGCTGGCCGAATTGCGGTTGAAAGTGCAGCCGGCGATCGAGGAGCGGTTGAAGGAGCGGGTGGCGAGCCTGCTCGAAGCGGTCAGCCTGGATCCGCAGCGGGTGGCTCAGGAAGTGGCTCTGCTTGCCGACCGCAGTGACGTCACCGAGGAGATTCACCGCCTCGAGATTCATTCGCGCCAACTGGCGGAGCTGCTCGACAGAGGCGGCGAGGCCGGCAAGCGGCTCGATTTTCTCATGCAGGAGATGGGGCGCGAGACCAATACGATTCTGTCCAAGACGAGCGGGGCGGGAGAGCTTGGGTTGCGGATCACGGATCTGGGGATCGCGGTGAAGGCGGAGGTCGAAAAAATCCGGGAGCAGGCGCTGAATCTGGAATGACCACGGTATTCATCATTTCAGCCCCAAGCGGATCGGGGAAATCGACGCTGGTCAAGCGGGTGCTGGCCGGGGAGCCGGGGTTGGTTTTCTCGGTTTCCTACACCACGCGGCCCCCTCGGGGGACGGAGGTCGGCGGCGAGAATTATCAATACATCGGATGGGACGAATTCGAGCAACGCATTCAGGATGGCGAGTTTCTCGAATGGGCGCTGGTTTTCGGGAATTACTACGGGACCCACGTCTCGGTATGGGAGCGGGCCAAGGCCGAGGGCAAGGACCTGCTGCTCGACATTGATGTGCAGGGTGCGCAACAATTAAAGGAGAAGATCCCGGATGCGGTAACAATCTTCGTCCTGCCACCTTCCCGTGAAATTCTGGAGCAGCGTCTGCGGGCGCGCGGAGAAGACGCCGAGCCTGTGATCCAGCAGCGATTGGCCGAAGCGGCCGTGGAGATTGGAAATTACCAGAGCTATGACTATGTGGTGGTGAATGACGAAGTCGAGCAGGCGGCGGCGACGCTGAAGTCGATCTTAAGAGCGGAACGCGTCAGGCGGGGGAGGATGGCGGATCGCATCCGGCCGATTCTGGCCACGTTCGAAAACCGGGGACAGGCTACCCGTTCCCCGAATTCTCAGGAGGATTCTTAGATCCAGATGGCGGACAAACTGACTCGCATTTCCGTGAGTGCGATTCCGGATGATCCGGAAGCGAGCACGTATCGGTTTATCATCGTGGCGGCCAAGCGCGCACGCCAACTGCAAAGCGGCGCGCGCAGCTTTCTGCCGACTACGTCGCGCAAGCCGACGGTCACGAGCATGGAAGAAGTGCGGCGAGGCCTGGTGAAGTACCATGATGCCGGACAGCCGGCCGCTCCAGAAGCGCCGGCGGAAGAATAAACTGAACACATGAACGTCGTTTTGGGGGTTGGCGGCGGCATCGCTGCCTACAAGGCGGCGGAGCTGGCCCGTGCGCTTATCGAGCGTGGTTTCGGCGTCCAGGTAGTGATGACATCGGCAGCGGAGGAATTCGTCCGCCCGCTGACGTTCGCGGCGCTCACCAACCGCAAGGTCATTACGGACCTGTTCGCAAATCGCAGCGCGGAGGAAGTGCTCTCGAGCTCGGTGGAGCACATCCGGGTCGCCCAGGAAAACGACCTTCTGGTGGTGGCGCCGGCGACGGCGGACCTGCTGGCGAAGTTCGCCCTGGGGCTGGCGCCGGATTTTCTGACGACGCTGTACCTGGCATTCAGCGGGCGGGTGATTCTGGCGCCGGCGATGAACACGGCGATGTGGGAGCATCCGGCGACGCGGCAAAACGCGGCCACGCTGGAGGCGCGCGGAAACATCATCCTGCCGCCGGACGAAGGGCTGCTGGCGTGTGGAACCTTGGGCGCCGGCCGTCTGCCGGACCCGGAATGGATTGCCCAGGCGGTCGTGTTCTGGTCGAACCGGCGGCGCGATCTGGAAGGGGAGGTGGTGCTGGTGACAGCCGGGCCGACGCAGGAGGCGATCGATCCGGTGCGGTATATCACCAACCGCTCGAGCGGCAAGATGGGCTACTCGCTGGCGGCGGCGGCGGCGGCGCGTGGAGCGCGCGCCATTCTGGTCTCCGGGCCCGTGAATCTGGGGCCGCCGTACGGTGTTGAGGTGGTGGACGCGCGGTCGGCGCGCCAGATGCGCGATGCGGTGATGAGCCGGCTCGGCGAGGCCACCATCATCATCAAAGCGGCCGCGGTGGCCGATTATCACATCGCCCATCCGGCTCATCAGAAGATCAAGAAGACGGCGGCCCGGATGTCGCTCGAGCTTGATCCGACGCCGGACATTCTCGCCGAAGCAGGGCGCAAGAAAGGCGACCGGCTGCTGATCGGCTTCGCGGCCGAAACGCAGAATCTGGTGGCCGAGGCGAAGCGTAAGCTGGAGACGAAGAACTGCGACATGGTGGTCGCGAATCTGGTGAGCCAGGAGGGCACCGGCTTTGAATCGGAGGTCCATGAAGTGACGCTGGTGATGCGCACCGGCGAGGTGACGCCGCTCGCTCGAGCCAGCAAACGCGAGCTGGCCGACCAGATCTTCGATCATGCGCTGAAGCTGAGGCTGGCCCTGCACGCTGCTCATGAATCGTGAAGAATTAGGCCGCGTCCTGGCCTACTACCGCGATCTGGGGATCACCGAACTCTACATCCGTCCCGGCTTGTCCGGGCCCGGGCAAGCCATGCTGGCGGAGGAGCCTCTCAGCAAGGAGCCCCAGGAAGGTTCTCTGTTTGCCGGGATGGAGCTGCCGGGGCTGGCGGCGGGCGACGACACACTCGAGAAGATCCGCGCCGACATCGGCGACTGCACGCGCTGCCGGCTGCATCAGGGGCGAACCAACATCGTCTTCGGCGTGGGCAATCCGCAAACGAAGCTGGTCTTCGTCGGCGAGGGGCCGGGGGAAGAGGAAGACTTGCAGGGGCTGCCGTTTGTCGGACGGGCGGGACAATTGCTGACCGCGATGATCGAGAACACGGCGAAGAAAGAAGGGATCCCGCTGAAGCGCGAGGACGTCTACATCTGCAATGTGGTGAAATGCCGGCCGCCGCAGAACCGCGCACCGCAGCCGGACGAGATGGAGATCTGCGGGCAGTTTCTGTTCCGACAACTGGCGGCGCTGCGGCCCAAGGCGATCTGCGCGCTGGGTGGAACCGCGACCAAAGCGCTGCTCGGTAAGAAAGAGGGCGTCACCAGGCTGCGCGGCTCCTGGCACAAGTGGCGTGACATGCCGGTGATGGTGACCTACCATCCTTCGTTTCTGCTGCGCGCCTACAACGTGGTCCCCAAGCGCGAAGCGTGGGAAGATCTGAAAAAGCTGTTTCACTTTGTCTATGACTAAGCTTTCCAACCGCTCCCTCACGGTCGCGGCTCGGAAGCCCTTGCTGAGCCGGGTCGCGGCTCGGAAGCCCTTGCTGAGCCGGGTCGCGGCTCGGAAGCCCTTGCTGAGCCGCGCGCGTGAGCAAGCGGAGGAAGTAATTCCATGACAGCCGCTAAGGGCCTCTTCCTCACTTTCGAGGGGGTCGAAGGCTCCGGCAAGAGCACGCAGATGCGTCTCGTGGCCGGGCGTCTGCGCGGGCTGGGACACACGGTGGTGGAAACCGTCGAGCCGGGCGGAACGAGGATCGGCAAGCAGATCCGGAGCATTCTGCTCGAGGCTGCGCACCAGGAACTGAGCGCCACCGCGGAGCTGCTGCTGTTCTTTGCCAGCCGCGCGCAGGCGGTGGACGAGATCATCGCTCCTGCGCTGGCGGCCGGACACATCGTGATCTCCGACCGGTTTACGGATTCGACGCTGGTGTATCAAGGCGCGGCGCGCGGGCTGGGACGCGACGTGGTGATCGAGCTGGACCGCATTTCGTGCCAGGGCATCGCGCCGAAGCTGACGCTGTGTCTGGACCTGGAGATTGAAGCGGGCCTCGCCCGGGCCCGGTCGCGCAATCGCCAGGCGGGCGACACCGAGACGCGCCTGGATGATGAATCGCTGGCGTTTCACCGCAAGGTGCGGCAGGCGTATCACGATCTGGCGCAGCGCGAGCCGGAGCGGGTGAAGCTGGTGGACGCGGGGGCGGGCATCGAAGAGGTGGCAGCGGAGATCGGGAGTTTGGTGGAGCCTCTGCTGGCCCCATGCGAGAATTGAGATTCAGCCCCGTATGGCATTCGCCCTACAAACCCCCGCGAGCCTGGTGAACTGGGCGCAGTCCGCGCTCATCCTCGGCGTTGCACTGGCCGGCGCGCTGGTCGTGCGCACCTTGCTGTTGCGGTGGCTGCGCAGGTTTGCGGTGGACCCGCAGTCGGCGGGGCGGATTCTGCTGGACGCGCTGCGCTTCCCTTCTCTGCTCTGGTGCGCCATCGTCGCGCTGGCCATCACGCTCGAAATGGTGAAGCTGCCGGGCAATGCGGCCAGGTGGGCTTCGGCGGGCGCGGTTGTCTTTCTGGTGCTCAGCATGTCGGTGGTTTGCTCGACGCTGCTGGTGCGGCTGGCGGTGCACCAGGCCGCGCGGCGAGGGCCGGCAATCGCTGTTTCCGGCGTCTCGCGGGCGCTGATCCACGTCTTCCTGCTCCTGCTGGGCGGGACCGTGCTGCTGCGCTATTTCGATCTCTCGATCACGCCGATTCTGACCGCGCTGGGTGTCGGCGGCCTGGCGGTCGCGCTGGCCTTGCAGGACACGCTGGCGAATTTCTTTGCCGGCATTCATATTCTGGTCGAGGCGCCGATCTCCGTCGGCGACTTCATCCGCCTGTCGGCCGGCGAAGAGGGAACGGTGAGCGACATCGGCTGGCGGACCACGCGCGTGCTCACCACCGCCGGCAACACGATCGTCATTCCAAACGTCAAGATCACGTCGGGCATTCTGACCAACTACGCGCTGCCGGACCAGAAACTCTGCATCGAGGTCGTGCTGGTCGCCGGGCTGGATGCCGATGTACAGCGCGCTTCTCAGGCGGCGATGGAGGACGCGCGCCTGGTGGAAGGTGTGATGCCGGATTTTGCGCCGCTGGTGCTTTTTGATCCCGGCGTGACGCCGACGCACATCCAGTTCAAGCTGATCGTTCGGGTGGGTCACCGCCTCGAGATGGGGAGGGTGCAGTCCCGGATTCGCCTGCAAGTGCTTGAGCGCTTCCGCCGGGAAGGCATCCCGCTCCCGTCTGCCGGGCAAGCGGCTCTGCACAAGCCCTGACGCATGCGCATTGGAATCGACGCCGGAGGCACGTTCACGGACTTTGCCGTTTTGCATGGCGGCGACAGGCTGGAGACGTTCAAGCTGCGCTCGAATCCGGCAAACCCATCGAGCGTGATCCTGGCGGGCATTGCCCGGGCGGCGGCGGGCGTCAAGCGGGCGGAAGTGATTCACGGGTCGACGGTCGCCACCAACGCGCTGCTCGAGCGCAAGGGAGCGCGAACGGCCTTTGTGACCACCGCGGGCTTCGAGGATCTGCTTCACATCGGCCGGCAGAATCGGGCCGCGCTGTATGATCTGACGCCTCCGCCCAAGCGGTTTCTGACGCCTCGGGAATTGTGTTTCGGAGTGCGCGAGCGCATCCACGCGGATGGCGCCGTGGCGGTGAAGCCAGGTGCGTCCGAGCTCAAGCGGCTGAGAGCGAAGCTCGCCGCCGCCGGCGTGGAATCGATCGCCGTCTGTTTCCTGCACGCGTATCAGAACGCAGCCAATGAAGCGTTGGCGGCCGGTGCGTTGGAGGGACTCGGGTATTTGAGCATATCGAGCGAGGCGTGCCCCGAGTTTCGCGAATACGAGCGCGCCTCGACGACGCTGCTCAATGCCTATGTGGGGCCGCTGATGGACCGGTATCTGGAGGCGCTCGAAAGCGGCTCGCCGCACCCGGTCTCGATCCTGCAATCAAACGGCGGCCTGCTGACGGCGAGCCAGGCACGCAGGCACGCGGTGCGAACGGTGCTCTCCGGGCCCGCGGGCGGCGTGGTGGGCGCATTCGAGGTGGCTCGCCAATGCGGTTTTTCGCGCGCCATGGGCTTCGATATGGGCGGCACTTCGACCGATGTCAGCTTGTGCGACCAGGCGCCGCGGGAAACGGTGGAGGCGGTGGTGGACGGCGTGCCGATCCGGGCGCCCATGCTGGATGTTCATACGGTGGGCGCCGGCGGCGGCTCGATCGCGCGCGTCGATGAGGGCGGCCTGCTTCGGGTGGGCCCGGAGAGCGCCGGAGCCGATCCGGGACCCGCCTGCTACGGCATCGGCGAGCTTCCCACGGTGACCGACGCGCACGTGGCGCTCGGACGCATCAGCGCGGATCAATTTCTGGGCGGCGCGATGCGCATCGACCCCGGCCGCGCGGAAGCGGCGCTGGACAGGCTGGCAGGACAGCTCGGCCTGGACCGCGTCCGGGCGGCCGAGGGAGTGCTGCGCGTCGCCAACGCCAACATGGAACGGGCCATTCGCGCCGTTTCGATCGAGCGCGGCTACGATCCACGGCAATTCGCGCTGGTTGCCTTCGGCGGATGCGGCGGGTTGCACGCCTGCCAGCTCGCGCGCGAGCTGTCGATTCGGACGGTGCTGGCGCCGGAAGCCGCCGGGGTGCTTTCGGCGGTGGGCATGCTGCTTGCGCCTCACGTGCGCGATTACGCAGCCGGCGTACTGGGGGGCGGCAACATCGAAATGCGTTTTGCCGAACTCGAGCGAACCGCACGCGCTCAGAATCCGAAGGCGGCGCTGGCGCGCTTTGCCGACGTCCGCTACCAGGGACAGAGCTACGAGCTGACGGTTCGCTGGCAGGGCAAGCACACGGCGACGGCGTTTCACCGTGCGCACCACAAGGAATACGGGTATGCGGACCGGCAACGCGCGATCGAGATCGTCACCATCCGCCTGAGAGCCACAACCGCCGTGCGCAAACCCCGGCTGGCTGTGCGAACGCCGCGTACTTCAGGGAAGCCGGAAATTCGGAATGTGTACGTGGATGGCAGGTGGAGGCGCATCGCGGCGTGGCGACGGGATCAGCTTCCAGCGAGCGGGCTGAACGGTCCCGCGCTGGTGCTCGACTACGGCTCGACGACACTGATTCCTTCCGGATGGAGGATGCGGCTGTCCAGGGCGGACACGCTCATCCTGGAAGACACCGGCTGAGCCGGTTCGTCCCGGGGCGCATTCGCCGCAACCAGCCTGGCCTTGTCAGTTAGCGGCGGTATCCTAAAGCCAGTGGGACGCGACACGTGAATGATCCGCAGAAGCGAAGCTTGGTGTGGCTGTACCTCGTCGTGTCCTTCGGCGCCGGCTTTGCCGCCGGTTCCTACCACCAGTTCGCCCAGCCCCGTAGCTGGTGGGAGGGCGTCTGGAAGGCCACGGCGACTTCAGACCGGCAACGTGCCACTACTCAAGAGCAGCTACGCAAGCTGGTGACCGTCACCGAGTGGAAGTTGGATCGCGCCGGCGTCGTCCCAAAGATCATGGGAATCCTCCTAAACCGATCAGGCAACGCAGTGGACGTGACGGTCTCCTTCATCCTCTACGACCGCTCCGGTGCTCAAATTGACACGGCCGCGGCCGCGGTCCACAACCTTAAGCCCGGTGCCAGAGGGAAATTCGAAGCCATCATCGACATCAACCACTGGAGGGATGTGGCAAAAGCCCAACTGGATGAGCTTTCGGTCACCGGTTGGCGCTAAACCGTCCCCTGTGGACCCTGTGATTGCCGCCTAGCGAGCCTAGCGCCGCCTAGCGCCGCCTAGCGGGGCAGCTTGACAAACCGCCTAGCGCCGTGGCACCCTTGCAGTGTGTCACGGCGGGGGGAGTCCTGCCCTCCACGAACTGGAAGGATCGTCATGAACTAGATTCAGTTCAGATGCATCTGTAAAGTCAGGGAGGATGGACACAGCACCAATGGCGACTACAGTAATCCGCGTCCAAGGAAAGGTGGAGTGGGAATGCCTTCAAGGCAGTGGAGGCAATTGGGTGGCGCGTTGCGAACCCCTCAAGCTCACTATCCAAGCGGAGACGTGGGCAGCGCTCATGGAAGAGATGAGCATCACTATTGATGCGATATTCAAAGATCTGCTTTCCACCAATGAGCTGGATCAATTCATGCGTGAGCATGGATGGAAGCTCACTGCGACAGTCCCCCCTGATCGCTCGGAGGATGTTCAATTCGATATGCCCTTTATTCCGGCGATGAAGGGGGCGCATGGTTCGCAGAGAGAACTTCATCAATAAGATTCGCACGCTGAACTATACATATAAATCCACACTGAAGAGGACGTATCTGTGGCGGAAGATCGGTGGGACCCACTATATTCCTGTTCCAAAAGCGGATCTTCTTGAAGACGAATTTGTGGTCAGTTCGCTCCGACAAGCCGGTCTCTCAGAGGAGGAAATTCAGGCCTTTCTGTCTTCAGGCAAGATCTGAATGAATCGCGATCAACGCACTATTGGAGCAGTACCACCAGCCTGGCCTTGTCATCTCCCGCTAGAATAAGAACGAATCTGCCCAAGCACGGCAGGAGGGGGGTTCGGATGCTGTTCGAACAGTACTACCTGAGTTGTCTGGCGCACGGATCTTACCTGATCGGTTCAGAAGGGGAAGCAGCCGTTGTCGATCCACAGTCTGCGGATTCGCCATGTGATTGAAACGCACCTGCACGCCGATTTCGTTTCCGGGCACCACGAGCTTGCCGGGCGCACGGGGGCAGCGATTTACCTGGGCCCGGGCTCGGGCGCCGCGTTTCCACACGTCGCTGTGAAGGACGGCGACGAGGTCCATGTCTCAGCGCCGTATCCGCCGCGTTCCCATCTGCATCCGTAATCTCTCAGGGCCAGGGCGCAACTACAAGAAATCCGTCCGCCAGCCCTGCACGCTTCGCCTGTAACGGGTCGGCCGTGGGGAAGTCATCCGAGCTGGTCGTGCCCGCCAGTCGCACCATCCCGTCGGGCCCAATCGCAATCCCCGTAATCTCATCCGCTCCACTCCCGCCAAGCCACGTGGCCTGAACAACACTGCCTGTCTCCAGGTCGAGCACCGTCCAGAGTCCCTCGCTGCCACCGCCCCGAAAGCTGCCGCCGATGCGGACACCACCGGCCATCTCCCGGTTCATGCGGCTGGCGCCCGCCAGATGGAGCCTGCCCAGAGCATCCCGCGCAAACGCGCTGCCCTCCAGTCCAATCAACCGCAACTGGGCCAGGCCGCCGTTGGCTTCCAGCACCGCAAGAAAATCTTGACGGTAAGGGTTCGAGGACACGTGGATGGCATCGGTCGTCACCGGCAGGTCCGTGGAAAACGTTCGGCCCAGGACCAGGATCCGGCCACTGGAGTCCTGTTGCAACGAGACCGGCGCGGAACCGCCGGATCCAGTCAACAGCGTGGAGAATTGAATCGCTCGATCCTTCAGGTTCAGTCTGGCGACGAAGCCGTTGTACAATGCTTCCGCACCGGCCCAGAGATTGCCCGCCGGATCGAATTGCAGCGCGCGGATATATCCGTTGGTCAGGCCGGCGGAAATCAGCGTCCACGACTCGCCGCCGTCTTGCGAACGATATACTCCATCGCCTGCAACAAAAAGAGTTGCGGGCGAGCGTGGATCAATGGCCAAATCCCAAAAAAGACGCGGCTCTATGTCGGTTACGATGTCCGTCCATGTCGAGCCTCCATCGGTGCTGCGGGCTAGCCAAGGGTGTCCCGCTGTGGGCCGGGACGCGCGAGTGCCATACAGCACGCGCGGAAATTGCGGCGAGGCAAAAATGCGTGAGAAGTTGTCGCCCATTCGCTCAAATCGCACGCCCCCATCCTGCGACCGGTACAGTGAGTTAGCGGAAATCGCCCAAATCGTCGTGTTCTCGCCGCTGGCATCGATGGCGATGGACTCAACGGGACCAAAGGAAACGCGCGGTGCGCGCGCCCCCGCCAGCGATACGTATCGCAGGTCTGACGACGTTGCCACATAAAATCCGCCCTCGATCCTCGGATCGGCGACCGCCTGCCGGACTCCGTTGAGAATCACCGGCTGCCACTGCTGGCCTCCGTTGTTGGAGCAGTAGAGCTGCAACGACGGGGTCCCCGTACACATATAGTTCGGGTTTCCCGGATGCGCCACAACCGTCCCGGCGAGGGAGGGCAAACGGCGCCAACTCCCGCCTCCATCCTCGCTCACTTGCGCCCCCGTGTCCGTGCCGAGGAAGATGCGGTCCGGCGTCTTCGTGAAACCGATGGAAATTACAGTGCCCAACAAGCCTCCGCCCACGGCCGACCAGGTTTCGTCATCACGGTCGAACCGGAACAACATTCTGCGCGGATCTTCGGACTGGACGGGCGCCTTCAGCGGGAAGTCGGCCGAAGTCGTGGCGCCGGCAAGAATCAGATCTCCCGATTCATCCACCAGCGAGGCGCTGGGAATCGTCGGCCCGGAGCCGCCAAACAGCGTCGAGAAGCGGAGCTGCGATCCGTCCGGGCTGAGCACCGCGCAAAATCCCAGCGGCTGATTCGGTTGCGCGGACTGCTTCTGGATCGCGTCTTCGGTGAGCGGAAGGTCGCCGGCGCGTCCCGCGCCGCAGGTGACCACATTGCGCTCCGCGTCAAAAGCAACCGTGGTTGCCCGCGGCGAGCCACGGCTGCCCAAATACGTCGAAAACACTGTCTTCCCTTCGGGATCAACCTTCATCACGAAAGCCCCGCCGCCGTTGACCGTGGCTTGAAAGCTCCCGGGTGTCGTTTCAAAACCACGCCCGCCGGCCGCCGAGCCTGCCAGGTAGGAGTTTCCCTCCGGATCCACTGCCATCGCTCCCAGGCTAACCTCAACGGTCTTCGCGAAGACAAGCCGGCCGGAGGGACCCAGCTTGAGCAGGAAAGTGCGCTGCACAGACGACCAGCCAAGCTGTTCGGTCGTGAACGGAAAACCGATGGATGTGGTGCTTCCGCCAACGTACGTGTTGCCGCTCCTGTCGGTCGCCACCCTCAGGTCGCTTTCGCTTCCGACTCCGCCCAGGTAAGTCGCGTACGTCCACGGGGACTGCGCACGCAGGGCACCTGCGCTCACCAGTGTCGCCAGTAGCGTCACGCTCATCTGGATTCTCATCTTTTTCATGTTGTCGCCGACAATACGAAGAGCAGAATCAAGTGGATGCGGACCGAGATCGCGAGCATGATGTCGGTTCCATTGGCCTGAATTGCTGGAGTGTGAAACCGCGCAGAGTCTTTGGATGGCGGAAGTTCCTCAGTTTGGGGCACGTGGGCACCCGTCCGGCGGGTTGGACTGGACCGACTCCCCACATTGAATTAGTGGCGCGGCGAATCAGCCTTTCTCACTCTTTTTTCCGCGGGACCAAATTGACATGACAGAAGGAATGCTCACGCTAGAATAAGAACGAATCTGCCCAAGCACGGCAGGAGGGGGGTTCGGATGCTGTTCGAACAGTACTACCTGAGTTGTCTGGCGCACGGATCTTACCTGATCGGTTCAGAAGGCGAAGCAGCCGTTGTCGATCCGCAGTCTGCGGATTCGCCATGTGATTGAAACGCACCTGCACGCCGATTTCGTTTCCGGGCACCACGAGCTTGCCGGGCGCACGGGGGCCGCGATTTACCTGGGCCCGGGCTCGGGCGCCCGGATCTGTCCCCCACGCACACGCCTCAGCAGCTTGCCGCGTTGCTGTACCGCAGCCTGTTCGAAAAGCGGGTTCCGAGAGGAAGGGAGAAACGATGCGCCTTTTTCGCAAGTTCAATGTCAGGATGGCAGCGGCAGTTGTCTTGACAGTTCCGTCGGTCGCTCAGGTCGATGAGGGCCGCGCCGCGCAGTACTTCGCCGAGGCCGCGGCGCTGTGCGAGCGGGATGCCGGACGGCTCTGGGGGGTCTCCCTTTGCGGTCCCATTGCCCTGGTCGACGCCCAGTCCAGGACGCGGGCCACCAGCCAGCCTCCCCCCGCCGCTGAACCGCCGGCCGCGTTCGGATTTGCCAACACCGCCATGGAATGGGGCGGCGCCCGCTGGACCACCGTCGTCTGGCGCATGATTCCCGTCGAAGCCCCGGCCCGGAGAAGGCTCTTGATGCACGAGCTCTTTCATCGCATCCAGCCGCGTTTGGCCCTGCTGGTCAACGACGGACAGAACCCCCATCTCGACACACTGGAGGGTCGCTACTGGCTGCAGTTGGAATGGCGGGCGCTGGCCGAAGCGCTGCACAGCCAGGGTCCAGCCAGGATAGCTGCCGTGCGTGACGCGCTCGCGTTCCGGGCGATGCGACACCGCCTGTTCCCCGATGCCGCGGAAAACGAGCGGCGGATCGAGATCAACGAGGGGCTGGCTCAATACACCGGTACGGTGCTGGCGAGTGATTCCGCTGCCGCGGCCTCTGCCGATACGATCGACCAACTGACACAGGCGGTGCAGACGGCGACGTTCGTCCGCACGTTCGCCTACCCGTTGGGGGCCGCCTACGGCCTGCTGCTCGATTCCTGGTCGCCGGGCTGGACTCGCGGTTTCACTAGTTCCGACAGCCTGGCGGCCCGTTTGGCTGTCGCCGCCAGACTGACACCGGCCGCGGACGCTGCCGCCTCATCCCGGCGCTACGGCGGAGAGGATCTGCGGCGTGCCGAGGAAAAGCGGGACGCCGAGCGCCAGGTTCAGCTCGCCGACCTGCGTCGCCGGTTCGTCGAAGGTCCCGTCCTGGTTCTGCCGCGCGGCAACAACGCCAGCTTCATCTCCACCGGCATGACCCCGGTTCCCGGCGCCGGGACCATCTACCCGAGCTATCGCGTCACCGCACCGTGGGGGTCCTTGGAGGCTGCCAGCGTCCTCATGTCGCTCGACCACACTACGCTGGCGGTACCAGCCCCACCGTCCTCCGAGGGTCGCGTGCTCAAGGGCGAAGGCTGGAAACTGACCCTGGCGCCCGGCTGGAGCATCGGTCCCGGGGCACGTAAGGGCGACTTCCAGGTGAAGCGGGAACCGTAGGGGTGCGGAAAATACCACCAGCCTGGCCTTGCCGTCTCCCGCTAGAATAAGAACGAATCTGCCCAAGCACGGCAGGAGGGGGGTTCGGATGCTGTTCGAACAGTACTACCTGAGTTGTCTGGCGCACGGATCTTACCTGATCGGTTCAGAAGGCGAAGCAGCCGTTGTCGATCCACAGCGCGATATCGAGATCTATCTGGATGCCGCTCGCGAGCACGGTCTGCGGATTCGCCATGTGATTGAAACGCACCTGCACGCCGATTTCGTTTCCGGGCACCACGAGCTTGCCGGGCGCACCGGGGCCGCGATTTACCTGGGCCCGGGCTCGGACGCCGCGTTTCCACACGTTGCTGTCAAGGACGGCGACGAGGTCCGTTTCGGGCGGTGCATTCTGCGCTTCTTCGAAACGCCGGGGCATACGCTGGAGAGCATCACGGTTCTGGTGACCGACCTGGACCGCTCGCCGGAGCCCTTTGCCGCCCTTACCGGCGACACGCTGTTTGTGGGCGACGTCGGCCGCCCGGATCTGTCCCCCACGCACACGCCTCAGCAGCTTGCCGCGCTGCTGTACCGCAGCCTGTTCGAAAAGCTGCTGAAACTGCCCGACCAGGTTCAGGTGTTTCCCGCTCATGGCGCGGGCTCGCTGTGCGGGCGCCAGATGAGCAGCGAGCGTTTTTCCACCATTGGCAAGGAGCGCGCTTCGAATCCGATGTTGCGGGTGGCGAGCGAGGAGGAGTTCGTTGCCCGCATGACGGCGGACCTGCCTCCGCGGCCGGAGTATTTTTTCCGCGACGTCGAATTGAA
>JACQDF010000162.1 GCA_016201205.1 Acidobacteriota bacterium
CCGGCAGGCTTCGGACGCGGCGTTCCACCAGAAGCTGGAACGCGTGGCCGAAGGTGTCCGTTGACGAAACGGTCACCGGATCCTTGTTCATCACGCTTTCGACGGTCATCCGCTCACCTCGTTGTCCTGTACCTGTCAAATCCTTCCGTAGCATGCCGTTTGCCGTTCGCGTCGATCAGCAGCGCTTCAACGCCCTCCCGCCTCGCCAGCGCCATCCCCTTCTCGGCGCCCAGTACAAAGATCGCCGTGGCCAGTGCATCGGTTTTCTCGGCTGCGCCGGCAATCACGGAAACGGAAATACTGGCGCCGGCCGGCCAGCCTGTGCGCGGGTCGATGATGTGGTGATAGCGAACGCCATCGACCAGGCGGTAGCGCTCGTAATCTCCCGAAGTAGACACCGCTCTGCCGGAAAGCAGAACGTGGCCCAGAAGCGCCCCGCGTTCCCCGCGCGGATCCTGAATCCCAACCCGCCAGGGCTGCCCCAGCCTCTTTCCCGAGGCCAGGATGTCCCCGGCGCCGGCCACCAGGAAATCTGAGAAGCCGTCCTCTGACAGGATCAAACCGGCGCGATCCACCGCATAGCCCTTCGCGATTCCACCCAGCCCGATCGCCATGCCTGCTCTGGGCAGGCCCACACGATTGCCTTGTATTTGAATCTCGCGATAGTTGACCAGGGCGCGCGCCTCGGCTGCTTCCGCTCGCGTTGGAACAGCGAATTGCTCGTCAAATCGCCAGATCCGTCCCATGCCCCGCCAGGTAATGTCGAAGGCCCCTTCGCTCTCTTCGCCGTAGCGAATCGCACGCTCGATGATCTCCCGCAGTTCCTGCGGCACCCCGGCCATTTCCCGGCCTGCGCCCGCGTTGATCGCCGACAGCGGCGACTCCGGTTTCCATTCGCTCATCAGCGCATCGATGCGGCGCAGCTCGTCAAACGCTTTCTCGACCGCCTGCCGGGCTGCTTCCGGCCTGCCGTGGTGGTCTACCTCCATGCTCCAGAGCGTGCCCATCACAGGGCGCTCGATGCGCAAAGTACCCGCCGGGGGCCTTTCCAGCGGGAAGAAACGAAGCGCCAGCAGAAGCCCGATTACGGCAGAACCAGGCACGATGGTCCACGCGGCCCGGCGAAAGGAGAGTGTCATGGCGCAATCGCCAGGATAGCTCAGCGGCTTCGCGCTAACCTCCAGGCGCGTCGTACTCGCCCGTTCCGGCCGTATCTTCCACCTTGGATCCGTGACTGTCGATCCGCTGAGGAACCGTAGCCTTCATGTCGACCAGCTCTTCAGTCGGAACATGACTCGAGTACTGCTTCCGGGAGCGGCCAGGGGCAAGAAGGAGCTGGGCCTTCTCCTCAACGGTGTGATTCGCTTGGGCCATGGTATTTACTCCAGTATTACTTCAATTTCGCCGCCCGCGCCAGCATTGCCGGCGTGGCGGTGGTATCTGCCGGGCGCGGGTTTCCGGGATGAATGCATTTCGCCGGGCACACTTCCGCCGCTTTGACAAGCTCGGCGAAAGTGCCCGCCGATCGATCGGCGAGATAGGCCTGCTTGTTGGCGTCGTACTGGAACATCCGCGCGTTGATCTTGAAACAGTCATTGCAGCTTGTGCAAAGGAAGGAGTCGATGTACGGCGCCTCGCTGGCCGGCGCCGGCTCTGCCGCGATTTGTTGGGGAGCCGGCGCAGGCTCCTGGCCGGCGAGCGCGGCAGCCTTGGCCGGCCTTTTCACAAGCTCAGGACCGGTGAGCACCGCCACCACCCGGCGAATCGCTTCGCTGGCGCCCTCCCGCTTCGCTTTTTCGATGGCGGCTTGCTCCCGGTTCGTGGCGGCCTCCTCGATTTCTTTGCGCACCTGAGCCACGGCCGCTTCCGCCTGCTCGTTCCTTATGCCGGCCAGCTCCTCCAGCAGCGTCCAGGCGCGGAGCCGGTCCAGACAGTAGCGGACCATCTCGCGACTGACGATGGCGCGCTCGGGCCTTCCCTCCGAATCCGCGACCCAGACAAATGGGACCGCACGCGGGGTCGGCGCGTCCTCGCGGGGCGCCAGATACTCGCACAATTCCACTTGCTCGTCCTTCCAGGCCGATTCCGGAATCACCCGGAAATGGCAGCGAAACTCGGGAAACAGCGCCGCCGCGTCGGCTGGGGTGAGCGCCTCCTCCGGCCGTTCCTCATGAAGCTGGAACCGGCTGGCCCAGGTCTGGCCTCGATCCGGATCGTAGCAATACAGCGGGAAGGCCCGCGACAAATAAAGCAGCAACGTTCGCTGCCACGCGAGGGACTTGCTTTCGGCCTGGGCTGGAGCGGAAATCACAGCCACGGCCGGCCGCGGCGTCTCACTCATCCTGGCAAGGCCTTGCGAGAGGTGATCAGGGCACGCCAGCGACGATTGCAGAACGAACACCTCGCGGTGCGCCACGGCGAGTGAACCGAAGTCCGGCCGGAGGCCGCTCAGGTCCTCGCCCTGCTGGCGGATCAGGATCTGCACGGGATAGCCCGAGCGAAGCAATCGTCCAAAGGCGCCCACCGACTCCTGCGACAGCCGCTCCGGCGTCTCCACGACGACCGCCGCCGGAAGCGAGACAAGCTCATCCCGCGTCGCCGACCGCCAATCAAGCTGCTCGAGCCGCTCCTGGTGACGGGCCGGATCAAATGCGTTCTCGACTTCCAGCCTCGCCGTGCGCACAGCCCGCAGCAGGCCTGACAGCCGGTCGCGGAGTCCTTCGCAAAAACCGAGCACGCCGGCGTGCGGCGACGGCCGGCCTCCCACTGCTTCGATTCCGGCCGCGCTTTCCCCGGCCCCGAAAAGCCAAAAGGCGGGCGCCATGCGCATCTCCCGCGAATACTCCTCGAGAGCGGCGAGCGTGGCCTCGATTCTACGCCGGCGATCCGGTCTCATCCGCAGCGGGCCTCGAGTGGAATGGCTCAGCGCTTCCGAAAGAGCAGCCGCGTCGAAGAACACCTCGGCTTCCATTCCCAGGGAAGCGGAAACGGCCTCCGGCGAGGCCGCCTCGGGAGAATGACTGTCCTCTGCCGCCAGCAAGTCCCTTAGCTTGCCCGAAAGCCGGGTGAGGTCCTCGAGCAGCCGCTCACGGGCCGGTTTGCGGGCCGCGGCAAGCATTCCACCATAGAACACAGCGAGAGACGGGGCGTCGGCAGGAAGGCGATGGTGACGCGCGCCCCAAGCCAGCAGCGCTTTGACCGGGTAGAGAACAGCTTCGGGCGGCGGCGCCGGTTGTCCATCAACGCCTGCTTTCAGGAAGCTGCGCAGTTTTTCCCGCCAAACCTCGATCGCCGCATCTTTCATGACGCTCTCACACCATGAAGCCGTCCAGCGCCATCTCGATGGCCGCCAGTTTCTCGCCAGGAGTCTTGCCAAGCCCTTGCGCGGTGACTTCGTCGTATCTCGAGCCGCCAGGATTTCTATAGAACAGGCCGATCGTGCACACATCTTCCCGGCAGGCCAGCTCGCGCGCTTCGGCCAGATTCGAAGGATCGTGCCCGGCGCGATTGGGAAACATCTTCAGCACAGCCGCGTCCAGCGGGATGCCTTGCGCGTGCGTCATCAGGAGGACGCGGCCCGGATCCTCCCGTGCCTGGGCGAACACGTCCTCGGTGAAGTGCGGGCAGCGCTGGAAGATGCGTACGAACGAAGCTCCTTTGTGCTCATGGGCGGCCCGGATCGTCGCGTACAGATGGGGCGGGCACCAGTCGATCGTCTGCGCGACAAAGGAGGCGTTCTGGATGCCCAGCGTGACGGCAATCGGGTTCAGCGAAGCGAAGAAGCTTCCGCGCGGGTGCGTCTGCGAGCGCCATCCGAACGGCGTGGTCGGTGACGTCTGGTTCTTGGTCAGCCCATAGATGTTGTTGTCCAGCAGCAGAATCGTCAGATCCATGTTGTAGCGGATGGCGTGAATCCAGTGCGCCGTGCCGATGGCGCAGCAGTCGCCGTCTCCGGTGACCACGAAGATGTCCAGATCCGGCCGCCGGCTGCGAATGCCACAGGCCACCGGCAGCGCCCGTCCGTGCAGCCCGTGAAATCCGTACGTGCTCATGTAGTGGGGGAACCGGCTCGAGCATCCGATGCCGGATACGACCACTGTTTTCTCGGGCGCCAACTGCTTGTCACGCGCCAGCCGCTGCACGGCGCTGAGCACGGCGTGATCCCCGCAGCCCGGACACCAGCGCACCTCGGATCCGGCGTAATCCTCCAGCAGGCAGACCCGTGATTTCGGCTCCAGGTCCCAATCGTCGTTTAGCTCGAACATCACTCCTCCGTCCCCAAGGATCCCAATCTGCGCCGCAGTGCGTCCTGGATCATCCCCGGTGGAATGGGGCTCCCGGGTACGCGCGACCAGCAGTCGACATCCACCAGTGTGTACGCCCGCAGCACCTGAGCCAGTTGCGCGTAGCGCCGCGATTCCGGCGTCACACACGGGACTCCCGGCTCATCGCTGTAATTGATTTCCACGGTTATGACCTTGCGGAAGCGGGCGAAAATTTCCTTCAGACCGGGCTCGAGAGGCGACAGAAACCGCAGATGCAGGCAGGAAACACGATGACCTTCGGTGCGCAGCCGGTCCACGGCTTCTTCAATGGCGCCCAGCGTCGAGCCCCAGCCTACCACCAGCAGATCTCCCTCCGCGTCCCCATGCACTTTCGGCGGCTTGAGCGAAGAGCGGAACACGGACAGCTTGCGGCTCCGCATCTCCATGGCGCGCTGATTGATCCGCGATTCGTACGCCACGTGGCTGGCTTCATCATGCGCCAGGCCCGTCAGCACATACTCGCCGCCGCGCTGCCCCGGGATGGGCCGCCGGGAAAGGCCGGTCTCCAGGTCCCAGGCAAAGGGCGGTGTGTTCGGGTCCCATTCCGACTGGTCTGGCGGCGCCGCCAGCCACGACTCGCGGAGCTGGGGGCGCGGAAATGGCTGCTGTCCTGTCGCCAGGTTGGCATCGGTGAGCACGATCACCGGCCCTCGAAATTCCTCGGCCAGCTTTCTTGCGGTGATCATGAAATGGAAGCACTCTTCGATGGTCGCCGGTGCGATGACGATCTTCGGGCTGTCCCCCGGAGAGCCATAGAGCGCCGCCAGCAGGTCGCCCTGCTCGATCTTGGTCGGCAAGCCGGTGGAAGGCCCGCCTCGCTGGACCACGATGACCACCAGCGGCACTTCCGCCATCACCGCCAGCCCCAGGAACTCGGTCTTGAGCGCCAGACCGGGGCCCGACGTAATCGTGGCTGCCGTTTTTCCGGCATACGAAGCGCCGATGGCAAAGCCGATCGCCGCGATCTCGTCTTCGGCCTGATGCACGAAGCCGCCCACACGGTCAAATACCGAAGCCAGAAAATGCGAAGCGGACGTGGCCGGCGTGATGGGATACATCGAGCACACCTCCATGCCCGCCGCCATGATCCCTAACCCGAGCGCCTGGTTGCCATTCATGACCACCATCGGCGTCGTGGCTGGCCGGCCCGGAATGTGGAACCGGTGTTCCACGTTCCGCAGAGCCCATTGGTAGCCGTCCTCGAGCAAAGCCAGGTTCTTCTCCACCAAGGCGGCGCTCCTTTTGGAGAACCTCCGTGTGACCTCACCCCGCACCCGATCCATCTCCAGGTCATAAATCGCGCACAGCATGCCGAGAACCCAGATGTTCTTGCCACGCCGCGGCTCGTCGGTATGCTTCCGGCATTGCTGCTCGATGGGGACCTCAATCACGACATAGCCGCGCGTCTGGAAATCCCGCACCGCTTCGGCATAGCTTCGCCGGATCTCTTCCATGGGATGTTCGGCCCACGTTCCGTCCAGGAACACCAGCGTGCCGGAGCGCAATGCGTCGACGTCGATGCGGCTGTACAGCACCTGCTCATTGAAGGCCACCACCAGGTCGGCATGATCGCCCGCGTTGGTCACCGCCTTCGATCCCAGCCGGATGCGGTTCCCGCTGGCGCCCTCCCGCGACCGGCTGGGGGGCTCGATCTCCGCCGGAATGATCTCCACCGTCCAGACGCCATGGCCGCTCCTGGCACAGATTGCGCCGAACATCTGCCCGCAGGTCTGGGCGCCTTCGCCTGAATCACTGACGATCTCGATGATGTGCTGGTCCACCACCTTCGGCGTCCGTGCGTCCGGCAAAGGCCGGCTGTCGATAGCGGTTGCGCTCATGTTCCCGTACCTTATCGGCTGGGGGATTGTCCCCTTTTTGCGCCCAATGACAACAGCGCTGATCATTCCAGAGCACGATCGCTTCCAATCGTTTTGGAGGCGGTTTTCTCAAGGCGGGGCGGGTTTTGTGCCCCATTCCGGCCTTTCGAATGCCCATCGAACAGGGTCATTTCACCCAGTTGGAGCGCGCGCCTTCCTGATCGGCCCGCCAGCGACCGCATCCTTCATCCCGGGTGGCAGAAATCTGACGGGCGACTGATATCCTGGTTGCATGGGGAGTCGCTGTTGTCTCTTATTTGTCGCTGCTCTGTCCATGAACGCGCAGCCTGCCGATCTCGCCGGCAAATGGCTGGGCGCGCTGAAAGCAGGCTCGATCGAGCTGCGAGTCGCGCTGCATATCGACAAGGGCGCCGGCGGCGTCTACACCGGCAAGTTGGACTCGATCGATCAGGGCGCCACGGGCATCCCTCTGGACAAGATCGTCCTCGATGGCGCCGCCGTCAGCTTCGAATCGCCCGCCGTCCGTGCCTCCTATAAGGGCACGCTGAACCGGGAGGGCGACGAGATCAAAGGCGTATGGAGCCAGGGCGGCGCCAGTCTGCCGCTGGACTTCAAACGCGTGGATGCGCTGCCATCGGTTGCGCGGCCGCAGGAGCCGAAAAAACCATACCCATATGACGAAGCCGAAGTCGCCTTTCAGAACAAGGACATCAAACTGGCTGGGACGCTGACGCTGCCGCGCGGCAGAAAAGGCGTGCCGGCCGCGATCCTGATCTCCGGCTCGGGGCCGCAGGACCGTGACGAGTCCATCATGGGGCACAAGCCGTTCCTGGTTCTGGCCGATCATCTGACACGGAAAGGCATCGCCGTGCTGCGCCTGGACGACCGCGGCGTCGGCGGATCGACAGGGAATGTGATGCAATCGACCAGCATCGACTTCGCCGCCGACGTGCTGGCGGGTGTCGCCTTGCTGAAGACGCGTTCCGAGATCGACGCGAGCAAGATCGGCCTTATCGGTCATAGCGAAGGCGGCATTGTCGGGCCGGTTGCGGCGTCGATGTCCGGGAACATCGCATTCCTGGTGCTGATGGCGGGGACCGGCGTAAACGGCGAGCAGGTCCTCTACGAGCAGGCGGCCATGGTCCTCCGGACGCAGGGCGGGAGCGAAGAAGCGGTCATGAGGAATCGCGACGTGCAAAAACGCATCTTCGATCTGCTGCGCTCGGAGCCCGATGACAAGGCGGCCTTCGAGAAGATCAAGGCGATGGGCGGAGAAGGGCAGGCGCGTCTGGCCGCCAACCCGTGGTTCCGCTCCTTCATGACGCTGGATCCCGCGGATTACTTGAAGAAGGTGAAATGCCCGGTGCTGGCGCTGAATGGCGAGCTCGATGTGCAGGTTTCAGCAAAGCAGAATCTGCCGGCCATCGAGAAAGCGCTGAAAGAGGGCGGCAACCGGCACATCACCATCAAGACCTTTGCCAGCCTGAACCACCTGTTTCAGACGGCCAAGACGGGGTCGCCGGCCGAGTACGGCAGGATCGAAGAGACGATCGCGCCGGCGGTGCTGGACACGATTTCCTCCTGGATTCTCGAGCACACCCAGGCAAAAGGAAACTGATGCTTGCTCCCCTGAAGCCGCCGCGCCGTCTGCTCTTCGGACCCGGTCCGACGATGGTCGAGCTGCGCGTGTACAGGGCGATGACACAGCCGGTGACGATCTCGGGCACGGGCAGCGCCGGTATCGAGGCCGCGGTTGCAAACTTCGTCGAACCGGGGTCGAAGTTTGTTGTGCTGGCGAACGGCTACTTCTGCGACCGCATCACGGAGATGGCCCGGCGGCAGGGCGCAAGCATCGCGCGCCTGGAGAAGCCGTGGGGCGAAGCATTTGACAAGGGAGAGGCGGCCGAGTTCATCCGGCGCGAGAAGCCGGGCGTGGTGGCTTTCGTGCAAGCGGAAACATCGACGGGCGTTTTCCAGACCGTGAAGACCATCTGTGAAGAGGCTCATTCGGCCGGCGCGCTGGCGGTCGCCGATTGCGTCACCTCACTGGCGCCCGTCAGCATCTCGAGTCGGGCTCTCGATTGGCTGAAGGGTCGCAAGACAGCGCCCGCCGACTGGTATCCTGAACACACCACGGGTGCCGGAAGGCGTCGAGGATCTGCGCGTGCGCAAGCGGCTGCTGGCTTCCTGCGACATCGAGATCTTCGGAGGCTTCGGCCCGCTGGCCGGGAAAGTGTTTCGCGTGGGGATCATGGGGCCCGCATGGTGAGCCGATGACGGCGCTTGTCCATGCCGCAATCGCCCGGCTGCTGGAATAAGCTGTGAGAGCAGGCTCCGTTCATCTCAGCCGGCGCGTTCGCCGGGCCATCACAGAAGGCCGGCCGGTGGTGGCCCTCGAGTCCACCATCATTGCCCACGGCATGCCGTTTCCCGTGAATCTGGAAACCGCACTCGCCGTCGAGCGAATCATCGAAGAACAGGGCGCCGTTCCCGCAACGGTCGGCATTCTGGGCGGATGCCTGATCGCCGGGCTGTCGAGCGCGCAGATCGAGTGCATCGCCACTGGGAAAGGGGTCCTCAAGGCGTGCGAGCGCGACCTTCCGCTCGCTGTTGCCGGCAAGCTCAACGCCGCCACGACAGCCGGCGCCAGCATCGCCATCGCCGCTGCCGCCGGCATTCGCGTGTTTGTCACTGGCGGAATCGGCGGCGTCGGCCCTTCGGCCGCGCGGGACTTCGATATCTCCGCTGACTTGCCTGCCATCGCTCACTATCCGGTGATCGCCGTGTGCGCGGGGACCAAGGCGTTCATGGACGTCGCCGCCACGCTGGAATACCTCGAGACGCTGCGAGTGCCTGTCGCGACATGGCGGAGCGAGGAGTTCCCGCTGTTCTATTGCGCCCGCAGTGGCTGCAAATCCGGCTGGGTGGTGCAAAGCGCCAATGAAATTGCCGGCGTCTTTGCCGCCCGGCTCGATTTGGGGATGAGCGGCGGGCTGCTGGTCGGTGTGCCGCTGCCTGAGGAGCATAGTCTGCCCGAAGCCGAAGTGCGTCCGGCCATGGATCTCGCTCTTCAGAAGGCGAGCCAGCAGGGAATCACCGGCAAAGCGCTGACGCCGTTTCTGCTGGCGGCGATCCACGAAGCCACCGCCGGCAGGAGCCTTGGAGCGAACATCGCGCTGATCAAGAACAACGCCCGCGTGGGGGCAGAGATCGCCGTAGCTGTCGGCCTCCACACTCAGAAAAAGCGCACCGTATAGGTGAACAGCACGCCACGCCCGATCTCCGGCGCGAATGCCTTGATGAATGACAGGTGATTGCGGTATAGCCGGTCGCTGGCGTTGAACAGATTGAAACCGAACAGGTGCAGGAAGTGCTTGGTGGTAACGGAGTAGAGCGCTTTCAGATTCAAGGCGGCGTAGCCGGCCGTCGGCGTTTCCAGCTCATAGACGCTTCCCTGTTTGTTTGTCAGCACGAGCTCGGGCATCAGGCTGAAGCTGCTCTTGTGCAGCTCGACGCCCACATGCCCGCGGACAGGAGGAATCCTCGGCAGCGGCTTGCTGGGGCTCACCAGCGCGGCGTTCACCGCGTCGACGCTGACGTGCAGCCATAGATCGTTCCGCACGCCGGCGCTGAGCCGCGCTTCGGCGCCCCGATACCGGCTGGTTCCCTGACGGTAGTTGCCGACCGGCAGCTCATCCCGGATTTCGCCGGTCGGCGCCAGGAAAACGAAGTCCGACATGCGGTAATAAAAGAGATTCCCTTCAGCGCGGAAGCGTGCCGAAGTGTGACGTAAAGAGAGATCGAAGCCGTTGCCGCGCTCGCGGCTCAGATTCTCGTCGCCGATCTCGAAGGTCAGGTTGCCGGCGTGCGGCCCGAATGCATACAGCTCTTCCAGCGCGGGCGCCCGAAACGAGCTGGTGAAATTAGCGACAA
This sequence comes from Acidobacteriota bacterium, assembly GCA_016201205.1. Classification (GTDB taxonomy): domain Bacteria; phylum Acidobacteriota; class Terriglobia; order Bryobacterales; family Bryobacteraceae; genus CADEFT01. The sequence continues at coordinate 10,097 of JACQDF010000162.1, forward strand.
ACGCGCCTCCATGCCATAGGGGGACGTTGGCGCCCACCGAGGCAGCCACGCCGGTGAAACCGCGGCTGCGCTTCTGGGTCGCATCGTAGCCGCTGTGTTCCACGCGCGCGCCAAACTGGAGCCGAAGCCGCTGGAAGCTCCACTGCTCGACGCCGAACGCCGCAAACGCATTCTGATTTACGGGAGGCGTCAGCGCCTCGGTCCCGATGGACTTGTAATCCCGTGTCATGCCCCAAAACCCCGCGCTTCCGGTCAGTTTTCCCACCCGCTTGTGATCGAACACGGCCCGGTAGATGAACTGCTTGTTGAAGAAACGGTTGGCGATCTGGCCGCCCTCCATCTCTTCATGCTTCCAGTCGCTGTAGTTGAGAGAGATCTGGAACTGATCGAAGAAGCGGTCCAGGTTGCGCGCGCCGCCGTTGAAACGCAGGTTGTGCCGGCGAAACGGCAGGGTCACGATTTCGTGTTCCTTTTGTCCAGGATCGAAGGGGATGCCGTAGGCGCCGTCCTGGTGAGCATAAGACAGATTGAAGAACAGCTTCTCTCCATAGCGGCCCGCGCCGAAGCTGCCGTCGGTGACATCGCTTCGAGAATTCGGCACAGGGCCGAGCGAAGAATGATAGTCATCCAGGTACACCGTGCCGCCATTGCCGAACAGAATCCAGCGCTTCAGTCCGTATTCGAAGCCGCCGCTCGAGCCCCGGCGGAAATTGTTGCTGCCCATCAGGCCGGTGAGAAAGCCGCGCAGCCCGTCGTGCGGCTCCTTATGGATCTGGTGGTGGCCGGTGATCACGTTTACCACGCCCCCAAGCGCGTTGCCTTCGTAAAGCAGCGTGGCCGGGCCACGCACCACCTCGACGCGCTCGATCGCGTTGGCGTCCACCGGTTCGCCGTGGTCGCCGCTTGTCGAGGACAGAGTGCCGGTGCGCACACCGTCCTGCAGGATCAGCACCCGATCGCCATCGAATCCGCGGATGACCGGCCGCGAGGATCCTGGTCCGGAGCTGCGCTTGGCGACGCCGGCCTGGTGTTCGAGAACTTCGCCCAGCGAGGTCGCTGTCTGCGATGTCAGATCGGTCGTGTCCAGCGACGTGGCCGAAAGAAAAGACTCCAGCGTGGTTTCTTCCTTCCCTGAGGCGGTAACCGTCACCTGCTCGCGGACAACGGCCACCTTCAGCCGGAACTCGATTTGAGCGGTTCCGCCCGCGGTCACCTCTACGCTGCGCCGCTCATCGGAGAGAGCGTGCATGTGTGCGAGCAGCTCGTATTTGCCCGGCGGCACGTTGTCGATGCGGAAAACGCCTTCGTTGTTGGTTTGCACGGTCCGGCCCAGCGGGATCACCAGAATGGTCACGTGGTGAAGCGGATCACTGGTCGAGTCCAGAACGACTGTGCCTGTAATGGATCCTCGCTGCTGGGCATGGAGTAGAGAGGACAGCGACAGAAGAAAAAAAATGAAATGGACGCTCATGAGCTTTTTCCTCTATCTTCCCGCGATCGTGCCCCCCGCCGCAGCTTGCCAACTCAGCCTGCCTGTTATAATTGCTGGAGATCGGCCCCGTGCTGGATCTTGCTCGCGCGGATCTGTGTAAGTACGTAAAGGGGAGGACATGAGTCCGGCAAGAGTCTCTCAGGAACCATCCGAGGCGGCGGAGAAAGCTCCCGCCAGCCAGCCCAACACATTCAGGGTCTACAACCGCATTCTCGACTGGATCTCCAATGAGCGGATGCAACTCACCAACATCACCGAGCGGATCAATGACGTTGTCCGCAAAAGCGGGATCCGGGAAGGGCTGGTGCATTTGCAGACGCTGCACACCACCACCGCCATCTTCATCAATGAATGGCAGGATGCGCTGCTGCACGACGTGAAAGCGTTCTTAGAACAGGTAGTGGACGGCAGCACCTATTACCGTCACAACGACCCGCAGTATTCCGACTGCGACCGGCAGAACGCGGACGCGCACATCCGCGGCATGCTGATGGGGCAAACGCTGTGTCTGCAAGTGCGTAACGCCAGTGTGCTGCTGGGCACCTGGCAGAGCATCATCCTGGCCGAGTTCGACGGACCCCGGAGCCGGACGCTGGCCGTGCAGGTGTCCGGGGTGTAAAGCCGGGAGGATGCCACAGTACTTCAACCTCGCCGAGGCCGAGGCCCTGTTACCGGAAGTCGAGAAGTCGATCCGCGGCGCGGTGGAATCGAAGCGTATTTACCAAGACGCCGAACAGCTTCTTCAGAACGAGGCCCGCCGCATCGCTTACACCGGAGGAGCGATGGTGGATTCCGCGCGGCTCCGGCAGGAGCGTCAGAAACGCGACGCGTGCGCCTCGCGGCTGAAACAGGCCCTCGATCACATCCATTCCTTTGGCTGCGAGGTGAAGGATCTCGACATGGGGCTGATTGACTTCCGGACTTTCTACCAGGGCCAGGAAGTCTATCTCTGCTGGAAGCTCGGTGAGGCGGGCATTCACTACTGGCACGGCCTGGAAGAAGGCTACCGGGGCCGTAAGAAAATCGACGAGGATTTTCTAAAGAATCACCGGGGCAGGCTCCGGGCCTGATCTCGATGGTCATATCCAAGAATGTGGCAAGATGTTAGGGTATCTTTCGAATGCGCCTGCTTGCCAGTCTCGCCTTGGCTCTGCTCCCGCTGCTCGCCCAGCAATCGCCGCCGCCCGCCAACCCCGAAAAGGACAGCGACAAGAAAGAGGCCGAAGATGGCTTCCCCGTCACCAGCGATCTGGTGAAAAAGAGCTGCGGCCCCTGTCACCCTGCTGATGAGAAGGGCCGGCTGTCGCGCATCTCCTTCCGCCGCACGACGCCGGAAGGCTGGCAGCAGACCATCAAGCGCATGGTGTCGCTTGTCGGCGTCAAGCTCGATCCGGAAGAGGCGAGGCAGACCGTGCGTTATCTCGCCAATCACCACGGCCTCGCGCCGGAAGAGGCCAAGCCAGGCATGTTCGAAGTCGAGCGGCGTATGATCGATTACAAGTACCCCGCCGACAACGATACCGAGCAGACCTGCATCAAATGCCACTCCTTCGGGCGAGTGCTCTTGCAGCGTCGCACCAGGACAGAATGGGAATTGCTGCTGGCGATGCATCGCGGCTATTACCCGCTGATCGATTTCCAGGCATTCCGCCGCACCGGACCGCCGCAAACCGAGCCCGGCCCAGACGGCCGCCCGCCCGACAACCGGCACCCCATGGACAAGGCAATCGCCCACCTGTCCTCAGCCTTTCCTTTGCGCACCGCGGAGTGGTCGTCGTGGTCGGCGAATGTGCGCCCGCCGAAACTCGAGGGCCGCTGGATGCTCTCCGGCCACCAGACCGGCAAAGGTCCCGTATACGGCGAAGTGGAAATTCACCGCAATCCTTCCGCCAGGGACGGCGACGAGTTTGTCACCAGCATCCGCTACCTGTACGCGCGCACCGGCCAGAACGTGCGCCGCACCGGCAAGGCGATCCTTTACACCGGATTTCAATGGCGCGGCCGCTCGATGGAAGCGGGCGCCGGGCAGACCGCCATGCGCGAGGTCATGTTCCTGGAGCGCAACCAGCGCGAGATGAGCGGGCGCTGGTTCAGCGGCGCCTACGACGAAACAGGCATCGACGTAAGATTGGAACGCGCGGGCAAGGACGCCATGATTCTTGGGCTCGATCGCAATGCCTTGCAAACGGGCGCCAGAGACCGCGAGGTGAGCATCTATGGCGCGAATCTGCCCTTGAAACCGCAGCCCTCGGACGTCGACTTCGGCCCCGGCGTCACCCTGAAACGCATCACCCAGGCGTCGGAGAACAGAATCACCGTTCTTGCCGACGTGGCCGCTGACGCGAAAATCGGACCGCGCGATCTGGTGATCGCCGGGGCGCTGAAGGCAAACGCCGCTGTTGTTTTCGACAAAGTGGATGCCATCAAGGTGCGCCCGCCCTCCGGCATGGCTCGCAACGGCGGCAACCGCTTCCCGAAGATGTATCAGCAGTTCGAGGCGGTGGGCTACTCGAACGGTCCCGACGGCAAGCCGGACACCAAGGACGACCTCGAATTGGGCATGTTGGACGTCGCCTGGAGCGTCGAGGAATACACCGCCACGTTCGGCGACGATGACAAGGAATTCGCCGGCTCGCTTGATGCCGAAGGCCTGTTTACGCCCGCCGGCGACGGCCCCAATCCCAGCCGCAGCGGCAACCGCAATAACGTCGGCGATCTCTGGATCGTCGCCACCTATACAACTGCCGGCAGCAACTCGAAGCCCCTTCGCGCCCGCGCGCACCTGCTGGTCACGGTGCCCCTCTACATACGCTTCGAGCAGCCTGAGGTGTCGCAATGAGCCTTCTCGCGCTGGGAGAGTTTCACCGCTTCTCCGCCGCCGAATCGGACTTCCTGTATCTGGTCCCCAGCGCCGCCGTCTTCCAACTGGACGAGCCTTCCCGCGCCGTGCTGGACTTGCTTGGCGCCGGGCCGCTGCCTGTCGCCGCCATCCTCGAACAGCTTCCATATCCGGCCGATGCACTTCGCGAAACGATCGCCGAATTGATCGGCGCGCGAGCCCTTCGATATGCGAATGCGCAGCCGGAATCCGTTCCCCGCGAATTGCCGCCCTCCGGTTTTCCGCTTTCGACTCTCGTACTCAACGTCAGCAACCAGTGCAACCTGAGCTGCGCCTACTGCTATGAGTACGGCGAGGACAAGATCGTCGACACGGCCTTCGGTGCACAGCCCAAGTTCATGAGCCAGGCAACGGCCGACGCGGCCGTCGATTTCCTCCTCGGTCAATGCGGCCCGCAGAAGCTTGTTCATCTCACCTTTTTCGGCGGCGAGACGCTCCTCAACTTCCGTGTTGTCAAGACCACAATTGCTTACGCGCGGCAACGCGCTGAGCAGGCAGGCAAGCGCATCGACTTCAGCCTCACCACCAACGCCACCCTGCTCAGCGAGGAGATCATCGAGTATCTCGCCGAAAACGAAGTCGGCGTCACCATCTCCATCGACGGCCCCAGGGAGATGCAGGACCAGTTCCGCGTTTATCACAACGGCGTCGGCAGCTACGACGTGATTGCACCGAAGATCCGCAGCCTGCTCCAGCGCCACCGCAGCCGGCCGATCGGCGCCCGCGTCACCTTGACCTCGCAAACGCTCGACGCCGGCCGCATCTTCCGCCATCTGCGCGAGGAAATCGGCTTCTGGGAGGTGGGCTTCGCGCCGGTGACAACTTCGCCCAACCGCCTGTATGCGATCGGCGAGAGCGGCTTCGACCGCATGCTGGCGCAGTTCCGCGAGCTGGCAGACGAGTTCCTGGAATGCTCGGCCGCGGGCCGCCATCACGGCTTCTCCAACGTGCGCGACACGCTGGAAGAGATCCACAAGGGCGTCAGCAAAGCGTATCCCTGCGGCGCCGGCCTTGGTCTGATGGGCGTCTCGACGGACGGCGACGTGGCCCTCTGCCATCGCTTTGCCGGATCGGACAGCCACAAGATCGGCTCGGTCGGCAATGGCATCGACCGGCAGGTGCAGGTCCGCTGGCTCGAACAGCATCACATCGCCGAAAAAACCGATTGCAGCCGCTGCTGGGCGCGGCCGCTGTGCTCGGGCGGCTGCTATCACGAGGCGCACGTGCGCTACGGCGACACGGCGCACCCCAACCTGCATTATTGCGAATGGATCCGCGGCTGGACGGACACCTGCCTCCGCATCTACGGCGCGCTCTGGGTTCGCAATCCGAAGTTTCTCGAGCAACTGGATCAGGAGCCGGAGTATGAAACATCTGCGGCGAGTTAATCGCAAAGCGGCGCGCATCGAGCGCCATCTGGACGAACAGCGCGACGTGGTCGCGTTACAACGCGGCGGCCCTCCCCAGGGAGCGCCGCCCAGGCCCCATATTCCGCTGGGCTGCTCGCTTCTCTTCTCACCGGGATGGGAAGCCGATTCCAGCGGCGGCGCGGCCGGCCTCTGCCAGCCCGTCGAGCGCGACCTCTTCGATTGCCACCTCGGCTGTTTCTGGCCGGCGCAGGTGCCCGACCAGTTAAACCATTCGCCGGACTGGACCAGCAAATGCGCCGCCGCGCAGAAGGACTGGCGCAAGATCGACCTCATCTTTCCATAACTGATGGCCCCAAGTGATATGAAGCGCATCGCCCTCCTGATCTTCGCTGTTGGCGCCGCTGCCTTCTGGCTCCAGCCCGCCGAGCGTCTCACCGGCGGCGACGCCACTTTGTATCTCGGCGGCTTTCCCAACCAGATCATGCTGATCGACGAGGCCAGCGAAAAAGTCACCGGCGCCATCCGCACCCGCACCGGCGCTCCACGCAACTTGTTTCTTTCGCAGGACCGCACGCGCTTCTACCTGATGACCGCGGCGATGGAGGACATGGAAATCGCCGACATCGCTTCCCGCCAGGTTATCGACAGCTTCCGTCTGAGCGAGGCCAACAAGACAGTGCGCATTCGCAGCTTCGCGGCCGATCCCCGGCACCGCTTTCTGGTGCTGATGACGAAGACCTCCACCAGGCAGATCGACCGCTGGGACATCGGCCCCAATGTGCTCCAGCTCTACGATCTGAAAGAGCGCAAAATCACCCGCAACATCCCCTGGCCGAAGGGCGAAGAGCGGGAAGGCGCCAACATGGTTTTTTCGCCGGACGGCAAGTATCTCTACTTCTTCGGCGAGGACATCCTGATTTACGACACCAGCGAGTGGAAGGAAGTCGACAAGTGGGAGCTCTCCCGGCCGCTCGAAGACGGTTTCGGCCGCATTAATTTCGGCCCATCCGACAACATCAACGAGGAGCCCGGTTACTTCACGGGCCTCTTCTTCGTGCAGGACGCCGTCAACAACCGCCGCATCATGGGCGTCGCCCGCGTGAACCTCACCGAGAAGAAAGTCGATTTCTACGCGCTCGGCCCCCAGACCTTCGTCAGCTTTTCCCTCGCCCCTGACCGCAAGAAAGCCTACGGCCTCCATCAGGAGGTGGGGCGGTACGAGTTCTGGACCTTCGACCTGGTGAAACGCCGCGTCGCCAGCCGGCAGGAGTTTCCGGGCCGGCCTCGCATGTCAGTGAAACCCAGCTCGAACGGGAAAGTGCTCTACATCTACCAGGCCGGCAACACCATCGATCTGTACGACGCGTCCAACTACCAATACTTGCGCACCCTCGCTCTGGATGCGGACATGACGACTGACCTCTATGTCATGCCCCGAACCGCGGCCGCGCGCTGAGCTGCCGGCGCTGCTGGCTTTCGTCCAGCCGCACGCGAGCCGGCTGGCGCTGGTGATCGCGCTGAGCCTGGCCGGCACCGCCCTTTCGCTCGTCCTGCCCTATATCTCGAAAACGCTGGTGGACGAGGCGCTCCTCGGCCGCAACTTTGCCGCGCTGGTGCGCACCGTGGCTCTGTTTTCCGCGCTCACCGTGGCCAGCTACGGGCTCAACGTGTGGAGCGGGCTCCACTACACGCGCGTCTCGGCGGAGATTCTCTTCCAGATGCGGCTGGCGGTGTTCCGCCACTTGCAGCAGCTTTCGCCGCGCTTCTGGGCGCGAACAAAACTGGGGGAGGTATTGAGCCGCCTCAACAACGATATCGGCGAGATCCAGCGGGTGGCGGCGGAGACGGCGCTGGCCTGGGCAGGCAATGCGCTGTTCCTGGCGGGCTCGGTCGCATTGATGGCGCTGCTCGACTGGCGGCTGATGCTGTGCAGCCTGGCCATTGTGCCGCCAAGTGTGCTTGCACTCACGCGGTACCGCCGCCAACTGGAGGAGCGCGCCGGCGGCGTCCGCCAGGCCAGCGCCGATATCGGCAGCTTCCTCATCGAGACGCTCACCGGCGTCCGTCTGATCGCCGCCTCGAACGCCGTCGAGCGCGAAGCGGCCCGCTTCCAGGAGAAGAATGACCGCTTCGTCGCGGCGCTCATGTCGCTTCAGCGGGTGTCGTACCTGGCGGGCGGCCTCCCCGGCCTGCTGCTCTCCGTGGGGACAGCCTGCGTGTTTCTCTACGGCGGCTGGCTCGTGATCCAAGGCGCGATCACCATGGGCACGCTGGTTGCGTTTCTGGCGTATCACATGCGCTTGCTGTCACCGGTGCAGGCGCTGATGGGGCTGTGGGCGAATTTCGCCACTGCGCGTGTTTCCCTGCGCCGCGTCGGGGAATTGCACAATGAGCCGATCGAAGTGCGGGAGGCGCCCGGCGCGCCGCTGCTGGCCTCAGTCGGTGGCGAAATCGAGTTCGACAGTGTCTGCTTCGGCTTCGACCGTGGAGCCCCGGTGCTCGAAGACGTCTGCTTCCGCGTGCACCAGGGCGAGATCGTCGCCATCGTCGGCCCCAGCGGCAGCGGCAAATCGACCATCGCCGATCTGCTGGTTCGGCTGCTCGATCCGGACTCCGGCTGCATTCGCCTCGATGGACATGATCTGCGCGCGCTGCGGCTGGCCGACATACGCCGCCACATCGCTCTGGTGGACCAGGAGCCGTTTCTGTTTCACACCTCGATCGCCGAAAACATCCGCTACGCGCTGCCCGGCGCCACGCCAGCGGAAATCGGGCAAGCGGCTCGCGCCGCCGGCCTGGACGGCTTCCTTGCCTCTCTTCCCGAAGGCCTCGAAACCATCGCCGGCGAGCGCGGCACGGCCCTCTCGGCCGGCGAGAAGCAGCGCATTGCGCTGGCCCGCGCTTTCCTTACCAACCCCGCCGTCCTCGTGCTCGATGAGCCGACCTCCGCGCTTGATCCGGCAACCGAGCGCCAGGTGATGGAAAGCTACGAGCAGACGAGGCGCACGGTGCTGGTGATCACGCATCGCGAGGAGCTCGCCCGCCGCGCGCACCGCGTGCTGCGTCTCGAGCAGAGCCGCGTGGTTGTCGCATGAGCCTCCGCATCGCGGTGGTCGATAGCGGCATCCATGCGCCCAATCCATACGCCGGCGCAGTCGCCGGCGGCGTCAGTCTTGTCGGAGGAGACTGGGACGATGTGCTGGGCCACGGCACGGTTGTGGCGGCGACCATTCGCGAAAAAGCCCCCCATGCGCTGCTCTACGCCGTCAAGGTGTTTGACCACGAACTGGTGACCGGCGCACGCCTGCTCGCTGAAGCGATCGAGTGGTGCGTGGAGCAGGAGATGGATCTGGTGAATCTCAGCCTCGGCGCACGCAACTCAGGGCACGCTGCGATGCTGGCGGAAGCGGCGCGCAAAGCGGTTGCCAGCGAAATCGTGCTGGTGGCGGCCGCCGGATACTTGCCGGGTGATCTGGATGGCGCGGTCGCTGTGATCGACGCTGCCGATTGTCCGAGAGATCAGATGCGGCGGATCAAAGAGAAGCTTTACGCCGCGTCGCCTCACCCGCGCCCCATGCCTGGCATGCCGTCAGCCCGCGGGCTGGCAGGCGTAAGCTTTGCGGTGGCCAACGTGACCGGATTGCTGGCTGCATCCATCCGGCATCGGGCGAATCCTGAACGAACGCCGGGGCCATAGGCAGCCTACAGGATGCCGTATTTCTCAAACGCCTCCATCGCCGGCATCCCGGCTTCGATTTCCTTGCGCACCGTCTTCTCGCCGCGCGCCTTCTCGATGGCGGCCAGGAAGACCTCTTCTTCGGCCTTGCGGGGAACGACGCAGACGCCGTCGCAATCGCCGAAGAGAATGTCGCCCGGGGCGATGATCGCCTGGCCAACCTGGACGCCGATGCGGTAATCCACCACTTTGCCGCGGGCGCTTTGATCCTGCGCGTAAGAGCCGAAGCAGAAGACGGGGAACTTCAGCTCGACAATGCCGCGCAGATCGCGCGTGTAGCCGTTGAGCACGGCGCCGGCGGCGCCACAGCGCACGGCGCGCGCTGACATCAGCTCGCCCCACAATGCGTAGGCGGGCGAGGAGCCCGTGCACAGGTAGATCTCGCCAGGCCGCAGGCTGTCGAGCGCTTCCATCATCAGGCCGAAGGGTTTGGCCGCTACAGGATTGTGAGCGTCTGAAAGATCCACGTCCATCAAATCGACGCTCAGCACTGGCATGGCGCGGCCGATGGCCGCCATGTCCCGCGTCAGTGGCTGAATTTGCGGAGGGAGAAACTGACTCCGCAGACCAAGCTTGTCCATGACGTCGCCGACAACCGCAACGAACAGTTCCTTGCGGGCGAGCGCGAACAACTCGAGGTCGCTGCCCCAAAGCGCCGGCATCCGTCAGCGAACCTCGTCGTAGAGGCCGGGAACACTGCGGCCCCACAACGGGCTCGGCTTCCAGCCGAATTCTTCGAGTTTGAGCAGACCGCCGACTTCGTCCTTGCTCTTGCCCTGGCGCTTGAGGTCGCTCACCTGCTGGCGCATCTTCTTGAAGGACTCATTCCACTGGATGAGGTCTTTCCTTGTCAGAATCGGGCCGTGACCCGGAATGACGCGCTCGAAATCGAGCTGAAGCGCCTTCTGGATCGTGTCCGTCCAGGCCATGGCGCTGCCGCCGTTGGCGTAATCGATGAACGGGACGCCGGAGACGAACAGATCGCCCATGTGGACCACCCGATGATTCGGGAACAGGATGACGGAATCGCCGTTGGTGTGCCCGCGGCCGAAATAATGCGCGCGTATCTCCTTGCCGCCGATCCGCACGCTGGCTTTGTCGGAGAAAGTGACATGCGGCGGGCCGGGCTGCTTGTTGTTCATCATGTTCGTGTACACGTTGTCGTGGGCCACGATCCCGGCGCTCCTGATGAGCGTTTCGTTGCCGCCGGTATGATCCCCATGATGGTGCGTGTTGACGACCGAGCGGATGGGCTGAGCGGTAATGGACTTCACCTTTTCGAGAATCTCCGGCACGTTGCGGTTGAACTTATCGTCCACCAGCACGACGCCGTCGTCGGTGGTGAGGACGGCGACGTTGCCGCCGCTGCCGACGATGATGTGCAGGTCATCGGCCAGCTTCTCGACTGTAAGGGGCTGTTGCGGCGGCTGCTGCGTCATGGCGAGCCATAGTCCGCCGGCAGCGATGATGGCGACGCACGCACGAATCGACACCGTAGTTCGTGGCATTCGTTTCTTTCCTCCCAGGTTGCGTTACATTACACTTTTGAGGAACACGCGCACGACGGATGCCGGTGGGACGACGCGCGTGCGCTTCTTAGTCATATGAAAGTGGCATTGGACGCCACACCGCTTACGGAAACGACCGGGGGAATCCGCCGCTACACCTTCGAGCTGGCGAAGGCTCTGGCCCAAGCCTGTCCGCAAGACGAGTTTCTGCTCGTATCCGATCAATCCTATCAAGATCCGGGGCTGGCCGGGGTCCGTGCAGTGCGCCGGGCCGCCCGCCGGTGGTGGTCCTGGAGACTGCCACGGCTGCTGGCAAGCGAGCGAGTGGACGTGTTTCATGGAACCGACTTCTCGGCGCCGTACTGGCCGAACCGGCCATCGGTGCTCACCCTGCATGATTTGTCACCGTGGAACCAGTGGCGCGACCGAGCGTCGGTACGGGTGAGCCGCCGCACTCCATGGCTGCTTCGCCTGGGCCTTGCGACAATGGTGATTACGCCAACCGAAGCGGTTCGCAAAGAAGCGATCGAGCACTTTCGCCTGCCGCCCGAGGAAGTGGTGGCCGTGCCGGAAGCGGCGGCGGAGCATTTCCGGCCAGTCGAGGCGCCGCCCCCGGATCGCCCGTATTTCCTCATGGTGGGCGCACTCGCGCCGCGCAAGAACCTGGGACTGGCGATCGAGGCCTGGAGGGAAGTGCGAACGCATCACGATGTCGATCTACGGATTGCAGGCCCGTTTGCTGACGCGCCCGCCTCAGCCAGGCACTCCGGTCTTACTTATATGGGCGAGGCTCCGGAGGCCGGTTTGCCGCGGTTGTATACACAAGCGGCGGCCGTGCTGGCGCCCTCGCTCTACGAAGGATTCGGGCTGCCGCTGCTGGAAGCAATGCAATGCGGCGCCGCCGTGCTGGCCTCGAGGCAGGCGGCGCTGGAAGAGGTGAGCGGCGGAGCCGCCTTGCATCTGGACGGGCGCGATCCACACGCGTGGGCCGAGGCGATGATGGCTCTGCTCAGCCAACCGCAACTGCTCAGGGCGTGGAAAGAGAAAGGACTGCGGCGGGCGGCGCAATTCTCGTGGGCGAGAACCGCGGAGCGGACGCGGCAAGTGTACGCCGCCGCCATGCGGCGGTTCTACGGCTGAGATTCCACATGAAGCCTTCTGCTCTCATTCTTTCCCCGGAACCTCCGTATCCGCTGAACGGCGGCGGCGCCTTGCGCACGGCTTCTTTGCTTGAATACCTGGCGCGGCGCTGCCTTGTGGATCTGGTGTTGTTCGCGGTGGATGGGGCCAGCGATCCGGCCGAAGGCCTGCCCCAAGGGCTCGTGCGAAACTTGCTCAAGATCCCGCTGCCGGCGCATTCCAGGAGCTTGCCCGCGCGCGTGGCTCGCAACGGGTGGCGGATGGTGCGCGGAGTTCCTCCTTTGCTGGACCGCTTCCGGGCGCGCGACGAGATTCTGCGGCAGTGGCTGCCAGGACGGCGCTATGCGTTGGGGCTGATCGAGCATTTCTGGTGCGCACCGTACCTGGACGTGATCGCTCCGTTCTGCCGCCGAGTGCTCCTGGATCTGCACAACGTGGAATCGGTGTGGCACGAACGAGCCGGCGCGGCGGAGCGCTGGCCGGTTTCCGCCGGGCACCAGCGGTTCGCATCTGCCTCGAGGCGGCTGGAGGAACAACTGCTCCCCAGATTCGCGGGCCTCCTGGTGGCCTCTCCCCAGGATCAGGCGTTGCTGCCGAAAAGCGCCGGCCGGGCGATCGTTTATCCGAACAGCATCCCGCTCGAGGCCTGCCCGCCGCCGGGGCCCAAACAACACGCCCTCGTTTTCTCCGGCAATCTCGAATACCGTCCTAACCAGCAGGCGATTCACTGGTTCGCGACCCAGGTGTGGCCGGTGATTCGACAGGAATGGCCCGAATTGCGGTGGCGAATCTTAGGCAAAAATGCGCATGCGATTCGTGGCCTCGTGAGCCAGGACCCGCGGATTGCGCTCACCGGGCCAGTGGAGAACGCCGTCGCCGAGCTTGCTTCTGCGGAAATCGCCATCGTCCCGGTACTCGCAGGCAGTGGAACACGCGTTAAAATACTAGAAGCCTGGGCGGCGAGCCTCCCCGTTGTTTCAACCACCCTGGGCGCGGAGGGATTAGACGCCTTGCCTGGCGAGCACATCCTGCTGGCGGACAGGCCGGCAGACTTTGCCGCGTCCATATCGGAGCTTCTGGGAGCGCCCGAACGCCGCTCGCGATTGGGGTCCGCGGGGAGAATCCTGCTGGAAAGACGCTACACCTGGGAAGCAGCCTGGGGCTGTTTAGAACGAGAGGAATCGCTGCTTGGGTGAACCTCTATACTGAGAGTACATGACATGCGCTTTGCCATAGACGCTCACGCGATCGGGCAGCATCTAACGGGGAACGAAGTTTATATCCGGAATTTGCTGGAGTGCTTTTCCGCGCTCGGGGATCCGGCGTGTTTCATCGCCTATATCTCGGTGCCGCATGCGGGACTGGCGCGGCCGGTGGAGACACGGCTGGTCTCCAGGAATCCGTTTGTCAGGCTGGGATGGCAACTGACATCCTACTTGCGCCGCGACCGGCCGCACCTGCTGCACGTGCAATACACCGCCCCGCTGGCGTGTCCCGTGCCAGTGGTGGTGAGCGTGCACGACGTAAGCTTCCTCGAGCACCCCGAATTCTTCACTGCTTCTCGTGCCTGTCAACTGCGTCACACCGTGAAACGGACGATTGCACAATCCGCCAGAGTGCTGACGCCGAGCGAGTTCTCGCGCGCCGCCATCGAGCGGCACTACCCCGGCGCGCGCGGTAAGACGATGGTGGTCCCCAACGCAGTATCTTCCAGTTTCCGCCCCATCCAGCGCGATCAGGCGCGCGAGCGGGTAGCGGGCCGGTTTGGCATTCGCGGGCCGTTCCTGCTGAACGTCGGAGATCTCCAGCCCAGGAAGAATCAGCTAGGGTTGATCCGGGCCTTCGAGGAACTAATCCGGCATCATCCGCGGCTCGAGCATCACCTGGTGTTGGTGGGCCAGAACAAGCTGGATGCGCCGGCGGTGCGGCAAGCCGCTCAGCAGTCGTTCGTATCGGGGCGCATTCATTTCACCGGGTACGTGGAAGAAGAAGATCTGCGGCTGCTGTACAGCGCTTGCGAAGTGTTCGTTTTCCCGTCGTACTACGAAGGATTCGGCATCCCGATTCTGGAAGCGATGGCTTGCGGATGCGCTGTCGCCTGCTCGAACACTTCGGCCATGCCCGAAGTCGCCGACGGCGCGGCGATTTTCTTTGATCCGCATTCCACTGGCGAAATGATGCGGGCGATGCGCGATCTGGCGCTGATCGGCGAATTGCGGGCGCGCATGCGCCGGCTGGGGCAGAGCCGGGCGGCGAGGTTCAGTTGGGAACAGGCAGCTCGACAGACGCTCGAGATTTACTACGAGGTGGCGGGAGCCGGACGCGATTCCGCCAGCATCGAGCAACCGGCTCGCGCGGCAAGAACATGAGGCGATGGCTGGCGTTGTCGTGGCTGGGCTGGTCCTTGTGGGCGGCCGGCGTTCCCGCCGCCGGCGAGAATCTTCAGTACGTGATCAACTGGCCCAGCGGGCTGAATCTGGGCGAAGGCCGGATCAAGGCAAGCCACGACGGCTCGGGGAATTGGAATTTCGAATTCCAACTCGAGGCGGCGGTGCCCGGGTTCGGCGTGGCCGACCACTTCCTGTCGCTCACCACCGAGAACCAGTGTTCCATTGCGTTTGAAAAGGAGTTGCAGCACGGCAAGCGGAAGACGCGGGAGAAAATCACTTTTGACGGCGGGACAGCGACGCGGGAGACGATTGGAGGCGGCAAGTCCACGTTGACCGTTCCGGCGTGCGCGCGGGATGCGCTGGCTTACGTATTTCATTTACGAAAAGAGCTCTCGCTCGGCAGACTGCCGCCGGCGCAGAGCGTTTACTATGGCTCCCCGTACCAGGTCCGAATCGAGTACACAGGGACTCAGCGAGTGCGGATTGGCGACGCTTATGAAGAGGCGGACCGCCTGGTGGCGAGCATCAAAGGGCCGGCGTCCAATTTCAGCGTCGAGGCGTTCTTCGGCAAGGACCAGGCCCGGACACCGCTGATGGTGCGAATTCCGCTGGCGATGGGGACGTTCTCCATGGAGATCGTCCGGTAACGATGCGGCTGGCGTTTTTCTCGCCTCTGCCTCCTGTCCGGAGCGGAATTGCGGATTATTCGGCGGCCCTGCTGGAAGAACTCGGGAAGGTGGCCGAAGTGACGGTCTACGAAAACGCTTCCCAGCACTTCGACGCCGCCCGCCACGACGTCGCACTGTATCAGATTGGCAACAATGAGCATCACGCGCATGCCTACGAAACGGCGCTGGCCCATCCTGGCGTGATCGTGATGCACGAAGCGAACCTGCATCACCTGATCTCGGATCTCACCATCCGCCGCAACGACTGGGACGCCTATGTTGCCGAAGCCGAGTACAACGGCGGCGTCACGGCTCGTGAGTACGCCGAGAGTGTGCGGGCGCTCGAAGCAGGCCCTGATTATGACGGGCTGCCCATGCTGCGCCGGCTGCTGGAGCGGTCGCGGGCGGCCATCGTGCACAGCGACTTCGTGGCCGGTGAGCTGCGCAAGGCAGGCTTCGAGAACTCCATTGCCAGGATCCCTCATGGCGCCTGGATCCCGGAAACGGCAGACCGCATGGGCTGGCGCCACAAGCTGGGACTCGACGAGCGCACTCCGCTGATCGGCATTTTCGGCTTCCTGAAGCCGTATAAGCGGATTCGCGAGTCATTACGTGCGTTCCGGCGTCTGGGGCGGCTGGTTCCGGAAGCGAAGATGATCCTGGTGGGCGAAGAGCATCCGGCGGTTCCGCTGGGGCCGATGATCACGAATCTGAATCTCGACGCGCACGTGCGTGTGCTCGGGTTCGTCCCCATGGAGGAATTCGAGGGCTATCTGGGCGCCTGCGATATTGTGCTGAACCTCCGGTATCCGACGGTGGGCGAGAGTTCGGGCACACTGTTGCGCTCGCTGGGACTCGGCAAGGCGGTGGTGGTTTCCGATGTCGGGGCATTTTCGGAGCTGCCCGGGATCGTGCTGAAGGCGCCGGTGGATGCGGCGGAAGAGGACCTGCTCTTCGAGTATCTGAATCTGCTCGTCTCACGTCCCGAGGTGGCGCGCGCTTTGGGCGACAGGGCGCGCGACTGGGTGGCGCGGGAATGCAACTGGGGCCTGGTGGCGCGCCGCTACGTCGAGTTTCTCGAAGCGGTGGCAGCAGGCCGGCCGTGGAAGCAGGAAGCACGGCAACAGGAGGCGCCGGTTGAACCCGCGGAGGCGCCGGAAGCGGCGCGCGCCGAAGCGCAGCCGCACGCCGTCGGCGTCTCGGAAGCGTATCTGAAGACATGGGCGGCGGCGGAATCATCACGAGAGTACCTCGACATTCATCTCACGCGACTGCGCCGCACGCTCGAGTTGACGCCGCCGGGTGGCCCCAAGGATCGTGCCCTTGAAATGGGCTCGTACATGCAGATCACGCCCGCGCTGAAGAGCAAGCTCGGCTATGGCGAAGTGCGCGGCTGCTATCTCGGCCCGGCCGGCAAAGTCGATCACAAGCGCGCCACGGCGATCGACGGGGAAGAGTTCGAGTGCGAAATCGATCTGTTCAACGCGGAACAAGACCGCTTTCCCTATCCGGACGGGCATTTCACGACGGTATTGTGCTGCGAGCTGATCGAGCACCTGGCCGAGGACCCGATGTTCCTGATGTCGGAAGTGAACCGCATCCTCAAGCCGGGCGGGCATCTGGTGCTGACGACGCCGAACATCGGCAGCCTGCACTCGATTTCCGCCATTCTTCAGGGCTATCATCCTGGATTCTTTCCCGCCTACTTGCGTCCCTCGGACGGCACGCGCGACGAAGCACGGCACAATCGCGAATACACGCCGAAGGAGATCGTTCTGCTGCTGCTGGATGCGGGCTTCGAGGTGAGCCATCTGGAGACGGGTCCGTTCCGGGATCTGCCCCGGCCGGAAGAGCGTTGGATTCTGCACCTGCTCGAGCGCTATCTGCTTCCAACGGATCTGCGCGGAGATGGCATATACGCCGTGGGGCGCAAGACAGGACCCCCGCGGCAGAGGTATCCTGGCTGGCTGTATCAATGAGAGTCCGATACCACGACGTCGAAGCGGAGGCGCACGAAGCCGGACTGCGCGTGCGGTGCCGCATCGAGAATACAGGGCGTTCCCACTGGCGCGCCGAAGACGGCTTCGTGCTTGGCTGGCAGGTCTACGACCCGGCGACGGGGATTTTCATTTCCGAAGGCGAGTGGACGCGATTACCCGAAGACGTGCCGCCGGGAGCGTCGCGGGCCGTGGAAATGGATCTGCATCTGCCGGAAGAGGAAGGGCAGTACCGCGTCTACCTCTCCGGGATGGACTCGCGAACAGGCTGGTATTACACGCGGGGAGAACCGCTGGTGGTGGTGGATGCGGAAGCCAGCGGCGGGATGGTGCGGCTGCTGGCGGCGCGCGCCACGACGCTGCGCGCTTTGCGCTGGCGCGGCGCGCTTCCGGCATTGCGGCGGCTGCTCATCGAGCCGTTTACGGACCTTTGGACAAACCGCGGCTTGATCCGCTCGATGGCGCGGCGGGAGATCCTGGCCCGCTACCGTGGCTCGTTCGGCGATGTGCTGTGGACCATCCTGCATCCGCTGCTGTTGATGCTGGCCTATTTCTTTGTATTCGGCGTGGTGTTGCAGAGCCGTTTTGGCAACGACCCGATCCGCACCGGATTCGCTCTGTATTTCCTGGCCGGCATGCTCCCGTGGCTGGCCTTCAGCGAACCGGCTGCCCGCTCGGCGTTCGTGATTGTGGAGCACCGCAATTTTGTGAAGAAGCTGGTGTTCCCGGTGAGCACTCTGCCGGTGAATCAGGTGATCGCGGGCCTGGTGACGGCGCTGCTGGCGATGGCGCTCTTCGCCGGAGCGCTGATCCTCGTGCGCGGTGGTGTGCCCGCAACAGCCTTTCTCGTACCTGTTCTGCTCATTCCCCAGTTGCTGTTCACTCTCGGCGTCTGCTGGTCTCTGGCGGCGATGGGCGTTTTCTTTCGCGACCTGCCGCAGGTGATGCCGTTCCTGCTGACGCTCTGGTTCTTCCTGACGCCGATCTGCTATCCGGAAGCTTCGCTGCCGGCGGCGGCTGTTCCGATTCTGGCGAAGAATCCGATGTTCCAGCTCGTACGGGGCTACCGGCGGATTTTTCTGGAAGGACAGGCGCCTGTCTGGATCGCGCTCGGCAAGCTGTGGGTTCTTTCGGCGCTGGTCTTTCTTGGCGGCTACGGGCTTTTCGCGCGGCTGCGCAAGACCTTCGCGGATGTTGTCTGACGCGTCACCGGAAGCCCTGAAGTCGCTACCATCGAAGGAGAAATGAACAAGCCGGCGGTGAAGTCGCCCGTCGAGCCGGCCCATTCGCTCTTCGGGCGCGAGACGCATCCTCTGGATGTTTTTTTCCGGCCGCGCACGGTGGCCGTGATCGGCGCCACCGAGGCGGATCACAGCGTGGGGCGCACGACGCTGTGGAACCTGATCAGCTCGCCGTTCGGCGGAACCGTGTATCCGGTGAACCCGAAGCGCAAGAGTGTGCTCGGGCTGGCGGCGTGCGCGAACGTGCGTGATGTGCCCGAGCCGGTGGATCTGGCGATGGTGGCGACGCCGGCGCCCACCGTGCCCGGCGTGATCCGTGAGTGCGTCGAAGCGGGCGTGAGCGGCGCGATCATCCTGTCGGCGGGTTTTCGCGAGAGGGGAGCGGCGGGCGCCGATCTCGAGCATCAGGTTCTGGGGGAAGCGCGAAAGGGCTCGCTGCGGATCATCGGGCCGAACAGCCTGGGCGTGCTTTGCCCGGTGACCGGACTCAACGCCACGTTCGCTCCTGGCATGGCGCGGCCAGGGCCGGTGGCTTTCCTCAGCCAGAGCGGCGCGCTGTGCTCGGCGGTGCTTGACTGGAGCCATCGCGAGATGGTGGGGTTCAGCGCCTTTGTTTCCGTCGGCTCGATGGCGGACATCGGCTGGGGCGATCTCATCGAGTATCTGGGCAATGATCCGCGCACGCGCAGCATTCTGATCTACATGGAATCGGTCGGAGACGCACGCGCTTTTCTTTCCGCGGCCCGCGAAGTGGCGTTCTCCAAGCCGGTGATTGTGATCAAGGCAGGGCGGACGGCGGAAGGCGCGCGGGCGGCGGCGGCTCACACAGGCTCCGTGTCCGGCGACGATGCGGTGCTGGACGCCGCCTTGCGGCGCTGCGGCGTCCTTCGCGTGAATCAGATCTCCGACCTTTTTTACATGGCCGAGGTGCTGAGCAAGCAGCCGAGGCCGCGCGGGCGGCGGCTGACCATCGTCACCAACGCCGGCGGACCGGCGGCGCTGGCCGCCGATGCGCTGATCGAAGGCGGAGGCGAGCTGGCGACGCTCGAGCCGGCCGCTGTCGAGACGCTGGATGGATTCCTGCCGCCGGCATGGAGCCACAACAACCCGGTCGACATTCTGGGCGACGCCGCTCCGGAGCATTTCGCCAGGACGCTGGAAACGCTGGCAAGGGACTCGTCCAGCGACGGCTTCCTGGTGATCCTGGCGCCGCAGGCCATGACGGATCCCACCCGCACCGCCGAGCAATTGAAACCGTTCGCCCGTCTGGTCAACAAACCGGTGCTGGCAAGCTGGATGGGCGGTGTGGACGTGGCGGCAGGCGTGGGCGTTCTGCGCGCCGCCGATATCCCGACCTTCCCTTATCCGGACACGGCCGCCCGCATGTTCCTGTACATGTGGTCCTACAGCGAGAATCTGCGTGCCATTTATGAGACGCCGTTGATGGAGCCGGCGAGGGAGGAGCTGCCTCCCGCGCAGGCGGATGCGCTGCTTGCGGGACGCGCCGCTTTGACGGCGGACGATGCGCGCCGTTTGCTCGAGGCGTATGAGATCACTCCGCCAGAAGATCCGCCGCTCACGTTGGGCAGTTTTGCCGACGAGCAGTTCGGGCCGGTTGTGTACGCGGAGACGGACTTCGGGGAGCGCACACTGGGGCTGCCGCCGCTGACAACGACGCTCGCCGGGCTGATGCTCCAGCGGCTGGTGGCCTGGCGCAAGCTGGACGATCAGCGGGTGCTGCTCGAGCGGCTGATGGTGCGTCTGGCGCGATTGGTGGTCGAGCAGCCGCGCATCCGGGAAATGCGTATCTGCCGCGGAGAGGCGCGAATCGGTCTCTACCCGCCGGATACGCCTCCCGAGCGGCTGCCCAAGCCGTCGATCCGCCCGTATCCGGTCGAGTATGTGGCTGCGTGGCCGATGAAGAGCGGGGACGAGATCACGATCCGCCCGATCCGTCCGGAAGACGAGCCGCTGCTGGTTCCGTTCCACCAGAGCCTGAGCGAGCGTACGGTGTACTTCCGATACCTGTCCGCGCTGAAGCTGTCGACGCGGATTGCGCACGAGCGTCTGGCGCGCATGTGCTTCATCGACTACGCCTGGCAGATCGCGCTGGTGGCTGAGAGGAGACAGCCGGAGACGGACGCCGCCCAGATCATCGCCGTCGGGCGAATTCACAAGGACCGCGACGCCTATGCGCGCGGGCGCCG
>JACQDF010000013.1 GCA_016201205.1 Acidobacteriota bacterium
CCAGATCCGCTTTCGCTAGATTGTTAGTTGAGCGCCACGCGCGAAAATGCAGGCTAGGTTCTAGGGGGACCTGCTGGTCCAACCCGCTGGTACGGCCCCAGGACTTCCTTGAGGCGGGCCGTTCACCCTGCGGCTAAGAAAACCAAGAAGGGCATAGCTCGAAAGGGAGCTGCCAAGAAGGCTGCTAAGAAACGATAACCCGGCGGTTCTGGCTGGCAGGGGTTCCCGCCTAACAACGAGGCGTTGCAGCCGACGTCGCAAACACCGCGCCGCGGCTGAACGCCAGAGTCGTTAGACAGCGGAACAGTCCGGAACAGTCCCCTTTCTCTTCTCACCCGGCTTGGCTTATGATGGCTACGTTCCGGCTCGGAAGCCAGTTCTCGCAAGCCATGATAGAGGAGCAGGAGTTTCAGTCGCGCTGCGATGAGGCGATGGCCGGCCTGTACCGCGCTCTTGCCGAGGCATCCGACGACTACGACTTCGAGGCGGATCAGAACGCCGGCGCGATTACCGTCGAGTTCGAGGCGCCGCCGGCGAAGTTCGTCGTCAGCCCCAACTCGCCGGTGCGCCAGATCTGGATTTCCGCGCTGACCAGGAGCTTCAAGCTTGAATGGGATGCCGCCCGGCACGAATTTGTGTGGCCGCAAACCGGCGCCGGCCTGCGACAGTTGATGGAGCAGGTGATCAGCGAGCAGCTCGGTGAAGAAGTGAGCCTGTAATGGCCGGTGTGTACCTCTCGTTTCCCTTCTGCGCGCAGAAGTGCACGTATTGCAACTTCGCCTCGGGCGTGTTCCCCAGCGATCTGGAGGAGCGATACCTCGATGCGCTGGGCAATGAGATCCGCGCGCACCAGTGGCGATGGACGCCGGAGACGGTCTACATCGGCGGCGGATCGCCCAGCCGGCTGGAGGTGGAAAAGCTCGCCGGGCTCCTCGAGATGGTTCCGGGGCGGCCGTGGAAAGAGGCTACGATCGAGGCGGCGCCCGGGGAGATCGACGCGCGCAAGACGGCCGGCTGGCGCGAGGCCGGAATCAGCCGCGTCAGCCTCGGCGTGCAGAGCTTTGTTCAAAATGAGCTTTCGCGGACCGGACGGCGGCACACTGCGCACACCGTTGCCGCCGACGTGCGGATGCTGCGCGAGCATGCCATTGAGAACATCAATCTCGATCTGATCGCCGGTCTGCCTCATCAGAATATCGCAAGCTTTGCGGAATCGCTCGATTGGATCGAGCGGCTTGACGTTCCGCACGTCTCTGTCTACATGCTCGAAGTGGACCAGGACAGCCGCCTGGGCCGCGAGCTGCTCGATTCCGGCTCGAAGTACGGCGCTTCGAGTGTTCCTTCGGAGGACGAGATTGTGGCCATGTACCAGTTTGCCGTCGAGCGCCTCGCACACCTGGGAATCTACCGCTACGAAATCTCGAACTTCGCCCGGCCGGGCAGCGAATCGTTGCACAATCTCAAGTACTGGCGTCTGGATCCCTACATCGGTTTCGGCGCGGACGCCCACTCGCACGACGCAGGCGTGCGCTGGCGCAACGCCGGGACGGCCGCCGCATACGTGGCCCGATCCGAGCGCGGCCGGACGGTCGTTGCCGACCGCACATTCGCAATTCCACAAGAAGAAAAATTCTTCGTCGGCCTGCGCCTCGCCGGCGGTGTTCATCTGGAGCCCGCTGAGTGGGAACGGTTCGAGGCCCCCATCGTCAGGTTCCTCGACCAGGGATTGCTCGAGCGGGAGGGTGATATGCTGCGGTTCACCGGCCAGGGGATTCTCTATTCCAATGAAGTGCTACAGGAGTTTATCCACGCATGATTGATCTGCGCAGCGATACCGTGACCAAGCCGACCGCGGAAATGCGGCGCGCCATGGCCGAGGCTGACGTCGGCGACGACGTTTACGGCGAAGATCCCACCGTCAACCGGCTCGAAGAGCGTGCCGCGGAGATCTTCGCCAAGCAAGCCGCGCTGTTTGTGCCGACGGGCACCATGGGCAATACCATCGGCATCAAGACCGCCACCGAGCACGGCCAGGAAGTGATCTGCGAGGCGCGCTCGCACATCCTGAATTACGAGCTGGCCATGACCGCGTGGTTCGCTGGCTGTCTCTGCCGCGCGATTCCAGCGGACGGCGGCGTTTTGCAATGGGCCGGGATCGAGCGCGAAATCCGGCCGCTGGGGCCGCACTGGGCCCCGACCGGGCTGATCGAGATCGAGAACACGCACAACATGGCAGGGGGAACGGTGTACCCGCCGCGGGTAGTGGACGAGATTTGCGACGGCGCCCATGCCCGCGGGCTGAAGGTGCACATGGACGGCGCCAGCATCTTCAACGCGGCGGCGGCGCTCGGCCGCCCGGTGCGCGAATTGTGCGCCAAGGCGGACACCGTGATGTTCTGCCTGTCCAAAGGGCTGGGCGCCCCGGTGGGTTCGATGCTGGTTGGCACGACGGAGGCTATGGCGCGCGGAAGACTCTATCGTAAACGGCTTGGCGGCGGCATGCGCCAGGCGGGCGTGCTCGCGGCGGCCGGCCTGATCGCGCTCGAGAAGATGCCCGCGCGGCTGCACGAAGATCACGCCAACGCGAAGTGGCTGGCCGAGCGGCTGGCGGAGCTTCCGGGAATCTCCGTGGATCCGGCCAGTGTCGAGACCAACATCGTCATCTTCGACGTTTCCAGAACCGGCCGCGCTTCAGCGGAGCTCAGCGCCGAATTCAAGACGCGCGGTGTTCTGATCAACGGCATCAATCCCCTGCAGATGCGGCTGGTGACGCACTACGATGTCGCACGCCGTCAGTGCGAGCAGGCGCTGGAAGTGATTCGGGACACGGTCAGCGTCGCCGTGTGACGCCCTTCTACACTGCATTCTTATGCCCTCGATTGTCATCCCCGATGATTTCCCCATCGTCATGGGCAGCAGCCAGCCCTACCAGCGATGGATCGCCCAAACCCCGGTCACGTACTACGACTCGCTCCCAGGCTCGGAGGATACCCTGATTGAACGCATCCGTGACGCCGAAGTCGTCATCAATATCCGTTCCTCGACCAGGTTTACGCACCGCGTTTTCCACCAGTGCCCCCGCCTCCGTCTCCTCTCCCTTTGGGGAACAGGCACCGATAACGTCGATCTGGAAGCAGCGACAGCCAGCGGCGTCACCGTCACCAACACGCCGGCCGTTTCGGCGATCTCGATTGCAGAGCACGCGCTGATGCTCATGCTCGCCTGCGCCCGCCGCGCCGTCGAGGTGCACAACCGCACCGTGGCCGGGGAATGGCCCCGCGGCCAATCCATCGAGCTTCACGGCAAGACGCTCGGCATCATCGGCCTCGGCGTCATCGGCCGCCGGTTTGCGAGTCTCGGTCAAGGTCTCGGAATGCGCGTCATCGCCTGGACCATGCACCCCAATCCATCCCTCAGCTTCGAACTCGTCCCGCTGAATGAGTTGCTCGACGCCTCCGACGTCGTCAGCCTGCATCTGCGTCTCTCCGATCAGACCAGAGGCTTTCTGGGACGCGAGCAATTCGACAGGATGAAGCCCACCGCGATTCTCATCAACACCGCCCGTGGTCCCATCCTCGACGAGGCGGCGCTGGTCGAAGCTTTGACGGCCCGGCGCATTGCCGCCGCCGGCCTCGACGTCTTCGAAATCGAGCCGCTTCCTCCCGGCCACCCGCTCACGCGCCTGAGCAACGTGGTGCTCTCGCCGCATTGTGCCGGGGTCACTCCGGAAGCTCTCCAAGCCGGATTGGCGCTGTCGATCCAGAACGTCTCGAGCTTCCTGGAAGGCCGGCCAGCCAACGTCGTAAACGCGATCAAGGCCAATGGTACTGAGCCGCGAGCGTCAGCGAGCGGTCACGCTCCCCCAAACGGTTAAGCACCCAGGCCGATACGCCGGCGCCGTAAGAAAGGCCCGGCCTGCATTGGGCCAACCCCTTGTTCACCAAGAAGAGGATTTTGCTGCGCGTGCGCAACTTCGAAACGGAACACCTAAAGGTCAACGACCATGCCGGCCACCCCATCGAGATTGCAGCGGTCGAAGGTGAGCAACCTGCTCGTCGTGCTGTGCGCCGCTGGGCAGACGACGAGCTGCGCAGCCTCAACGGCCAGATCGAGTACATCCTGCGCGGGGCGCTCAACAAGCGCGGCCGTCTTCGCTCATCCCCTGCCCAGGTAGACGAAGCGCAGAATAAAGAGCGCGGTCAGAATGTAGAGTAGCCAGTTCACTTCCCCGAACCGCCCGCGCGCCACTCGCAGCAAGGTGTAAGCCGTGAATCCAAACGCCAGGCCGTTGGCGATGCTGAACGTCAGCGGGATAGCGAGAATGGTGAGGAACGCGGGGATCGCAATCAGCGGATCCTGCCAGTCGATTTCTTTGACGTGCGACACCATCAGTGATCCGACCAGGATGAGCGCCGGCGAGGTGGCGACGGTGGGAATTGCTCCGAACAACGGCGCCAGGAAAGCCGCCGCCAGAAACAGCGCCCCCACCACGATCGCGGTAACGCCGCTTCGTCCGCCGGCCGCGACGCCGGCGGCGCTCTCGATATAACTCACCACTGTCGAGGTCCCGGCCAGCGAACCCCAGATCGTCGCCAGCGAATCCGTGGTCAGGATGCGCCCGATGCGCGGGATGCGGTTCGCGCTGTCGAACAAGCCCGCTTTCTTTCCGACGCCCACCAGCGTGCCGAGGTTGTCGAACAGGTCGACAAAGAGAAACACGAAGATGATCTCGGCGACGCCAATATGGGCCGCGCCGGCCACATCCAGCCGGAATGCGGTTTCCGGCCAGACCTGCCAATTCTCGACGCGTGGGGACCAGTGCGCCATCCCGAGCGCCAGCGCGAGTGCTGACATGCTGAGAATGCCGATCAGCATCGCCGCTGGAACGCCCCATGCCATCAGCGCGGCGATCAACAGGAGACCGAACACCGCCAGCGCAGTGTTTGGGTCGCGGAGATTGCCGATGGTGACCAGCGTCGCCGCGTTGGCCGCCACCAGCCCGGCGTTCTTCAAGCCGATGAAAGCGATGAACAAGCCGATGCCCGAGGCAACAGCGGCATTGAGTTCCGCGGGAACAGCAGCCAGGATGAGCTGCCGCAGCCCGAACATGGTAAGCAGCAGGAAGGCGACGCCGGACAGAAACACCGCACCCAAGGCCACTTGCCAGGGGATACCCATCCCCTGGACCACCGCATACGTGAAGTAAGCGTTCAGCCCCATGCCTGGCGCCAGCGCAATCGGATAGCGCGCCAACGCCCCCATCAGCATCGACCCAAACGCAGCCGAGAGGCAGGTCGCCGTCGTCACCGCGCCAACATTCATGCCGGCTTCTCTCAGAATGGATGGGTTGACGAAGATGATGTAGGCCATCGTCAGGAACGTGGTGAAGCCGGCCAGGACTTCCGTCCGCCAGTCCGTGCCGAGTGCTTCGAACTCGAAATAGGCCTCTAGTCGCCGCATCTGGACCAGTATCGCTGAGCCCGGGCTACAATGAAGCGATGGCTACCCTGGCGCTGCCTTCGCTTGACGTGATCGCGAGGTACGAGCCGGTCATCGGGCTCGAGGTGCACGTCCAGCTTGCGACCCGCACGAAAATCTTCTGCGGGTGCCCCACCAGTTTCGGAGCGCCTCCCAATACCAACGTCTGCCCGGTGTGTCTCGGGCTGCCTGGCGCCCTGCCTGTCTTGAGCCGCCAGGCCGTCGAGATGGCCATCCAGGCTGCGCTCGCCCTCAACTGCCGCATCAATCCCTTCTCCCGCCTGTCCCGAAAAAACTACTTCTATCCGGATCTGCCCAAAGGCTACCAGATCTCCCAATATGACCAGCCTCTGGCCAACGACGGCTTTGTCGAGATTTCTCTGGATGGCGGCGCCAGGAAGATCGGCGTCACCCGGGTGCATATCGAAGACGATGCCGGCAAGAGCCTGCACGATGGCTTCCAGGATTCCGACCGCTACACCTACGTCGATCTGAACCGCTGCGGCACCCCGCTGATTGAGATTGTCAGCGAGCCGGACATGCGCGGCTCCGACGAAGCATACGCCTATCTCACCGTGCTCAAGCAGGTGCTGCAGTTCGTCGAAGTGTCCACTTGCGATATGGAGAAAGGGCACCTTCGCTGCGATGCGAATGTCTCCGTTCGCGCCAAAGGCGCCGAAAAGTTTGGAACGAAGGCCGAAGTCAAGAACCTGAACTCATTCCGCTTCCTCAAATTGGCGCTCGATTACGAGATCGCACGGCAGGTGGCTGTGGTTGAAAGCGGCGGCAAAGTGGCGCAGGAGACGCGCCTGTACAACGCCGATCTGGGCGAGACCATCGGCATGCGCAGCAAAGAGCATGCCCACGACTACCGCTACTTCCCCGAGCCCGACCTGGTGCCCATCCGCGTGAGCGAGCGCTGGCTGGATGAGATCCGGTCGCGCATGCCCGAGCTGCCCTCGGCCAAACGGAAGCGTTTTGTGGAGACGTATGGCGTCCGGGACTATGACGCCCAGGTGCTCACCCTCACCCGTCCGCTGGCGGATTATTTCGAGGCCGCGGCGAACGCCTCCAGCGACCCGAAATCCGTCGCCAATTGGGTGATGGGCGATTTGCTGGGCGCTTTGAAGGCCCAAGGAAAGGAAATCACCGATTCGCCCATCCCGCCCGAACGTCTCGGCGAGCTGGTGTCGCTGATCGCCCAAGGCGAGCTTTCCGGCAAGCTCGCCAAGGAGATTTTTCCGAAGATGCTCGAGACGGGAGAATCCGCCCGCGCCATCATGGACCGCGAGGGGTTGCGGCAAATCAGCGACTCCGGCGCGCTGGAACAGATCATCGGCGAGGTGCTGGCCGCCAACTCGAGGCAGGTCGAGCAGTACAAGAGCGGCAAGACCGCCGTGCTCGGCTTCCTGGTGGGCCAGGTGATGAAGGCGACTCGCGGCCAGGCCAGCCCCGGCCTTGTGAACCAGTTGCTCAAGGAAAAACTCGGCTGACCCTGCGCTTTTCTCTTGCGAGCGGCGCAAGCCTTGCGCCATATTGAATATGGAATCAATGATACCGGGCGCTTGCGCTTCCGACGACGGCGGTATAAGCCGCGCGTCTGGAGCTCTGTGCAGTATGGGCAACGACGCGTCGCAATGGCGGATACGCTGCTGTTCCTTACCGAGCTTCTCGGCCTCAAGGTCTACGACCTTAAGGGGCGCACCATTGGTGTCGTCAAGGACGCCGCCTTGGTTCCGGTGGTTGACCCGGCCCGCATCGATCGCTATCTGATCGGCGCCGGCAATACCTGGCTCACCGTTCGCTTCGACCAGATCCGGTCCATCTCGCTGGACGGCATCGAGCTGGGCGACGAGCAGTTGACTCCGTACCATTCCGACGAGTCCATGCTGCGCATGGTCCGCGACCTGATGGACCAGCAGATCATTGATGCGCACGGGCGAAAGGTCGTCCGCGTCACCGACGTGACCTATGAAATCCGGCGCATCAACCATCACGTTGCTTTGTACGTGCTCGAGGTCGACGTCGGTCTACGCAGTGTCTTCCGGCGTCTGATGCAGGGAGTCATGCCCCGGGGCTGGATCCGCAGGCTGCAAGGCCCAATCGCGCCGAACTCGATCCGCTGGGAATTCTGCAATATCATCGAGCCCGACCCCATGCGGCGCCTGCGCCTGAACCTGTCGCCCGCACAACTGGAAAAGATGCATCCCGCCGACCTTGCGGACATCGTCGAGGAGCTGCCGCCGCAGGGGCGCGAAGCCGTGCTGACCTCCATCGACAGCGAATCCGCCGCCGAGGCGCTCTCGGAAATCGATCCCGAGATCCAGGCCAGCATTCTCGAGTCTCTGGAAACCGAAAAAGCCGCTGACATTCTCGAAGAGATGTCGCCCGATGAGGCCGCCGATGTGCTCCAGGAGCTGGAGGAAGAGACCTCCGAGGAAATTCTCGATGAGATGGAGTCGGATCCAAAAGAGGAAGTTCAGGAACTGCTCGAATACGGCGAGCACACCGCCGGCGGAATGATGAATACCGAGTACGTCGCCCTCCCGAAGGAGGCGACCGTGGCCGAGGCCATCGCCAGTCTTCGCGGCTCTTCCGACCTTGTCGATTCGCTGAACGCCATCTTCCTCATCGACGCCTCCGAACGCCTCGCCGGCGCTGTCCCCGTCGCCCGCCTCTTCGTCGCGTCCGATCGGCAGAAGCTGGCCGATCTGGTGACCGAGGACGCAGTTTTCGTCACAGCTAAAGAAAAAGAAGCCAGGGTCACCGGGCTGTTCGACAAATACAACCTGCTTTCCTTGCCCGTGGTGAACGCTCAGCACCGCCTGATTGGCGTCATCACCGCCGACGACATCATCTCCGTGTTGCGGGCAAGCAGGTAAATGGAGCCAGATGCTGCGCAGGCTGAAGCACCACCTGATTGTCTTCTTCGCCGTCATCGGCCCGGGCTTCATCACCGCGGTGGTCGATAACGACGCCGGCGGAATCTTTACCTACTCGCAAGCGGGAGCCAGATGGGGGTATTTGCCGCTCTGGACGCTGCTGCCCATCACGGTGCTGCTGATCGTCACTCAGGAGATGTGCTCCCGCATGGGCGCCGTCACCGGCAAGGGCCTGTCCGACCTGATCCGCGAAGAATTCGGCTTGCGGACCACGTTCTTCATGATGACGCTGCTCGTGGTCGCGAATCTCACCAACGTGATGGCCAACTTCGCTGGTGTGGCCAGCTCGCTTGAGATGTTCCACATCAGCCGCTATATTTCCGTGCCGCTGGCGGCCATCCTCGTTTGGTTCATTATCGTCAGGAGCAATTACCGGCGCGTCGAGAGGCTCTTTCTTTTTGCCTGTTCGCTGTATGTCTGCTACATCATTTCCGGCTTTCTGGTGAAACCGGACTGGAAAGAGGCCGCGATCTTCAGCGTTCGCCCTGTTCTCCTGTTCGAGCCCGCTTACCTGACCATGCTCATCGGCATGGTCGGCGCTTCGGTTGCCCCGTGGATGCAGTTCTTTCTCCAGGCGGCCATCGTGGAAAAGGGCGTCACCGCCAATGAGTACTCTGAATCGCGTATCGAGGTGATCGTCGGCTGCATCGTCATGTCCGTCATCGCGTTCTTCATCATCGTTTCCTGCGCCGGCGCCATCTGGTCCGTCGCTCCGCGCGATATCCAGGATGCCACCGACGCCGCTTATGCTCTTCGCCCGTTCGGCAGCTACGCCTACGTGCTGTTCAGCGCGGGACTCTTCAACGCTTCCCTGTTTGCCGCATCGATCCTTCCGCTGTCCACCTCCTACACCGTCTGTGAAGGCCTCGGCTTTGAATCCGGCGTGAATCGTACGTTCCGGGAAGCTCCTATTTTCTACTCGCTGTTCACCTTTCTGATCGTCGTCGGGGCGGGAGTCGTCCTCATTCCAGGCGTCCCGCTGGTCCGGATGATCCTGATCAGCCAGGTGATTAACGGCGCTCTCTTGCCGCTGGTGCTTGGCTACATGATCAGCCTGGTCAACAAGCGGCGATTGATGAAGGAATGGTGCAATACCCCGTTGTACAACCTGGTGGCCTGGACGGCGGTTGTCGTCATGAGCGGATTGACACTGGCGCTGGTCGCAATCAGCGTCCGGCAGCTCTTGTCCTGAGAGTAAGCGCCTGTCATGTTGCTCACGCGCGCGGCTCAGAAAGCGTTTCCGAGCCGCGACCGTTAGGGAGCGGTTGGCACGCCCCAAGGTTCAGCCCATTTTCAAGCTCCGCCGCGAACTTTGCCGCAGCGGCGCGGGGTACCCGATCAGGCAGAACTGATCCAATGCAAACAGCACGACCGACTCCAGCGCCTCCGCCTTCGCCAGCCGCATCTCCCTCAGCCACGGCGCAATCGCGTCACTCAACCCAATCAAGTGACTGCGTTTGGCGCGCGGAAAACCTTTCGCCTCCGAAAAGCGAATCGAATCGAGACACTTATTCAGGTCCCGGCTGTACGTGTAAGTGAAGCTCTCCGTCTTCAGACAATCCAGGCTTGCCGCCGTCCACGTGCTCGGATAATTGATCAGCCGGTTAAACTGCCCCTCATTCACGTCCGTCGGATAGAGCACTTCAAACCGGCAGGTTGGGTATTGGGCCCGCACATGGCTCATGACCTGCGAGGTGAAGTCTCCGATCAGCGTCGGCAGCAAGCTCACTTCCTCGGGATACTGCGACGGGCTGGCGTCGCCATTCGGAACCGCCCGAATCGCAAAACCGTAAGCGGCCAGGAATTGGTCCTTGGTGTAAGCGTCATGAAATGGCAGGCCCGATCCGTCGTACGGGAAGTACCACCACTGCACCTCGCCGAATTGCAGGTACGGCGTCACCCCCGCGCTTGCCATCACCGCTGCCATGTCGAGATACACCTGCTTCCAGAACGCCAGGCTTTGGGGCGAAAAATTCGTTTGCAGGGCAGGTGTGTTCAGCAGCACCGCGTTGCCGCTCGGGTATCGCTGGGCGATGCCCGCCGCCGGCGACGGATCGCCGTGCTGCAACTCCATGCTGAACGCGGCTGTGATGTCGAGCCCGTAGTTTTTCAGCGCCGTAACAAAACTCTTACTCCAATCCCTCACCGCGCGGTTAAGCCTGGGACTCGCCGTCAGATCCGTTCTCCAGTCCCCGTCCACGCCGCCGCTGAATGTGGATCCGCTCGTCTGCGCGGCGAAACTGCCGGTCGCCGGCGACGCCGAGATGGTGTACTGGTTGCCGTCCGTCCCCATCGACCTGGAATATACAGTCAGGACGTTCCCGCTTGCCTGTGCCCAAATCCCCGTCGAGCCGTTATTGATCACCAGCTCGAAGGCCTTGGCCACATCGGACGCCGTCTCGCCGATCAGGTTCAGATGACTGTAGATTGTGGCTGCCGACGGCGGCTGGCCCGCGCGGTTGATCGTGATTTGTGTCGTCTCGCTGAAAACAGGAGTCCCGGTGAAGGTGACAGTGGCGCTCGCGTATTGGTGCCCCTCCCGCACCAGCTCATAGAACCACAGTGCGCCCACGTAGTGGTTCACTCTTCCCCGAAAACCGAGGTTGTATATGTTCCATGCCGTTCGCTCCGCGGCCACGCTGATCGAGTGATCGGTGTCCCAGTCCGTTGCCAGCGTCCCGCTCGGTTCCGTATTGATGGTCGGCGGATTCACGCCGGCAATTGCCGCCTCGAGAAAGTCGAAGTAGAAGTAAGAGCCATTTGTGCCGCTGTGGGAAACATTCACCGTGTGCGGCCCGGCCGCGAGGTCGCCCAAATGCATCCGCACCAGGACATCCTCGCCTGGAAGCATCAGATCCCGGGACTGCGGCGCGCCGCCGTCGATGGTCGCCGTAATGGAAGCGCCATTCAGTGCGAGCCGTGTTCCCAGGTACAACGAATGAGGCTGCCCGCATTGATATGTGCAGCTCAACAAGGCGCCCGGGGCAGTCGTGTACTTGATCGTGCCGCCGGAAAAATTGCCTTGCGAGACGCCCCAATTGCCGCTATATGCAATTTCCTGGGCGTTATCTTCCAGTCTTCTCGTTCCTGGTCCTGCCACCTTGTAGGCCCGATTTGTTCCCGTGACTTGCCAGTTGGTTACTCTAGCTTGAAACTCTGAGCGTTGATAACTGCCTGCCTGTTGCGCCGCTGCGTAAGTCCATCGCATTTTGCGAATGGAAGCCGTCGGCACCTGAACATTGGCAATGTCCCGGAGATCCGCAAAGTTCAGCGTGATCCGCCACTTCGCCGGCGATGTGCCTCCGGAAAACGTTTGCCATTGCGGCGACCAGCTCTCCGTGCGCGCGCCTGATACAAACCCGTACGCCCCCAGGCGGTTCCCGTCAGCGCCAGTCGTGCTGTTCAACTGCGTTTGGCCTGTGCCGGCGTAGATCAGCCGAATCAGCGCGCCCACGCGTTCGGCCTCCATCGTCGGCGAAAGCGTGTTAATCGCATCGACGATCGCCTGGGCTGCGCTTTCCAGCGTGTCCGACCCGCCCGCCTGGTAATTGTATTGCTCGTCCATCCACGCCAGTCCTATGTAATCACCCGGCGTCAGCGTTCCCTGCAATGTGAATTCCGCCTTCGCGCACTGGTAGGCCCCCTCGATGGGAACGGCGTTCGCCTTTAGCGGAACCTTGTACACGCTCTCCGTGCCTCCCGTTTGGGCCCAAACGCGCAAGTACGGCCAGTCCACGGTCGGATATAACGAGGAGTCGAGGAGAATGCAGTTCGTGCGCGTCTCCTCGTAGCTGAGCTGAAGCCCGCTTAAGTCTCCATCCGGAAGGTTGCGGAAGACCGGATGCTCGATCACGTTGTCTCGATTCCACTCCACCACCGCCCAGTCGAACTGCTGGCGCCATGTTCCGGAAACTACAAAGCCTGCCGCCGTCGCTTCACTTATGGCCGCAATCGCCGACGGTCGCTCGAAATAGCATTCCAGGTCCCGGTCAGGGCGCAGTTTTTCGAGAGTCTCCGGCATGGCGGTCTAAAGCCTGATGGTCACTGTCAGGTCCCGGCCTGGCGTGGTCCCCGCCGCTTGCCCCACGCTGACGATGTCCAGCGTCACCAATGCCTGCCCGATCAGCGGCGGTAAGTCAAAGCCTCCCACGACGTTCGACACCGTCGCGCCTGCGGCGATGGTGAGGCTGGCGTACACGGCCCCGTTCTGCTTCACTTCAATCTGGACCGGCGCTCCGATCGGCGCTTCTTTCATCGTCGCGAAAATGTCCCGCACCGAATGTGCGTCCTCCACGATCAGCGGCGGAGCCGCCGATGTTTGAATCGCCAGGTATCCTTCCACCTGGATCGAGAACTGGCCGCCGGACAACGTACGCAATCCGGCGTCGGAAGTCGCCGTGAAGCTTTGCTTCTTCACCGGGCTGCTTCCACGGCTATTGGTGACATAGAAATCCGCCGCGGCGATCCGGCTGTCTGGCAGAAAGATCGAATGCGCATAGCTCCCGCTGGCCGGGCTGCCGAAGAAATCGCGTGGAAAAGCGACCACCACGATCTTCCTGCTCAGGTGAAACACCTTCGTCGCCGCCGCGTGAGCCGCTGCCGTGCTTCCCTCGATTCCCCGCGTCACCTGATACTCGGTGCCGCCGCTGGCCACTTGATCGACTTGCAGGATCTCCGACTCGATCTGGATCAGATCGCCGGCTTGCGCCGTACCGGCCGGTGTCACGCTAACCGTGGAATCTGAGGGCCCGGCGCTGGTGGCAAGCGAATAGGCACAGGGCGCGAGCAGTTCGTTCCACGAATAGAGGGTGAGCGTGCCGGCCTCAACCGTGCGCGTGTTTGTGAGGTCGGAGAACGAAACTCCCACCAGTTCTGCCGTGCCTTGCCCCGTTAATGACAGTCCGAACGCCGGCGCTACAGGCACGCCAAAGTCGAGAGAATTCCCCGCGCTTCCGCCGATGCGCCATCTCGTGACGGGTGACAGACTGGCTGCGTTCTCCTGGTCCTTCGCGTTGGCGGCCCTGCCGCTGATGTGCACCGTTGCATCTTTCCGGTTTGGGACCTCCACTTCAACCGGTCCGCTCTCAGCCGCGGCCCCGAAGTGCCATCCACTCTCGGCAATCGAAAACTCGCTCGTGCTGTCGGGCACGATCGTCCAGGCGGGCGTCACCGTCAGCGTGGTCGTCGTATGCGAAACCACTCCTCGCTCCTGCCCCAATCCCTTTCCTTTCGTGATGCGGACCGTCTGTCCGCTGAATTCGTTGCTCAGCATGTTCAGCGAGGAGTTGCCGATCGTGTATGAAGAAAATACACTCGCCGCTATGGGAGGCTGCAGTTCCAGCCGCCAGTAGACATTCGCATGATGGTAATTCTCATCCGGCGCCGGGATCAGTTGATCTGGAAATCCTGTGTCCGTGAAGCTGGACGCCAACACCACATTACTCGCGATCCGCTTTAACAACCATGGGTTGTCCCCGCGATAGACGGCCAACGACGCCGTGCCGGCCGAGAAGCTCAAGTTCGTCAGCATGACCCGGTTTGTGTTCCCGGTTCCGCCAATCTGCGCCCGCACCAGAAAGGAAAGCCCGCTCTCCCTCCCCTGTGCATCTGCTCCCGTTACGCCGTAATAGAGCGTTTGACCTCCCCCTAGCGTGCCGCTATCCGAGAATACTTGCGGACTTAACGATAGACGCGGAATCCCGGCGCTCGAGTGTACCGGGTTCGCCGGCGCCGAGAAGCCTATCCTGAGAATCACGCTGCTGCTGCCGTCCGTCTCGTCTTTGGTCCGCTCTTCAATGGAAAACTGAACAGCGCCGTCCGAGTCCATTACGTTACCCAGCAGCGGCCGCGGCAATCCGAGATTGTAGTTTGGCTGCAGCCCCGCATTCCCGAGACTGCCCGATGCTTCGTTGTACCAGTTATCGTCATGCAACTGCGCAAGAATCCGTAATGTCCTGTAATTGAGATCCGGAGCCAGCCGAAGAACACGAAATGGTTGTCTGTTTAGCCCTTCCTTCAAATAGGTAATTGTGATGATATCGCCCGGACTCAGCGTGACGCCTCTCACGCTGGTCAGAAACTCCGCGTACAGATTTCCGTGAATCGACTTGGCAAGCTGCCGCTGGATTGCACGCGATGCATGGTGGAAGTTAGTAATTCCCAGACTTGGCAGGGATACGCTGACTTCGTAGCCCGTCTGGAGCGAATCATCTGCATCTACAACCGACAGGCTGTCCTGCTGATACAGGTTGAATTCATCCTGGAACTCGATGCTCATCCGGTTCGGCGTATCCGCTGTTCCCCGGCCCCAGAGACGGAGGCTCGGCGCCCCGTTCTCTCGCCGTGCGATCCCGGAAAGTCCGTTAGTCCCGTCGCCGAACTCGTATGCCGGCCAGCCCCCGTTTAAGGTTGTGACACTGTTGCTTCCGGAGGGCTTGACGGGCTGCTGTACGGCAAGCGAACTCTCGATCCCGAGCCGCAGTTTGCCATCAGGTCCGTAATAAAAGTAAAGTCCGGCTGAGTTTTTTATCCCCCTCAGCAGCTCCGCGACGCTTCTTCTCTTGCGCAAGATAAGGTTGCACCGGTAGCGTGGGATCAGCACGCCGTTTCCTTGCATGTCCTGGGCGGGGATCAGTTCATCGCAGATCTGTCCAACCGTCGCAAAACTCGGAATGTCCAGCTCCTCGAGAGTCCATCCGGTTCTCCGCAGAATGTCCAGCAGAATCCAGGCAGGATTGTTCGTGAAAAAATCGCCCAGGAATGTGCCGTTGACATCGAAGCGCCCAAGTTGCAGCCCGTCGACTAGAGCGTCCAGCCTCGGCGTGGCCGCCCCATTGTGTATCTGGCTTGGAACCACAATGGAGAGGTAAGCCATGCTTCCAAACGGTGTCCCAACCGGCGTCCCGGCATCGTTTGCGAAGTCGGGATCGAATGCGCCATTGCGGTCGCCAAAGTGAACGACCCTGTACCACCCCGTCGCCGCCATGTCCCGGTTGGGCTGTAGTTCTGGAATCTCCACCCGGTTGACCAGAATCTTTTGGACGCTCTGCATCCGCCCGGAGCCCACCAGCGCCTCCATCCGCGTGAACCGGCCGTCGGTGCGCGCCTGGACAATCGGCGGCTGGTGCCATCCCGTCCCATAAACCAGCGGGACAACATCGTTATAGTGGCTCTCGCTCGAAATCAGAGCGAGAGCGGCGCCTTCGCCGAATCCGTGCACGTCGCTGCTGGGCGGCAGAAACTCGATTCCGCCAAACCGGGCCGTCCCTCTGGCTGCCGAATCCGTCTGGAACATCCCTCGCGCCTCACATTGCCCTCGCGTGTAGTCGCAACTGGTAAAGGCGGATGTCCCGTTCAGATTTCCCGTGCCTCCGGAAACATCCGCCGAATATCCACAGCGATAGAATGGCGAGTACTTGCCCTGCGTCCCGCCGTCCACTCCCTCTTGTCTCTGCGCTGCCGTTGCCGGAAATATCCACGGACACCGGCGCTGGATTCGCTGCTGCGGCAGCAGCAGACGGTGCAGGCTCAGCCGGTTGTGAAAGCTCACTCGAATCGTCGTTTCCGTCAGCTCATCGATCCCGCTGCCCAGGCCGCTGTACACCACGCGGCTCTCCGAGGTGGCCGTCCCCGCCTCCAGATCGAAGAACACAAAACGGGCTGTCAGTCTTGCCCCCTTCCACCCCGCTGTCCTCTCGATCTGCGAGAAATAGGAGTCCGCGTTGGCCAGCGTTAACGCCAGCCTGGCTGTGCTGTCCCCGAGGTCCTCGGGCCCGAAACGCAGCTCGAACAGAGTGTGATTCTGAACTCGGCTGCGGTACAGGTTGCCCGCATACGTAACAGTGTGCGTACTCCACCGCTCTATTTGCCCGCTCTTGAATTGACAATCGAATAGCAATAACGGTGTGTCAACTACTTCCCGCTCTTTGATGATGTCGATGTTCGGCATGTGTTACTGGCTGACTACAGTAAGATTTGTGCTGTGCTGGCCGGCCCCCGTTGTCGTCCACGTTAGCTCGTCATGGGCAAACCGCGCTCGCGTGTAAATTCCTCCGGCCGCCGCTGTCTTCTTATACTCCGATGCAGTGAGCTGCGCTTCCATCTGGCAGCCGAACAGATCCACTTCCCCGCCCGGCGCTAGTTCAACTCCTGCCACGGCCGCCTGTTCCTGGGACGCAACTTTTCCTGAGTGCAGAATCCGCTCCCACGCCTGCCCCGCCGCATGCTGTTTCCCAGCCGGTGTCGAAGCTGGTCCAAGCAGCAAGGTAGCAACCGCATTGGTGGAGGACCGCAGATGCAGACTGAATGTGTAGTAAAACCAGCCCGCGATGTTTGCCGTTTGGTAAAGCCTCCCCGGCGCCTGTGCTGTATTCATGACACGAGTGGCTCTTACGGTCCCCAACGGATCCGGTACTCCCGGCATAAGGACAATCCCGGGATCCTTCGCCCAGGAACCCGCAGTGAAATCCTCGCTGTATACAAGCAGGTTGTCCATCGGATCCAGAAATGTAAACGTGTCGAGCATGCCGTGTGTCGCATTAAAGAGTGCTTCCAGGGCAGCCCGCTCGTTGTCATCGAGATCCCGCAGCCTGAGACGCCATTCGATACTGTGCCCGCCCGGATCCGAATAGGTGATGGCGCCCAGGTTCAACAGCAGGTTCGCCGCTGTCCGGTAAATGGATGATCGCTCATAGGGGAATTGGCACATCGTCAGGCTGCTTAGTTGAGGGAAAAAGTTCATGGCAGACTGATGTTGCTCCGTACAACGAGTTCAATTCCGCTGTCAAACTCATCTCTTTGGCTGACAATGCCTGCGTCCCTGTCGAAGCTGCAATCCGGATAGAGGACGCCGCTCGCCGGATCCGTGAAACTGAAGCGGCCAAAGGATCCTTGCTGCGCTTCAAAAAACTGGCGTAGCGCACGAGCCTCCGCCTCATCCAGCAACTGCGCCTGGATCGTCCACCGTCGCACGACAGTGGAGCCCTCACGCAGGCGCTGTTCCGAACCGTCCAGAAACCGCACTACCTGCGTCCGGTGAACAATCGAGGTCAGCACCGGATACTGGCTGATGGCGCCGGTCTTCAGTAGCGGAAAAGTCGGCACCGTCTAGCCCTCCAGCAAAACATCCGAAAGCGCATGCGAATTGAGCAAGGCTTCCCGCACGGCACGCGCAATCTCATCACTGTGATCCAGAAAAGAACGGCTGTCGACTGCCTGCACCTGGATGCTGACAGGAGCCCCGATCATTCCCGGCGACGCTCCTAATCGCGGCCGGCCAAATTGATCAAAGTCTACCGCGCGTGGCCCCACCTCGGCCCCAAGGCCGGCCTCCAATCGCAGCGGTTCCGGCAGCTCAAACCGGACCGGCGCTAGGGTGCTTGGTTCGGCGGATCCGCCGGTGAACAGCCGAATCAGCGATCTGGCCAGTCCGAGCATCGGCAGCCCGCCGGAAAACCGGTCGATGATCGCTGAACCCGAAATACCAGGCATGTCGCCGCTTAGCAACGAAGTCCCTGCCGAGACAGCCGCTGTCATCCTTGTTGGCGCAGTGAGTGAATCAACAAGTGACCTTATGCTTAAGACAGATTGCTCCTGGTTCGTGGAAAACAGCCCGCCGGTACTTGCCACGCTTGTATTTCCTCTTCCTCGGTCGTTCTGTCCGCTAAGGGCGGACAGAACATCGCCGAGCAGCTTATCGATCTCTATGCTGCCCATGTAATAGCTCCTTGCGCAGTTCTTCTTCCAACGTTACAAGCGCATCTACTGCCCGAGCGTCCGCGTCCTCCAGCTTTCCGATGCCTCCCAGCAGTTTCCACGTCTGAAACAGGTTAACCCACCCTTCGCTTGCGGCCGTGATGAGAGACCTCGGGCACTCAGTCGTTGCCACTCCTCTTCTTGCCCACACGGCGCGCTCCGCTCCAGGCCTCTGCGCCGGGAGCCATCCGCACCGCCTTTGCTGCTCCAGGCCGGCTTTTCGGCATGAATCGCACTTCCAGCCGGCCTGGCTTGACAGATGAAAATGGAAGGCGACTCTCAGTTTTTTCGTTCGTCGTCCGTCAACCCTATTTGTTCCTTCAGGTGCTCCAGAACCTCTTGCACCATCTCCTCGGGACCGGACTCAAGTAGAGAGGACGGTACCGCCGGCGCTCCGTCGATCACCAGCCCGTCCACTGCCTCGAGGCCCCATTGGATGTAAATAGCCTCTACTTCACGCTCTATCTCGGCGGCTTCCATCTTCTCCGGCGTGTTCATGCCGGCCCGCAGGAACTCCAGCTTGCCGCTCAGCCCGCGTATCTTCTTCAGAAGCTCCAGCCGCCTTCCAAACGAAACCCGCCGGATTGTGTACGTCACGTCTGGAGCGCGCTGTGACGCAACCTGAAAGCTGCTCCGGTATTCCATAAGCCTCCTCACCCAAAGGCAACGTACAACTCGTCGTCACTTGTGCCTTGTGCGCTGCATCCGTTGAATTGCCATTGCACCCGGCTTTCTCCATCGTCAAATAATGGCGCTTCCGGAACGAGGCTCTTCATGTAGATCCCCATCAGTTGCCCCGCCTGTTGGCCAAGCTGGAACATCACTTGAATCGGCGACTGTTGGCGTCCTGCTTGATACAGAGCCTTGGTCGTTGCATCATCTTGCTCGTACAGGCTGAAGTTGAGCCGCACCTCTCGCTGCCCAACGGCAAAACAGCGGGGAATCGTGCTCCCGAATTCGCGGTTACGCATTTCGACGTGATTTACCATCCGGAGGATCGCATCTGTCACCGTGTACATTCGCTGCGGCAACGCCCCAAGCCACACTTGTCCCAGATGCCCCGCCACCGGCGCATACGAGAAGGCGGCCAGCGGCGGCTCCACCGGAAACGACGCCAACTGCCCTTGGCCTGCCAGGAAGGAGGCGCTGTCCACCAAGTCCGCTGCCGGGCCTGCGAATTCGAACTCATGAAAGTCGCCGTTGAGCTTGATTCGCATCTGATCCGCCACTGCTCCTGTGGCGATTCGATGCACTGCGGAATCCGGACTCCAATAGTCGAACAGGCTCACGCTCTTCAGACTCTTCGCCAGCGGATAGCTGGCCGTCGGCCCAAGGACGGAGCCATTCGTTGGCGCCAGCGTGAACGGAATATTCAGCTCGACCGTTTGAGCATCCAATACCGATGTCACGAACCGCAGTTCGCCGCCGAAGCACACGCCCTGCCCTACTGTCATCCCGTGTACCGCAGTGAGACGAAGCCCGTTCTGACTCGGCGTGGAATCCACCGTGCCGCCCGCGAACATCCGCACCGCGCCACCCATGGCAGACTCAAACAGCGGGCCATAGCTCGGCGCCTGGCTTTGTGTCAGCCAGGTGACAAGATACGTCTTCAATGCGAAACTTGTCTCCCGCCGCAGATTCGACCCATACCCCGTGAACGTCCGCCCTCCGGTCTTGTCCCGCCGCCGTGGCCTGATAGTCTCCTGTGCCGCCTCCAAGGACGATGCCGGGAAACGATTTGCGCTTGTGATGCTCCCGACGGTGTTGTAAGTCGCCTCCGCGGCAACATAGAATCGATTGTCATCTGATGAAATGTAACAAGCCATTGCTGTCTTCCTAAACGCTTACATCGATGTCGATGTATACTCGCGCCACCTGTACATAGTTCTTTCCGCCGGCCTTCACGGGAGAAAACACCACTTCATATCCACCCCCGTAGAACAGACCCATGCCCCAATCTCCCCTGTGTGTATCCAGCACCGACAACACCGCACTGATGTATCGATGCAGCAGAGCTTCCAACCCGTCTACTCGCTCTTGAGATACACGCACTTCAGTCGCCAGCCTTGCCTTGCCGGAAAAGTTCCTGAATTTCTCCCGCAAGTTGTTCACCAGCTTCTCGCAATAGACGCAGAACTGCGGGTAGCGAAGCGGTCCTCGCTCCGCGATCTCCATGGAAACGTTTTGTACGCTGATCTGAGAATCCGTGACCGGCCCGATCGCTTCGCCGCTGGCGATGGCCCCCGCAATGGCCGCGGAAAGCCCCGTCTCACCCAGCAGCACGCCCTTGAGCGCCTCGACCGCCATACTGCTCACCCCTGCCACGTCTCACCCCCTCCAAAAACGGTTGTCCTGCACGACGTAGGAATCGGGCTCCTGGCCAGTTCCCGGCGCCCGCCCGATTACAAGGCTCGACCCGGGTGAGACCCAGTTTCCCGGAATCGGCAACGGCGCCGTGTTCTGCTGCCAGAGCACATCTTCCACCGTCCCGGCAAACACGTGCCATCCGGTTGCCCCCGCCGGAGCTCCCGCCGGAGTTATGCTGATCCCGCTCGCCTGCGTTGTTACTAACGTTCGGATTTCGCTTGCTTCGCTCTCACTGCCCACGCCATCCGTCCAGCAGATGCTGATGAAATAGCTGCCCGCCGGAAGCGACCCTGCGACAGCCGCAATTTGGGGCTGCGCCGGGCGATTCAGCGGCGTCCGGACGATCCCGATGCCGGTCCTGGAAAGCTCGGCCTTTGCTTCGGATGCAAGCCGCCTGTACTCCTCCCATTTTCCCTTGTAGCGTTCACTTACCTGATTGAAGTGCGCGTCCCGATAAGTAAGCGCTAGTGTATGATAGGTGGCCAGCCGCTTAAGAGCCTCTGTCACGACAACGCTTCCGATTGTGCTTTCCGCGACCGCCTGGCTCTCCTTTTCCTTCAGGATAATCATCAGCAGCGTCTGAACTTCCGCTCGCCCAAGCCGGATCTTCTCGTCCAGGTTGATTCCTTCCGTCGTGGCCATGTTGAACACGCCCTGCTCCCATTGTTGAAGATCTGTCACCGATGGTATGCCGCCGTCGATCCAAAGTGACATAGGAATCACCTGCCCCTTTTGCGCGCCTTCACTGCTGTCTTCAGCTCACGCAGTTCGCTCTCGGCCAGCACCGTGAGCTGCAATTTGGCTGATGCCGCCGCCTGCTCCGCCAGCCGTTTTCTCTCGGCCATCTCTTTGTGAAACGCTGCCGATTCGACTTTATCCGCAATTCGTGCCTTGTCCCCTACGATCATCTTTGCAGCCACGCTGCGTGACACTTCCATCTTCACGCCTGCTTTTCCGCCATCAGGGGTTTCTCGGCTCACGATCACGACATAATCGCCGCTAAGAGACTGCGCGACTTCTTTGACCTTCTGGTAATAGCCTTTGATATCCATAACTCTCGCCACTCGCTTGTTAAGCAAGGCTCCGGTTGCTTGCCGGAGCCTTCCTGCTCAATGCGCTAGCTCCTTACCTGTACACCGTGCGTGTTCCGCAATACGGCGCCCCCGTAAAGAACGTCCACGGTGAACTGCTGCGCCAGCGTGTTCGGCTGGTA
The DNA here is from genome assembly GCA_016201205.1 of Acidobacteriota bacterium. Classification (GTDB taxonomy): domain Bacteria; phylum Acidobacteriota; class Terriglobia; order Bryobacterales; family Bryobacteraceae; genus CADEFT01. The sequence goes on from JACQDF010000013.1 coordinate 21,754, forward strand.
CGACATGGTCACCCGCATGCCGAAGTTGCCCAGCTCGGCATACTCGGCGATCGCTCCGGTCCCCTGCAACGGCTGGGGAAGCCGCCGTACAACGAGCCCGATGCCATCTCGCGAAAACGCAATGTTGTTCGTCGTCACCGGCGCGCTCCCCGTTTTCTGCACGAACTGTGAACGGAACACGAAGAAGTCTTTGATCTTCCCCACGCTCCCGTCGATCAGCGCCCGCAGTCCTGCTTCGCCGGCTGTCTGAAATTCGCTGAACCGGGTGATCTGCCTCAATTGCGAATAGGTGCTCGCGTCCACCACCAGATACTTCGGCTGGCTCGCCGGCACCTTCGCCTGGAACAGCGCCGTCTCGGCCGAATCGATGACCGCTTCCGTGACCGCCGACCCGCCCGTTCCCACCGGCGTGTTCGCCGTGAACTGCGAGTACAGCGCCAGCAGATCATTCTCGATCTTCTCTGCCAGCGCCACTACCGCCGGCTGCATGTACAAATGCAGAAGATCCGGAACCGCCAGCACCTTCGTCACGTCCGGAATCTGAAATGTCGCTTCCGCATGCGTGTTCAGTACGATCTGCGCATTGCCCAGGTTCGGACTCTGCGCCACTACGGTTCCGCCCTCTGCCAGGTTGTTCGCTGTCAGCGTCGGCGGAATCGGCACATTCACTGTGTCGCCCGCCTGCGCCAGCGTCGGTTCAAAGTCGCGATTGACCAGGTTCCCCATCACCAGGTTCCCCATCAGCGCTGGCAATGCGTCAACGGCCACCAGCTTGACAATCGCATTCGCTACATTCGCGGAGGTTATGACTCCCATCGATTGTTTCTTCTCCTGTCTTATCTGAATTCGGCGCGGCTTCCGCTTGCCTCTGCTGCTCTTACAGGCTCTGCGTTGCCACCCGTATCACTTCCTGTCGGATCCGCTCCAGTTCTGCGCGATCCATTCCTGGCCGTATCTTCTCCAGGTCAATATGTGCCACCGGCGGCGCCGGAGTCGTGCTTCTTTGAGTCGATGCCGCTCCCGAGCCGCCGGTCATCCGGGCAGGAAGAAACTCCGGATTCTCCGTCACGAACTGGCTTACATATTCGCGCAGCCCGATCTCCCCTTCTGGTCGGCTTACAACAAATCGTCCGTCTTCGGCGCGCCGGATGTCCTCCTTCAGCGCCTTGTAAGCCAGGTCGAGCTTCGTAACGCCCTGCCGTTGAAGCTCTCCCCGAATTGTGGACGAGCGCTCCGCCTCTTCCGCCGACGCCCGGCTTCGCCGGTTTTCCTCGATCAGCTCGTTCACTCGCCTCTCGAGCGTCTCCCGCCGCCGCCGTTCTTCGACTAGCTCGGCTTTGTATGCCGGCTCCGCTTTCTCACGCTCCGTTTCCGCATATTCCCGAATGACATGGCGTATCATGCCCTTGATGTCAACCGGTTCGTTGCCTGCCGCATTCTCTGCATCCATAAGCTTCTTGGTCGCTCCTTACTTGCAGATCGACGCGTTGATTTCCGCGCTGATCGCGTCCTTGATTTCCTGGCGTACGTCGCATAGGTATTTCGCCGCCAGTTTCTTGAAAATCTGCGCTTTCAGCGTCGGCGAGTCGATGCCCAGCCCAAGCAATCGCTCCGCGTCCGCTAGATCGCTCGAAAACTCACCGATGTCGAAATCGTCCATCCCCGAGACATCGATCAGCAGTTCGTCACGCCGGGCTGCGCTGATCGCCCGCAATATCTGCTTTAGATAGTCTTTGACAATGTCGCCGTACGCCCGCAGAACCTCCTGCGTGATCGCGAAGTCTCGCTGCTTGCTGAGCCCCGATTGGCTGAATGCACTGCTGTGCACTCCTCTCGCCTGATGCAGCAAATAGCAGACCCGGTAAATCTCTTCTTGCAGCCGCGTCAGATTTTCGGCTGCGATCTGGAAGACCTTCCCTTCCGGCTCTGTCCACCCAAACCGGTCCTGCTGCCCAAGCTGTATGTAGTAGGTCTCGCCCACAAGTTGCTTCCAGTCCTTGTCCGAGTAAACCACCGGCATGGCGAACAGCCCCATCGTCAGCGCCCACGACAGCGCGTTGGATTTGTTGAAATGCTCCAGTTGCAGCAGCGCCGCCTTGTTCATCAGCCACAGACCCTCGGATAACTTCAGCTCGAACAGCGGAACCCTGCTTTGTTGCGCCAGTCCGTGCTCCCCTTCATCGATTAGCTTTGGCTTCTCGTCTTCCGCATCCCCATCCCGCTTCGAATACGTTCGATACCGCTCCCGGTCATAGTAGAGCCATCGCGTCTGCTTGACTCTCTCTCCGCCTTCAATCACGCCGCTCTCCTCGATCGAGTGCCGCAGCACCACCCAGTCAAAACTGCCTCGCTCATTCGTGCTCCAGTTGATTAGGTCCTCGGTCGTGTGGTCCACCAGGTATGCCCGTGACATCCCGAAGGCGTCCTCTTCCGCCCGGGAAGCCGGCCGGAAAGTCCTCCGCGGAAAGTCGACCAGTATGTAGCTTCTTCCGTGGACCAGCGTCGAAATGAACTGCTGGCGCAGGAGTCCGGTCAGACTGGTGCCCCTGAGATCACAGTCATCGGCAAATTCACTGAAAAACCGCCTCCCATCCTCGTTGGGGCCCTCGAACGTCATCACCGGCTCGCGTTTGAACAGCGTGGCCGCATACCAGTCGATGATCGAGCCGATGTAGTTCTCGTAGAAAACTCGCTCCAGCCGCTCTTGGTAAACATCCGGCGGCTCCTTTTGCCGCATCTCCAGATACTCTCTGCCGCGTACTCTTAATTGCTCGCCGCCGGCGTACAAGTCGCGGTATTTGCTGAGAGTCCGCTGCCTTCGAACAAACTCGGGGTGTTCGCGTGTGATATCCATTACGCCTTTTCCAAGCCCTCAATGTGTGAATTAAATCGTTACAGTATGCGGCGATTCCGTCCGCCGATCGTGGGCCTCTCACTGCACTCCTGCCAGATGAGATAGCCCAGCGCATCGCTCAAGTGCGTCCGTTTCGGATCGTCGTCTTTGTCGATGACCTGTGTGCCGGGTTTGTACACCACTTGCTCCAGATCGAGAATCAATTCTTTGCAGCGGGCATCAATAAACAGCTCCGCGTCGCCAGCCGCGTTTCGAAACTTTCCGTTCATCAGCCCCACCCGCTCGCGCACCGGTGGATTGCTCTTCGGCACCTTGTACCGGACATTGGGAGTCCCTATCCGGGCGAAAAACCGCCGGATGATTTCGTAATCTGATGTGCCCGACGTCTGCATATGCTCCCCTGATGCGTCGCCGTAGACGGCAATCCCGACTGGCGGAATCTGGTAGCGGTTGCGCAATTCTTCGCACGCGTTGGCCGTCGACGCCTGCGGCAGCACGATCTCATCGATCACTTCAACCACCTTCCCGTTCATCTGAGCCACCACCGAGCACATCGGGTCTACGTTGAAGTCCAGCGCCCATAACAGAGGCAGGTTTCGATCCACTGCTGCTTCGCGTACGTGAATGCTGCGGTCAAACGTGTGGTACACACGGCCCGCCCTCACATTTAAGTACTCTCCCAGCGCCTCCTGGCGATAAAAAAGCTCGTCGTAACTGGTCTTCAACCGGTCATAGAAGTCTGGCACCTGTGCCAGCAGGTATTGGTTCTCATTCGGCCTCGCTTGGACCGCTGAATACCCGGCACGATCTCCCGCAATGAATCGCCGGTACACCCAGTCGTAGCCTTTCGGCGTCCACACGGCGAAGCCGCACAGCCGGGTTGCCTTCGGATCCCGCAGCCTGCCTTCCAGCCGCAGCCACGCCTCTTCCGGCGTGTATGTCAGCTCATCCACTCCAAACCACGACAGGTTTGTCCCGCGTAACCGCTCGAATTCTTCAAGCGCCCGGAAAAGAATTCGCGACCTTACGTCTTTCAGGACGATCACATTCTCTGCCCTGTTGTGATCGAAAGGAATGTCGTTGCTGGTGAGCAGCTCCAGGAATGATGCTTGCGTCGCGTCCCGCAGCATCGGATACGTCGGTGCGCCAATCAGCCCCGTTCGCCCCGCGTTCAGGTAACTCAGCTTGATCGCTTCGTGACACAGCGCCTGGCTCTTTCCGCTCCCCACCGGTCCCGAAAAACCCTTGAACCTCGCCTGCAACTCGTGGAATCTCGCCTGCGACGGCAGCGGCTCGTACTTTATGATTTGCCTGCATCGTCCGGCTCCGTACCGTCTACCCATCGAACCTCAATCTCCTTCGGCTGCTCCCCTTCCAGCTCTTTCTGCAATTGGACAAGTTTGACGAAGTCGCTCAACGTCACCTTGAAATCCTCCTTCGTGACCTGCCCTCCCATCCGCTTCAGCAGATGGTGGATGATCTCGGACTTTGTCAGGATCTTTTCCTTCGGCTGGCTTTCCTTCGCCTTTTTCCTGCTCTTTCTCATCGCTCCTTCATCGTCTCCAGCCACCGGGTGCCGTCCTCCTGACTAAAAGGTACCAATCTCTCTTTGCGCTCCTGCCCGCTCTGCCAACCTATCCTCCTGTTTTTTCAATTAGTTGCGATTTTGAATCGCACTGTGAACGCTCCCACGCCTCCCGCCGCCTACCCCATCAGCCAGATCGTAATTGATTGATATGCAAGGATATTCTCGGTCTGCTTTTCCCTCCTCGCACCTGCTCTCCTCCCCCTTCCCCGGGCTCCCAAATAACAGCATAAACTCATTTAATGCGCCAGCCCCCTTGCATTTGAGACTCCCCTGTTCTACGCTCTCCTTAGGGGATTCCTTGCTCACTATGGATCGCTCAAGCCAACTGTCGGTTAGCGAGGCGCTCCCTGTTCTCACGGGCATCATTATTCTGGTCATCGTAGCCGGCCCCGCCTGAGCTACCTGGAAATTAAGCAGTTCCAGGCCACTGGCGGGGCGATCCAAACCGGCCGGTGGCCCTTTTTTTTGATCCCCGCATCCCGAATTCAGGATGCGATGCGTTCAGCGAAACTTTGGAAAGGATTCTTCTTTATGTCCAACCTGATGAGCGGCGCGAGAATGTTGCTGGAGTGTCTGGCCCGTGAAGGCGTCGACGTGATGTTCGGTTATCCAGGCGGCGTCACCCTCCCCCTTTATGACGCTATGTACGACCACCAGGTCCGTCACGTCCTCGTCCGCCATGAGGAGAACGCCGCTTTTGCCGCCGAAGGCTACGCTCGTTCTACCGGCAAAGCCGGCGTCTGCTGCGCAACCTCAGGGCCCGGCGCCACCAATCTGGTCACCGGCCTCGTCGACGCCATGATGGACTCGATCCCCATCGTCGCCATTACCGGCCAGGTCACCTCCAAGCTCATCGGCAGCGATGCCTTCCAGGAAGCGGATACATTCGGCATCACCCGTTCCTGCACCAAGCATAACTTCCTCGTCAAAACCATCGCCGACCTCCCTCAGATCGTCCACGAAGCCTTCTACATCGCCTCCACTGGACGCCCCGGTCCGGTCCTCATCGACATCCACAAGGACGTGTTCCAGGCCCAAGGTCACTACGCCCCGGTTCATGCCATCCACTTGCCTGGCTACAAGCTCGTCACCGATGGACACTCCGGCCAGATCAGGCGCGCTGCCCAGATGATCTGGGAATCGCAGCGTCCTTTCGTTTACGCCGGTGGCGGGATCATCGCCTCGGCGGCTCACGAGGAGCTCGCCCGGCTTGTCGAAACCGTCGACGCCCCCGCCGTCTGCACTCTCATGGGCCTTGGCAGCCTCCCGTCCTCGCACCCCAACTTCATCAGCATGCCCGGCATGCACGGCAGCTATGCCGCCAACATGGGAATGACTCATGCCGACTTGCTCATTGCACTCGGCGTCCGTTTCGACGACCGCGTCACCGGTCGCCTGGCCGCTTTCGCCCCGCGCGCCAAAGTCATTCATGTCGACATCGATCCCGCGGAAATCGGCAAGAATCGTGCCCCCGACCTCCCCATCGTCGGCGACCTCAAGAAAGTTCTGCCCAAGCTCATCAAGAGCCTTCTCGATCTGAAGCCCTCCTCGGGTGACCTCAACACGCTGCACCGCCGCGCGTGGTGGAAGCAGATCAAAGAGTGGCAAGCCGAGCACCCGCTCACTCCCTCCTTCTCCGCCACTGAAATCAAGCCCCAGCATCTCATGGTCGAAATCGACCGCCTCTCGGGCGGCGAAGCCATCGTCTCTGCCGACGTCGGCCAGCATCAGATGTGGGCTGCCCAGTTCATTCGCTTCAACCATCCCCGCCTTTGGCTCAACTCGGGCGGCCTCGGCGCCATGGGATTCGGCTTGCCCTCCGCCATCGGAGCCCAGTTCGCCCGGCCCGACAAGCTCGTCTTCGCCATCCTTGGGGACGGCGGCTTCCAGATGTCCGTCCCTGAGCTCGCCACCATTTCCAGCCATGGCCTCCCCATTAAGATCATCGTCATGAACAACGGCTACCTCGGCATGGTCCGCCAGTGGCAGGAGCTGTTTTACAACAACCGGCTGTGCGCCGTCGAGCTCGATTCTTTCCCTGACGCCGATCTTCTCGCTCGCGCCTATGGGTTCAAGGGCCGCACCATTGACAAGCCCTCCGAGCTGAGCGACGCTCTCCACGACGCCGTACGCGAGCCTGGCCCATATCTGCTCAATGTCAGAGTTGCGCCTTGCGACAACGTGTATCCCATGGTCCCCTCCGGCGGCGCTATCAACGAAATGGTCCTCGGTCCGCCGCAGCCCGTTGCCGTTCCTAACTAGCCCGGGGGTGCCTATGATTCAAGTGATTTCTTTGCTCCTCGAAAACAAACCTGGCGCCCTCATGCGCGTCACCGGTCTCCTTACGGGGCGAGGATACAACATCGAAAGTCTCACCGTTGCTCGCACGCTCGATCCGACTCTCTCCCGCATGACCATCGCCGTGGACGTCGAGCCTCACCTCCGCCGCCAGGTCATCAAGCAGATGAATAAGCTCGTCAACGTCCTCCAGGCTGTCGACCTTACCGATGGGCCCGCCGTCATGCGCGAGATGGTTCTTCTCCGTGTGCGTGCTTCCATGGACAGCCGCACCGCAATCCTCAAGGAAGCCGAGATCTTCGCCGCCCGCATCGTCGACTCCTCCGTCGAAGGTTTCGCCATTGAGGCCACCGGCGACACGGAGAAAATGGATGAGTTTATCGACGTGATGCGCAGCTACGGCGATATCGACGTTACCCGCTCCGGCATGGTCGCCGTATCGCTCGAAGCCAAGAAACTTCGCCTCTCACCGCCGGTCCCGGCTGCCGCCGAGTCCGCCAAATCCAAAGATCGCAATGGAGTCTTGAATGCCTAATCGCTACTACGAAAAAGACGGGAATCTCGAAGTCCTCAGGGGCCAGACAGTTGCCATCATCGGCTACGGAAGCCAGGGCCATGCTCATGCGCTCAACCTGCGGGATTCCGGCCTGAACGTCGTCGTCGGTCTCTACGCCGGCAGCAAGAGCAAGGAAAAAGCGACCGCCGCCGGTCTCCGTGTCCTTACCGTTTCCGAAGCCGCCCAGGCCGCCTCGATCATCATGGTCCTGGTCTCCGACCACATTCAGGCCGATCTATACAACAACGAGATCGCACCCCACATGTCCGCCGGAAAGACCCTCATGTTTGCCCACGGCTTCAATATTCACTTCGGCCAGATCGTCCCGCCCACCGATGCCGATGTCTCGATGGTCGCCCCCAAGGCGCCAGGCCACCGCGTCCGCGAGCTTTTCACCGAAGGCGTCGGTGTTCCGGCTCTGGTCGCGATCCACCAGAATCCCTCCGGGCAGGCGTTGCAGCGGGCTCTCGCCTATGCCCTGGCCCTCGGATGCCTCAAGGCCGGCGTCATCGAAACCACTTTCAGGGAAGAAACCGAAAGCGACCTCTTTGGCGAGCAGACCGTCTTATGTGGCGGCGTCAGCGCCCTTATCAACGCAGGGTTTGAAACGCTCGTCGAAGCCAGCTATGCGCCGGAGATCGCTTACTTCGAGTGCCTCCACGAGCTTAAGCTCATTGTCGACCTCATCTATGAAGGCGGCCTCGGCTACATGCGCTACTCCGTCTCTGATACCGCCGAGTACGGCGATTACACCCGCGGCCCGCGCATCATCAACCAACAGACCCGCGCCGAGATGAAAAAAATACTCGCCGAAATCCAGTCCGGCCAGTTCGCCAAAGAATGGATCCAGGAGAACAAGACCGTCCGCGCAAACTTCCTTGCCATGCGCGAGGCCGGTAAGAATCTCCTCGTCGAGAAGACCGGCGCACCGTTGCGCGAAATGATGACTTTCTTGAAACGCAGAAAGGAGGTCGGAGTCCCCGTGGCATAGGCCTCCGGCCTGCCTATACAAACATCGCCATGAAAATCTTCACCTTCGATACCACCCTCCGCGACGGCACCCAAGGCGAAGCCGTCTCCTTCTCCGTCGACGACAAGCTCGTCATTGCCCAGAAGCTCGATGAGCTCGGCATCGACTACATCGAAGGCGGCTGGCCCGGCTCCAATCCCCGTGATAAGGAATTCTTCGCCCGCGCTCGCGAGCTTCGCTTGCGGCACTCCAAGCTCACCGCCTTCGGCTCCACTCGCTTCGCCCGCAATACCGTCGCCCAGGACCCTAACGTCCGCCAGCTCCTCGAAGCCGGCGTCCCCGCTGTCTCCATCTTCGGCAAGAGCTGGGATCTCCATGTGCACCGCGCTCTCGGCATCACCCTCGACGAAAACCTCGCCCTGATTTCTGAAACCGTCAGACACTTGAAAGAGCACGGCAAGGAAGTGGTCTACGACGCAGAGCACTTCTTCGACGGCTACAACGCCAATCCCGACTATGCCCTCAAGACTCTCGATGCCGCCAAACTTGCCGCTGCCGATGTGCTCTGCCTCTGCGACACCAACGGCGGCATGATCCCCGCCCGTCTCGTCGAGATCGTCGCCGAGGTTCGCAAGCGCTTTGACGGCATCCTCGGCATCCACACCCACAATGACTCCGATTGCGCTGTCGCCAACACCATCGCCGCCGTCGAACAGGGCGTCACCCACGTCCAGGGTTGCTTCAACGGTTATGGCGAGCGGTGCGGCAACGCCAACCTCTGCTCCATCATCGCCAACCTCGAGCTGAAGCTCGGCCATACCACCATCGGCCCTGAAAAGCTCCAGCACCTCTCCACTGTCGCTCGCTTCATCGCCGAGCTCGCCAATCTCCCGGTCCGCGGGGATCAGCCCTACGTCGGCCGCAGCGCTTTCGCTCACAAAGGCGGCATCCACGTCAGCGCTGTTCTCAAGGATTCCGCTACCTACGAACACATCCGCCCTGATGCCGTCGGCAATCGCCAGCGCGTCCTGCTCAGCGACTTGAGCGGCCGCGGCAACATCCTCTACAAACTCAAGCAGCACGGCCTCATGGACCGCCTCGACGAAAAAGCCCACCGCGAGCTGCTCGAGCGCATCAAGCACCTGGAGTTCCTCGGCTACGAGCTCGAGGCGGCCGAAGGCACCTTCGAGCTCCTCGTTCGCGAAGTCCTGCATCCCGGTTTGAACCTCTTCGATGTCGTGTCCTACGAGGTCACAACCCGCAGCCCTTCCGGCAAAGACTCCCAGACCTTCGCCTCCGTCACTGTCAAGGCCAAGGATGGCATCCACTCAGCCACCGCCAGCGGCCACGGCCCCGTCAACGCACTTGACCTTTGCCTGCGCCAGTGCCTCTCTCAGCTTTACCCGGCCATCTCCAGCGTCCGCCTCACCGACTACAAAGTCCGTGTTCTCGACTCCAAAAAGGGCACCGCCGCCAAAGTCCGCGTCCTCATCGAATGGTCTGACCACAAGCGGAGCTGGGCCACGGTCGGTGTTTCCGACAATGTAATCAGCGCAAGCTGGCACGCCCTGGTGGACGCGATTCGCCTTGAACTCATGCGCGCTCTCGAAAAAGATGACACCATCGAGCGCGTCGTCGAGGACTACTGTTGGGGGGTATAATTACTCCTCGTAATGCGCCTCTTCCTCTCCCGACGCATCCCCGAATTCACCCGCCTGCTCCTGATCGAGAGCGGCTCCCGCTACATCCTCGACAATCTTCTCCCAGGCCTCTACCAGATCTACAAGGACAAGCTCCAGGTCGATCTCGTCACCTGCTTTCAGGGCGAGCCCGCCGGTCTGAGACAATCCGCCCGCATCTACCGCGTCTGGGACTACCCGGACTCATCCTCGCGGGAGCGCCTTCTTCGGGAGCTCCGCGCCCATCACTACACCGTCTGCGGCATCATCTGCTCCGGCGAGCCTGTCATGACGAAGTGGAAATGGTGGCTCGCTCTCCGGATCCCAGCCAAGGTTTTCATACTCAACGAAAACGGCGACTACTATTGGTTTGATTACAGCAACTGGCGGATGATGCTCCACTTCGTCTTTTTCCGCTTGGGCCTCACCGGCGCTGACGCCGTCACCACCATCACCCGCCTCTTGATGTTTCCCTTCACCCTTTGCTATCTCTTGCTCTACGCAGCCATCATCCATCTCCGCAGGAAGGTCCGTGCATGAAAGCGATCCTTGTCCGTCAATGTGGTGGTCCCGAGCAACTAATCGTGGAGGACGTTCCGGTCTCCAAACCCGGTCCTGGCCAGGTTCTCATCAGGAATGCCTCTTCCGGCGTCAACTTCATCGATATCTACTTCCGCACCGGCCTCTACAAAGCCGATCCGCCTTTCACCCCCGGCATGGAAGCTGCTGGAACCGTCGAGGCTGTCGGGCCCCAGGTCTCCGACTTTGCACCCGGTGACCGCGTCGCTTATGCCATGACCCGCGGATCCTACGCCGAGTACTCGATCGTTCCCGCCGCCACCACCGTCAAAGTCCCGGATGGAGTCGACCTCGCGGCCGCCGCCGCCGCCATGCTTCAGGGCATGACCGCCCACTACCTCTCCCACTCCACATTCCCGCTCCAGAAAGGTCACACTGCCTTGATCCATGCAGCCGCCGGAGGAACCGGCGCTCTTCTCGTCCAGATGGCGAAGATGCTCGGAGCCCGCGTCATCGGCGCCGCTGGCAACCGGCAAAAGGCCGATCGCGCCCGCGCCGTCGGCGCCGACGAAGTGATCATCTACACCGAGCAGGATCTTGAGACGGAAGCACGCCGCCTCACTGCCGCAACAGGAGTCGATGTCGTCTACGATTCTGTCGGCGCCGCCACCTTCGAAAAGAGCCTCGGTTGTCTTCGCCCTCGCGGCATGATGGTCACTTTCGGCAACGCTTCCGGAGCCGTGCCGCCGATCCTCCCGCTCATCCTCAGTACCAGGGGCTCGCTCTTCCTCACTCGCCCCACGCTGGCCAACTACACCTCGACTCGCGAAGAACTCCTCTGGCGCGCCGGCGATGTCTTCCGCTGGGTTTCCTCCGGCGCCCTGAAGCTGCACATTCACAAAACCTATTCGCTCGAAGAGGCCCCGCAAGCCCATCGCGATCTGGAAGGCCGGGCTACCACCGGGAAGCTCTTGATCGGGCTCTGATGGTACACTAGCTAGCTCGCACAGGCCGGGCCGGCCTCCATACCGGTGAGGAACAAGCCGGCTCCCGGCAGGCCCGGCGCGTTGTGCGAGCGTGTTCCTTAGAGGCGCAAAGGCCGCGTCCCGCGGCGCCAAGCCGTTGAGGAACACCGGAGTGTTCCTGCCGCGGGCGCGGTCCGTTTTGCGCGTGTTCCTTAGGAGGTGCTCCTGCTTGCAAAGCTACGAAATCCTTTCCCGCCGGCGCCGCTTGGCCGCCGAATTCCCGGATCACAAGCTCGATGCTCTGCTCGTCACCAACCTCGTCAACGTTCGCTATCTGACTGGCTTTACCGGCAGTAATGCCCTGCTTGTGCTTTCCGGCTCAGGCTCCGTCCTCTTTACCGATCCCCGCTACACCATCCAGGCTGCCGAGCAAACCGACTGCGATGTTCGCACCGTCCGCAGCGAGCTTCTACCCGTCATTTCCGCCTTCCTCGCTCGGAAACGCTTCCGCTCCATCGGCTTCGAGCACAAGGATATCTCGTTTCATGCCTATGACTTCCTGAAACAGAAGCTGCGCCTTGGCGTGGACCTCAAGCCCACTGAGGACCTGGTCAAGGCCCACCGCATGGTCAAATCCCAAGCTGAAATCGACTTGATCCGCCGCTCCGTCCAAACCAGCTCCAGGGCCTTCTCTCTCGCTCTTCGACGCCTTCGCCCCGGAATGCTCGAGTCGGAATTCGCCGCCGAGATCGACTACCAGATGCGCCGCCTCGGCGCAGAAAAAACCGCCTTTGAAACCATCGTCGCCTCCGGTCCCCGCTCCGCGCTCCCTCACGCCCGCCCCACCTCAACCCCCATTCCGCCTGATCAGCTACTATTGATAGACATGGGCGCCACCCAGGACGGCTATACCAGCGACATGACGCGCACCGTCTTTCTTGGCAACCCATCAGCCCGCTGGAAAACCGCCTATGAGGCCGTCCTCGAAGCCCAACTCGCCGCCATCGGCGTAATCCGCGACGGCGTCCGGTCCACGCTGCCGGACCGCGAGGCCCGCAAAGTGCTTCAACACTACAACCTGGACAAAACCTTCACCCATTCCACCGGCCACGGCCTCGGCCTCGAGGTCCACGAAGCGCCCCGCCTTGGCAGGCGCGACAAATCCGTCCTTAAGGCCGGGATGGTTGTCACCGTCGAGCCGGGGATTTACCTGCATGGCAAGGGCGGCATCCGCATCGAGGACACCGTCCTGGTCACCGCCGGCGGCTGTGAGATTCTCACTCAGACCTCCAAGGACTTGACCGTCATCTGATCAAGTCCCTAGGTTCATTGCCCAATGACCATTGAAGAAATCAAAGAAATCATTCAGTTGTTGGTGGAAACCGGCGTCGCCGAAATCGAGGTACAGCGCGGCGAGAACCGTGTCTGGATCAAAGGAGCCTCCTCCGGCCAGGACACACAGATCAGCTTGATGCCGGCATCGCCGGCGTCCCCCAACTCTTCAGTCCCTTATTCCGCCGCCCAGCTCCCCTCTCCGTCTCTTCCTTCCACCCCGCTTCCTCCGATCGAGGACAACCTGCCCGTCATCAAGTCGCCTATCGTGGGAACATTCTATGAAGCGCCGTCCGCTGGCACTCCTCCCTTTGTGAAGGCCGGCGATACCGTACAACCCGGTCAGGTCCTGTGCATCATCGAGTCGATGAAGTTGATGAACGAGATCGAAGCCGAAGCTCCAGGAGTGATCGTGAAAAAGCTTGTCGACAACGGAAAGCCCGTCGAGTACGGCGAGGCTCTCTTCATCTACCGGCCCCTCTGATCCTTCAATGTTTGATAAGGTTCTGATCGCCAACCGCGGGGAAATCGCTCTGCGCATCATCTGCGCCTGCAAAGAGCTCGGCATCAGATCCGTTGCCGTCTATTCGGAAGCCGACCGCAACAGCCTCCATGTCCGTTTTGCCGACGAAGCAGTCTGCATCGGCCCCGCCAAGAGCGCTGGTAGCTACCTCGATATCCCCTCCGTCATCAGCGCCGCGGAAATCACCAATGTGAACGCGATCCATCCGGGCTACGGGTTCCTGAGTGAAAATGCCGATTTCGCCGAAGTATGCCAGATGTCAGGCATCACCTTCATCGGACCTCGCCCGGAAGTGCTCAAGCTCGTGGGACTCAAGCAGAGCGCCCGTGAAGCCATGAAAACTGCCGGCGTTCCCGTTCTGCCGGGCTCCGAGGGCATCTTGAAATCCGCCGGGGAAGCTCTCTCGGTTGCCGGCAAAGTGGGCTATCCCGTCATGCTTAAGGCGTCGGCCGGAGGCGGCGGCCGCGGCCTGCGCGTGGTGCACTCCGGCGACGATCTCCCGAATCTCTACTCCCAGGCCCAGACCGAAGCAGCAGCCGCCTTTTCCTGCGGCGACCTCTATCTCGAGAAACTCGTCCAAGACCCGCGCCACATTGAGTTCCAGGTCCTCGCGGACCTTCACGGCAACGTCGAAATCCTCGGCGAGCGCGAGTGCTCTCTCCAGCGCCGCCACCAGAAAATCCTCGAAGAAGCCCCTTCCCCAAGTGTTTCTCCCCAGCTCCGCCAGACCATCAGCGAAACTCTGGCCGGCGCCATGCGCGACGTCGGCTACACCAACGCCGGCACCGTCGAATTCCTCATGGACCAGCAGGGCAACCTCTACTTCATCGAAGTGAATGCTCGCATTCAGGTCGAGCACCCGGTCACTGAATTCGTGACCGGAGTCGACCTCGTGAAGAGCCAGATCCTGATCGCCGCCGGTGAGCCGCTGGAGCAAATCCTTGACAGCCCTGTCGCCATCCGCGGCCACGCCATCGAGTGCCGCATCAACGCCGAACACCCGGAGACCTTCGCTCCCTCACCTGGCCGTCTCACCGCTCTGAACCTGCCCGGAGGAATTGGTGTGCGCGTGGACACCGCTGCTTACACCGATTGCGTCATCCCGCCCTACTACGACTCGATGATCGCCAAGCTCATCGCCTACGGCCACGACCGTGCCGAAGCCATTGCTCGCATGCGCCGCGCCCTCGATACATTCGTCATCGAAGGCATCCACTCGACCATCCCCTTGCACCAGAAGATTCTCGCCGACCCGGATTTCCTCGCCGGCAACTTCCACACAAACTACCTGAGCAACAAGAACTGGGGACAGGCTGCCGTGTCCCCGGGTTAAGACGCCGGGATCGTTACGCTAAACTTGTCTCGAGCCCCGAGGGAGACGGCGCTATTGATGAGGCTCATACTTGTTGCTCTGTTGAGCCACGCCGGCGTGTTGTTCGCTGAAGGCGCACTCACTGGGGCCGTGCGTGATGTGTCCGGCACGCCCGTTCGCGAGGCGACGCTCCAGTTGCTCGACTCCCTACAGGCCGTGGTTGCGAGCACAACGGCGGATTCGCAGGGGAGGTTTCATTTCGGCAACGTTGCCGCAGGGAACTACGCGCTTCTCATCGCACGGTTTGGTCTGGTCGAGCGGCGGCTCCCGGTGCAGATTGGCGCGGCGGC
>JACQDF010000150.1 GCA_016201205.1 Acidobacteriota bacterium
TCACCCGCCCTCAGAACCGCCCAACCCTGCGCCTCATGGAATCCCCACTGGTCCAGAATCTGGCCGACGACATACTCGCCAGAGTTGACAGACTGCAGCCGATCCGGCTCTGAAAAGGGCGTCTTCACGCCGGATTCAGGTCAGATGGTCTTGGCAAAGTAAAAGATGAGACTGACCAGCGCCGTGTTTTGGTCCTTGACGCTCGACTGCCCTCTGGCCCGATCAAACACCGCCTGATCAGACCAGTCACGCCGGTACTCAATTCGGGAGAGCAGCGCACTGCCATTGGCGCCCCAAATCTTGTACTCGCCGGTGAGAGTGACTTCTTTGAGCGACTGCGGGCTGCCGGTGGCGAATCCGTCGCGGTCCTTGAACCACTCCACTCGAGGCGCAAAGGCCAGCCGCTTGTTCAAAGCGAACCGGGCTGCTCCGGCGATCCCATACCACCGGTCGCTGCCTGGGCCGACGCGCTTGTCGCTGCCCACGTCAAAGTTGATGTAGAAGGCCGTGCTCGCGGTTGGCGCGACCAGAAGCGTGGTGTCAAACAGGTTGCGCAGCCCCGGTTGAGAAACGCCGTCAATGTCCGGTTTCTCCCGGCCAACGTGGTAAGTGTGAAACCAGCTCACCTTGCCCACGGTGAGTGCACCCGTCAAACCCACGGTCTTGGCTCCGTTGGTGTCCTTCACGTTGTTCCAGCCGTTCACCAGGTGGACACCGGCCGTATAGTTCTTGTTGACTGGGATCGTTGTCCGCAGGCCCATGTGGTAATAGGGGATCGCCCATGAGAAAAGCAGCGACCGGGAGTAATTCCAATTGCTGTGCGATTCGATGACTTCGGCGCCGGCACTGGTGACAAACTTGCCGAAATCAAACTGCAATCCTTTGTTCTTCCACGGTTTTGCACTCACGTACGCCTGCTGGATGTAACGAAAAGCCTGGCCCGCCTGCTCGGCTCCGTGAACGATCTGCGTCGTGCGTCCGAAGCCGAAATCCGCGCGGAACCCGATCGGCTCAACCGGCGTCTCGATGGCCAGTTCCCCGTAGTTGATGTCAACGGTGTTTGTCCTGATGTCGAAGTTGCGGTAAGAGTTCACCTTCGACGCTGGATCGCTGAAATTCCGGTTGTAGTTGCCGTCGATCAGACCGTATAGTTTGACCCTGTGCCAGTAGCCTTTGGGGGGATCCGGTGGCGGAGTAGCGTCGGACGACGACGAGGAGGTTTGAGCTATGCCCGCAGCCGCTGCTGATAGCCAGACAGCCAGTGTGGAGAGACACCAATAGTAACGATTCATACAGCTTCTTCCTTTGTTCAGCCCAGCCTGCCGGACGACCGCGCTAAGTCCAAACCCATTGCTTACGCCCGGTGGTAAGTTTCACGAGGAGGTCCGGACTCCTCACTTGGGAATCTAACATCCGGACCACTACCCCACAACACAATATTTCTTATGGCCTATATCCAAAAAACTTCTATCCGGCTCCTGTTCAAAATGAAACGTTGCAGAATCAACCAGTTCCGCCGAACCAATAGAAAATTTCAATCACCCCGATAGAAAGCTTTGTCTTGTTCGCGCCGTATCGACGGAGGGATTATGTGAGGGACCCCTGATTCCCCCCTGTTCCGAGGTTTTTGAATGACTAAGCTGCTTACACTGCTTCCTCTGTCGGGCCTTGCGGCGCTGGCGCAACAGGCGCCGCCGGACAAGATCGCCGCGCTCGAAGCCGCCGTCCAATCCGCGCAATCCGCCGGCGACAATGCCTGGATGCTCACCAGCTCGGCTTTGGTGCTGATGATGACGGGCCCCGGGCTCGCCCTTTTCTACGGAGGACTCGTCCGCAAGAAGAACGTGCTGGGCACCATGATGCACAGCTTCATCCTCATGGCTCTGATCACCGTGATCTGGGCTGTCGTTGGCTACAGCCTCGCGTTCGCCGAGGGTTCCCCCTTTATCGGAGATCTCCGCTATCTCTTTCTGAACGGCGTCGGCTTGACGCCCAACGCCGACTATGGCGCGACTGTCCCGCACCAGACGTACATGATCTACCAGTTGATGTTCGCCATCATCACGCCGGCGCTGATCTCCGGCGCGTTTGCCGAGCGCATGAAGTTCAGCGCCATGCTGCTGTTCATGACGCTGTGGGCTTTGATCGTCTACTTCCCTCAGGCGCATATGGTGTGGGGCAAAGGCGGGCTGCTCAACGCCTTCCTCGGAGGCAAGATCCCCTGCTTTGACTTTGCCGGCGGCACCGTCGTCCACATCACATCAGGCGTATCGGCGCTCATCTGTGCGCTTTACATGGGCAAGCGTCACGGCTTTGGAACCGAACCCATGAAGCCGCATAATCTTACGCTCAGTGTCATCGGCGCGTGCCTGCTCTGGGTCGGCTGGTTCGGATTCAACGCCGGCAGCGCCGTGGCGTCATCTTCTTTGGCCACCAGCGCCTTTGTCGCCACTCACTTCGCCACCGCCGCCGCCGTCATCGGCTGGCTGGTGGCCGAGTGGATGCACAACGGCAAGCCGAGCGTGCTGGGCGGCATCTCGGGAGCCGTCGCCGGCCTGGTCGCCATCACGCCGGCATCCGGTTTCGTCAAGCCGATGCCCGCGCTGCTGATCGGCTTTCTCGCCGGGGCGATCTGCTTTTTCTTTGTTGCCATTGTCAAGAACAAGTTCGGTTATGACGATTCGCTGGACGCGTTTGGTGTCCATGGAATCGGAGGCACGCTCGGCGCGCTCCTCACCGGCGTTTTCGCCACTAACGAGATCAACAATGCGCTTAAGGATTCCGCCGGCAAGCCGCTGGCGCTCGGTCTGGTCGATGGAAATCCCGGCCAGGTTCTGAACCAGGCGATGGGATGCCTGATCGCCTGGTCTCTCGCCATCGTGGGCACCTTCATCATCCTGAAAATATGCGATATGGTGTTTGGCGTGCGCGTGGACACCGACCATGAAGTCCAAGGACTGGATCTCGCCATGCACGGCGAGGAAGGCTACAATCTGGAGGCCTGACTAGGAGGGCGCCAACATGAAAAAAGTCGAAGCCATCATTCAGCCATTCAAGCTCGAGGAAGTCAAGGAAGCACTCAAGAACATCGGGGTGGACGGGATGACCGTGACCGAAGTGCGCGGCCACGGCCGCCAGAAAGGCCACAAAGAAGTCTACCGCGGGCAGGAATACACGGTCGATCTGCTGCCGAAAGTGAAGATCGAAATGGTCGTCGCCTCCGCCCGCCTCGATGAAGTCGTGAAAACTCTCACCACGTCCGCGAGAACGGGAAAGATCGGAGATGGCAAAATCTTTGTATACGATGTCGCAGAAGCCATCCGCATCCGAAACGATGACCGCGGCGAAGCCGCCCTCTGAGGGCGTGGATCAGGCCAGGCAGGCGTTTCTCGAATCCGGAGACGCGCTCGCCGTGCTGGAACAGCGCTCCCGCGCCGTCGAGGACCGCGTCATCGGCGCCTGGATGGACCATCTGGCCCCCGCCTTTCCGGCCGGCGCCGCGTTGCTCGCTGTCGGAGGGTTCGGACGCCGCGAGCTGTTCCCATACTCGGACATTGATGTCTGCATCCTCGTCGACCACGAGCGCGCGGCCGTCGCCAACAAGTCGGTCATTGCCGATTTTCTCCAGGCTTTATGGGACTCCGGCCTCCGCGTCAGCCACTCCGTTCGCACGCCGGCGGAATGCTGCGAGCTGCACGATCACAACATCGAGCTCAACATCAGCCTGCTGGACCAGCGCCTGCTCGCCGGCGATGGCGAGATCTACGGCCGGTTTGAGCCTCGCCTGCGGAAGTTCTTCGAAAATCAGCGGCTCAACCTGGCTCGCCACCTCTCGAAACTGGGGCGCTCGCGCCATGGCCAGTACCACAACACCATTTATCACCTTGAACCGAACCTCAAGGAAGGCCCCGGCGGCTTGCGCGATCTGCACTTGCTCGGCTGGTTCCGAACGCTGGCGACGCCCGGCGCCAGTGACGTGGTCTGGAGCGAGCTGCTCGACCCGGGGCGCGACTTGCTCTTCCTGCTGCGCTGCTTCCTTCATTACCGCTTCGGCCGCGACAACAACGTTCTCAGCTTCGACGCCCAGGAGGAGCTGCCTGAGCAGAGCTTCTCCGGTCACCAGACCCCTGAGCTCCAAACCCCTGAGCTATGGATGCGAGCGTTCTATCGCAACGCCCGCGCCATCCACGGCGCCGCCGCTCGCGCCATGGAAGCCAGCGAAACCAAGGGCAACAACCTGCTGGCCGGCTTTCTCGACTGGCGTTCCCGCCTCTCCAATTCCGACTTCACCGTCGCCCGCGACCGCCTCTACTTCAAGGCGCCCCAAGCCATCGCCAATGATCCCGAGCTGGCCCTCCGCCTGTTCCAGTTTGTCGCCCGCCACGGCATCCGCCCGGCGATCGAAACCGAGCGCCGCCTGGCCGAGATGGAAGCCGTCCTCCGCCAGTTCTTCTCCGCTTCCCGCCCGCTGTGGCCCGCGTTTCGCGAGTTGCTCGCCCTGCCCCACGCCGCCATGGCGCTTCGCGCCATGCAGGATACCGGCGTCCTGCGGCTCGTGTTCCCGGAATGGGAATCGATCGAAGCCTGCGTTGTCCGCGATTTCTACCACCGCTACACCGTCGACGAACACACGCTGGTCTCGATCGAAAGCTTGCAGGAACTCGCACGCCGCCAGGAGCCTGGCCATCGCCGTTTCTCGACTCTGCTGGCCGAGGTGGAAGACCGCGCCATTCTCACCTTCGCCTTGCTGTTCCACGACGTCGGCAAGGGCGAGCGCACCGGAGCCCATTCGGAAGAGTCCACCCGGCTGGCCGTCAACGCACTGGATCGTATCCGGACGCCCGAGCGGCATCGCCGCATGATTGTGTTCCTCATCGATCAGCACCTCGCCCTCTCCTCCGCCATGTCCCGCGACCTCAACGATCCGGTCACCGCACGCGCGCTCGCCGATCGCGTTGGAACCATCGAGGCGCTCAAGTACCTGACCCTGCTCACCTACGCCGATATTTCCGCCGTCAACCCGTCCGCGCTCTCTCCCTGGCGCCTCGAGCAGCTCTGGCGCGTCTATCTGGTGACGCAGCATGAGCTCACACGCGAGCTGCAAACGGACCGCATCGAGGCTCCGCCGGC
This sequence comes from Acidobacteriota bacterium, assembly GCA_016201205.1. Lineage (GTDB taxonomy): Bacteria > Acidobacteriota > Terriglobia > Bryobacterales > Bryobacteraceae > CADEFT01. Next base: position 5,131 of record JACQDF010000150.1, read on the forward strand.
GCCTTCCAGCAGCCGCCAGAGCTTCCTCAAAGGACTGCCGGTCCGCTACCTGCGCACGCACACCGAGGACGAGATCAAGCTCCACCTCGATTTGGAAGAGCGCCGCAAAGAAGCTGAAGTCGCACTCGATGTCCGCAAGACCGAAGCCGGCTACCTGCTCACCGTGCTCGCCAAAGACCGCATGTATCTGTTTTCCTCCGTCGCCGGCGCCCTTTCCAGCTTCGGCATGAACATCCTCAAGGCCGAGGCATTCGCCAACCAGCAGGGCACCATCCTCGACACCTTCCTCTTCGAGGACCCCGTCCGGACACTCGAGCTGAATCCGACCGAAGCCGACCGCCTTCAGCTCACCCTCGAGCGAGTGATCCTTGGTCGCATGCAGGTCAAGGAGCTGCTGCGCAACCGCCCCAAGCCTTCGCCGCCCAGCAAGCGCAGCGGGATCGAGCCGCGGATCGCTTTCGATAACAGCGCTTCCGACACAGCCACGCTGGTGGAAATCATCGCCGAGGACCGGCCCGGCCTGCTCTACGACATCGCCAGTGCGTTTTCCGGCGCCGGCTGCAACATCGAGCTGGTGCTGGTGGACACCGAAGCTCACAAAGCGATGGACGTTTTCTACGTAAGCATGAACGGCCGCAAGCTCGCCGAGCAGGCGATGATGCCGTTGCGCAGGGCGCTCGAGGCAGCCTGCCGCGGCGCGTAAGCCGGCGCCACCCCCGATACCAGGACACGCACGCTAAAATCAAGAGATTCATGCGTTGGTCCAAACTCTTCATCCCTACCTTGCGCGAGAATCCCGCCGAGGCGGAAGTCCCCAGCCACCAGCTCCTGCTGCGCGCCGGTTACATCCGCCAGCTCTCGGCCGGCATTTATAACTACCTCCTGCTGGCACAGCGGTCCATCCACAAAATCATGCAAATCACCCGCGAGGAGATGGACGCCATCGGCGGGCAGGAGATGTACCTGCCGGCGCTCAATCCCGCCGAGCTGTGGCAGGAATCCGGCCGCTGGGACGTCATGGGCGACAACATGTTCCGCCTCAAAGATCGCTTCCAGCGCGATTACTGCCTCGGCATGACCCATGAAGAAGTCGTGACTTACATCGCCCGCGGCGAATTGCGCTCCTACAAGCAGCTTCCCCAGATCTGGTACCAGATCCAGACCAAGTTCCGCGACGAGCCGCGTCCCAAGTCCGGCCTGCTGCGCGTGCGGCAGTTTATCATGAAGGATTCCTACTCGTTCGACATCGATCCGGCGGGCCTCGATGCCAGCTACCAGAAGCATTTCAGCGCCTATTGCAAAACCTTCGACCGGTGCGGACTGAAATACACCATCGTCGAGGCGCACTCGGGCGCGATGGGCGGCAGCCAGTCGCACGAGTTCATGGTCGCTTCCGAAGCGGGCGAGGATTTCATCGTCGTCAATCCGAAAGGGGGCTATGCGGCCAACCTCGAAAAAGCCGTGTCGCGGCCCGCGCCTCCCGCGTCGCCGGATCCCGACGGCGACTTATCGCCCGAAGAATTCCACACGCCCGGGCAGAAGTCGATTGAGCAGGTCAGCGCTTTCGACGGCTTCCCTGCCGCCAGCCACCTCAAGACCCTGGTGATGGTCGCTGACGAGCAGCCCGTCCTCGCGCTGCTGCGAGGCGATCATCAGTTAAGCGAGACCAAGTTCGCCGAAGCCCTCGGCGTGAATCATTTCCGGCCCGCGCACCCGGCGGAAATCTACGGTTGGATGGGCGCCGAAGCCGGCTCGCTCGGACCCGCCGGCGTAACGAATATGCGCATCGTCGCCGACAAAGCGCTCGAAGGCCGCAGGAACATGATCGCCGGCGCCAACAAAGAGGATTACCACTTGCGCCACGTTACGCCTGGCGAGGACTTCCAGGCCGAGTTTTACGATCTGCGGCAGGTCGCCGCCGGCGACACCGACATCAGCACCGGCGAGCCTCTCGAGGTGATCAAAGCGATAGAGGTCGGTCACATTTTCAAGCTCGGCTACAAGTACTCGTCTGCGATGGGACTGCGCGTGCTCGATGAGCACGGCAAAGAAGTGACGCCCATCATGGGCTCGTACGGCTTCGGCATGGAGCGCATTTTGTGCGCCGCCATCGAGCTGTATCATGACGCCGACGGCATCATCATGCCTGCCTCGATCGCGCCGTTCCATGTCGTCCTCACGCCTGTCAATTCCAACGACGCCGCGCAGCGCGAGGCCGCCGAGAAGCTCTACGGCGAATGCCGCCGTCTCGGCCTCGACGCGCTGCTCGATGACCGCGACGAGCGCCCAGGCGTCAAGTTCAAGGACGCCGACCTGATCGGGATTCCTTTGCGCATCACCGTCGGAAAGAAGCTGGCGCAAGGCATCGTCGAGCTGGCGATCCGCAAAGGCCGCCGGTTGCTGGACGTTCCGCTCGCCGAGGCGGCCGCGAAAGCGAAGCAATTGCTGGCATGACCGACTGGCGCGCCATCCGGGAAGAATTCCCCGCACTGCGACACTGCACCTTTCTGAACACCGCCACCTTCGGCCAGCTTCCGCGCCGCACGACGGAGGCGGTGGCGCGCCATTTCGCCCGCCGCGATGAGTTTGCCTGCGCTGATTTTCTCGATTGGTTCAATGACGCCGACGCCATCCGCGCTTTGATCGCGCGTCTGGTGAACTGCCAGCCCGAGGACATTGCGTTCTTTCCCAACGCCGCCACGCCGCTCGGCCTGCTCGCGCACGCCATTGACTGGCGGCCCGGCGACCGCGTCCTCACGCTCGAAGACGAATTTCCGAATCATCTGTACGTGGCCCGGGCTCTGCCCTGCGCGGCTGCCGACGTCGTCCCGTTTGAGCGCTTCTTCGACCACCTGACGCCGCGCACGCGTCTTGTCATGCTCTCGACTGCGAGCTACACCACCGGCTTCCGCCCGCCGCTCGAGCTCATTGCCGCTGCCTGCCGCGCCAGTGGCACAATTCTCTACATCGACGGCACGCAGAGCGCCGGCGCTCTGCGATTCGATTGTGCCGCCATTCAGCCGGACATGTTCGTTGTCGACGGCTACAAGTGGCTGCTGTCGCCAAACGGCGCCGGCTTTGCCTATGTCCATCCGCGAGTCCGCCAATGGATGCGCCCGGCGATCATCGGCTGGCGAAGCGACCGCCGCTGGCGCGAAGTCAACGCGCTGCACCACGGCGCCCCAGAGTTTAATTCCGCGGCCGAGCGCTATGAAGGCGGCATCCTCTCCTTTCCCTCCATTTACGGCATGGGCGCCTCAGTGAATCTGATGATCGGGATCGGCCCCGAAGTCATCGAGCAGCGGGTGATGGCGCTGGCCGGTTATGCGCGTGACGGACTCCGTACGCTCGGCGCGCGGTTGCTCAGCGATGAATCGCCGCACTATGACTCGCCGATCATCGCCGCCCGCTGGCCGCATCGCGATTCAGCGAAGCTCTTCGAGGAGCTTCGCCGGCGCCGCATCCTGGTGGCCGCCCGGCACGGCAATCTCCGCGTCTCGGCGCACTTCTACAATCTGGAAGACGACATCGATACACTCGTCAGAGAACTTCGCGAACTCGTGCGATGAAGCCTGAACTCACCGTCAAAGCCGTCGCTCTCGGCCTCATCCTGGCCTTTGTTTTCGGCGCCGCCAACGCCTACATCGGCATGCGCGCCGGACAGACGGTGGCCGCCACGATTCCCGCTGCCGTCATCGCGCTGGCGCTGTTCCGGCTGCCCGCCTTCCGCGGCGGCGTCCTCGAACAGAACATCGTGCGCACGGCGGCCAGCGTCGGCGAAGCGCTGGTGGCCGGCGCGATCTTCACCATGCCCGCGTTTCTGCTGGCGGAGATCGACGGCAGGCCGCTCTGGACCAGCCTGCGCGAGCACTATTGGGAAGCCACCGCGATCATGCTGGTGGGGGGGCTTATGGGTGTGTTCTTCATCATCGCGCTGCGGCGGCCGCTGTGCGTCGATGCCGGGCTGCCCTGGCCGGAGAGCGTCGCCAGCGCCGAGATCGTGAAAGCGGGCCAGAAGAAGGGAGAAGCGGCGCGCATCATCTTCGGGGCGATGGCGTTCGGGGCGCTGATGCAATTCCTGAAATCGGACAAAGGATTTCAGATGTTCCGCGAGTACCTCGAAGGCACGCTCCGGTTCAAGCAAGCGGTCATCCACACCGTCACCGCGTCCATCGCCATTCCCTGGTCCACGCCGAGCATGTCGCCGGCGCTGATCGGCATTGGCTACATCATCGGTTTTCGCACATCGTCCATTAACTTTGCCGGCGGCGTGATTGCGTGGTGGCTGCTGATCCCGCTGCTGATGACGGCGCCGCAGTTCGGCGGCCCATCGGCCGACACGGCGGGAGTATGGCGAAACATTGTCCGCCCGGTCGCCGTCGGAGCCATGCTGGTGGCCGCGGCCAACACGATGTGGTCGATCCGCGGCTCGCTGGCCGCTTCGTTCAAGGGCGCGATGAAAGCTTCGTCGCTCGACTCCCGCTCCGCGGTGGAGGCAACCGAGCAGGACATTCCGCTGAAATGGGTGATCCTCGCCAGCATTGCGCTGCTGATTCCGATCACGGCGATCTATTACTTCTTTACAGGCAAGTTCGTCGCGGCCGCGGTCACCTCACTGGTGATGGCGTTCACCGGCTTTCTGCTGTCGGCCGTCGGCGGCTACCTGGTGGGGCTGGTGGGCAGCAGCAACCAGCCGCTCTCCGGACTCACCCTGTCCGCGCTGCTTCTGTCCGCGCTGGTGATTCTGGCGATCGGAGTGACCGGCGCTCCTGGCGTGGCCGCCGTGCTCGGCGTGGCGGCGGTGATCGCGTGCGCATGCAGCGTGTCCGGCTCGCTGATTCAGGACCTGAAAGCGGGCCATCTGCTCGGCGGCACGCCGTGGAAGATGCAGCTTGTCGAGATCCTCGCGGTGACGCTGCTGGCGTTCTTCCTGATGGGCCCGATCATCGCTTTGCACGAAGCGAATCTGGCGACCGGCGGCATCGGCGGCCGCGCGCTGCCGGCGCCGCAGGCGGGGCTGATGGCGCAGCTTGCCAAGGGCATTGTCGGCGGCGAGATGGCGTGGGGCCTGCTTGCGCTTGGCGCGGCGTTCGCTCTTGCGCTGATTCTGGCGGGCGCGCGGGCGCCGATGCTGATCGCCGTCGGCATGTATCTTCCTTTCGACACCTCGGCTGCGATCTTCCTGGGCGGCGTGCTCAAGCGCATCACCGAAGCCATTGTCGCGCGCCGCCCGGAACCCGAGCGCCTGGAAATCGAAGAGAAAGGCACGCTCATCGCATCCGGTCTTGTCTCGGGCGAAGCCATCATCGGAATTGTGCTCGCGGTGACGTACCTGGCGGGGATACCGTCGTTTGGCCGGATGCCCGGATTCGACACCGCGGGAAGCTGGCTGTCGATCGCCGGCTTTGCGGCCATCGCCTACGTGCTGGTGGCGATTCCGGCGCGGCGCACCACCACCAGCGTCTGATCGTCAGCCGCCGGCGCTCCCTCGCACCACTCCGTTACGCGTGTCTGCACATGATCGATCAGATCGGCGAGCGGCGCTGTTTGCTTTTCCAGCACCGCTTCCGCCAGCCGGTCGAGGCCGAACTCCTCGCCGGCTTTGTTTTCGGGCTCGGTGATTCCATCACTGTACATCATCAGCAGATCGCCGGGCTCCATCTTCCCGGCTGAATCTTCGTACGTGAGGAACGGGATCAGGCCCACCACCGGCCCGCCGGGCATCAGCTTCTCGACTGCGCCGTTGGCGCGCACCAGCAGCGGAGGATTATGGCCCGCGTTGACGAACGTCATGACGCCCGAGACCACGTCGATGGCGCAGGCAAACAGCGTGATGAAGCGGTTCGGGCGGCAAGTGGCGTTCATCGAGCGGTTGAGGCGCGAAACGAAATCCGCCACGCTCTGGCAATCCTCGGCCATCGCCGTCACCCGCGCCTGAAGGTTCATCATCATCAGCGCGGCGGGCATTCCTTTGCCCGCGACGTCGGCCACGATCAGCGTCTCGCGGCCGTCGCCCAGGCGCAGGTAGTCGAAGTAATCGCCTCCGATCGTGCGGCAGGGCAGCGTCTGCCCCACTGCTTCGAGCCCGGCCCACTCCGGCGGGGCCGTGGGGAGATGGCGCTGCTGGATCTCGGCCGCCTGCCTCAGCTCGATGGCGTGACGCCGCTCGGCTTCCTCGATAGCGGCCAGACGCTCCCGCTCAATGCGCATGGCGGCGACGTTCGCCATCACCGTGAGCAGATTCAGATCTTCGCCGGTGAACTTGCGGAAGAAGTGATGCGAATCGAGGTAGATCAGCCCGATCACGCGGTCGTCGGTTTGCAGCGGCACGGCCATCAGCGACTGCACGCCGCTCAGCACGATGCTCTGCCGCTGCTGCAACAGCTCGTCTTGGGTCACGTTCTGAATCAGCACCGAGGTGCGCTCCTTGATGACGCGGTCGCGCACGGCCGTGCTGATGCGAAAGTCGCCGCCGTGCAACGCCTTGGGCACCAGATCGTCGCCCTCCTGCACCATCAGCAGGCCGCGCTCGGCGCTGACCGCCTCCATCGCAAGGTCCAGGATCACGTCAAACAGCTCGGCCAGCGGGCGCCGCATCACCAATTCGCGCCCGGCGCGGATCAGCGCCTGGAGCGGCGTGGCCCATTGCTTGCCCGGCGTCGAGAGCCCCGTCTCGGTCACTACGTCGCCGGCGGCCAGCACTTCATCGAGCGTCGTGGAAACCGTCTGGTGGCTGGATTCGTCGATCGACTCGGCGTCGAAGACCACGGTCTGGGCCATCGCTTCCTGCTGGCCGAAGACGAGGGTGACGCGGCTGGCGATGATGCGGTCGCCAATCTTGAGGACATGCCTGCCCAGAATGCGGTCGCCATTCACGAGGGTGCCGTTCTTGCTGCCCATGTCGCGGACAATCCAGTCGCCGCCATCAGGCTCGATGACCAGGTGCTGGCGCGACAGGCCGGCGTCTTCGGGAAACGGCAGCTCGCAGGTTGCGCCTCGGCCGAGGATGATCTGCTTGTCTTCCAGGCGCAGGATGCGCATGCCGCCATCGGCCACGGTGATGAAAAGTTCGCGCGGATTCACGGGGACCCCTCCAGCCTACCGGAAACAACCAGGGACAGGCTACCCTGTCCCCGGTTTTCTCAGCCCCAGCGCTTTCATCTTCTTATGCAGATTCGTCCGCTCCATGCCCAGCGCGCGGGCGGCGGAAGCGACGTTCCAGCGTGTCTGGTCCAGGGCTCGCAGGATGTGATCGCGCTCAGCGGCCTCACGCGCCTGATGGAGCGAAGAGCGCGGGGCGCTGTCGCGGGCGAGGCGGATTTCGGCGGGAACCGCGGACGGCGGGATCGCTTCCTCCTCCGCGAGGATGGCCATCCGCTCGATGGCGTTGCGCAGCTCGCGGGCGTTGCCCGGCCAGTGGTAAGTTTCCAGGGCCGCCAGCGCCTCAGCCTCGAGACATTTCGGGCGGAAATTGTTGCGGCGGCAGAATTCCTCGAGAAAATACTCCGCCAGCGGCCGGATGTCCGCCGGCCGCTCGCGCAGCGGCGGAACGCGGATCGGCACCACCGAAAGCCGGTAATACAGATCCTCGCGGAACTTCTCCCGCTCGACCAGTTCTTTGAGGTTGCGGTTGGTGGCGGCGATCACCCGCACCTGCACGCGAATGGGCCGCTCGCCCCCGACGCGGTGAAACTCGCCTTCCTGCAACACGCGCAGCAGCTTGGCTTGCGAGGCCGGATGCAGATCGCCCACTTCGTCGAGAAACAGCGTGCCGCCGTCGGCCAGCTCGAACTTCCCGCGGCGGGCCGCCGCCGCTCCCGTAAACGCTCCTTTCTCGTGCCCGAATAATTCGCTTTCGATCAGCTCGGTGGGGATGGCCGCGCAATTGACCTTGACGAACGGGCCGGAGGCGAACGGGCTGTTCTCGTGGATGTGCGCGGCAAGCAGCTCCTTGCCGGTCCCCGATTCGCCAATCAGGAGCACGCGCGCATCGGAGCGGGCAGCCAGCGTGGCCTGCTCGATGACCTGGCGGAATTCGGCGCTCGATCCGATCATGCGCGGCGCGGGGACCAGCTCGCGCAGCGCTTCGTTTTCGCGCCGCAGCGTATTCTGTTCGAGGGCGTGGCGGACCGCCAGCAGGACGCGCTCCCGGCCCAGCGGCTTCTCGAGAAAATCGTATGCGCCGATCCGCACCGCTTCCACCGCGTCGGCGATGGTGCCATGGCCGGAAATCATGAGGACCGGCGTGGCGCTCCCGTTTTGGCGCAAGCGTCGCAGCAGATCGATGCCGCTTCCGTCCGGCAAACGCACATCGAACAAAAACAGATCGGCGCGCGGATCCACTCCGGCGAACTCGGCGGCAGAGCGGTAGGTGGCCACCGCATAGCCCTCACGCTCGAGGATCATCCGCAGCGAGCGGCAGATATTCTCCTCGTCGTCGACAATCAGGATTCGCTTGACGCCCATGATGGTTCTTCCACGGCGGCCGGAGCAGCCGGCGTGACGCTGGCGTCGGGCAAAGTGACCCGGAAGCCGGCCCCGCCCAATTCGCCGGGAACGGGCGCAATGTCGCCGCCCGACAGCAGCGCGCTCTTGCGGGCGATGGAAAGGCCCAGGCCCATGCCGGATCTCTTGAAGGAAATGGTGGGCTCGAACAGCGTCTCTCGCGAGTGCAGGCTGAGCCCCGGTCCCGAATCGTGCACTTCAAGAATCACCTTGCTGTTGGCGACGCCGGTGACCGCCAGCACGACGCCGCCCGGCCCGGCGGCTTCGGCCGCGTTTTCGAGCAGATTCGTCAGAATGCCGCGCGCCAGATCTTCATCGGCGGTTGCATGCGGGCGCCTCGAGGAAAGCCGCAGGTTGTACAGCACCTCCGGATGCGCATTGCGCAGGAAGCTGACGCGCTCCTCGACGATGGCGTTCACGTCCAGATCCGCCAGGCGCACCGGCGGCTCGGCGGCCAGATCCGAGAACGCGCGGACTCGCCTCTCGAGCCGGTTGACTTCGTCGACGATGATCTGCGCCGCCTGCTCGAAGAAGACGGGATCGGCGCCGGCGGGCTGCCGCGCGGCCATTTCCTCGATCGTCAGGCGGATCGGCGTGAGCGAGTTCTTGATCTCGTGCGCCATCTTGCGTCCGAGCGCCTGCCAGCTCGCCAACCGCGTCAGCAAGACCAGCCGCTCGCGGCTTTGCCGGAGCTGCTCCGCCATGTGATTGAAGGCTTCCAGTGCAGCGCCGATCTCGTCCCGCCGCCCTGTCCGGACACGCACCGCCATATCGCCGGCAGCCAGCCGCTGGAGCGCCCCGGTCAACTCTTGCACCGGACGCGAGATGCGTTGCGCGAAGAACACCAGCGCCGCCAGAGTGACCATGCCGGCGGCCGCGCCAATCAGCAGCAGCGTCAGAAGAAAGCCGCGGCGCAGATCGCGTTCCCTCGATGCCTCGACGCGCGCCCGCGCTTCAGTGAACAGCTCGGTCAGCCGCGCCATCTGGACGCCGCCGAGAGCACTGGAGTATACCAGCACGGCGTCCGCGCGGCGCTCGATCAGCTCGAGGACGCTGCCATTCGAGCCGCCCAGAACAAAGCGTTCCTGGTCGCCGGAATCCCAGAAAGCGGCGATTTCGGCCGGCCAGCTCTTTTTCTCCTCGAGCGGATGCAGAACCGGCTTCAGGCGGCCGCGTTCTGCATCCGCCCGCAGATTTTCACGCGAAAGATGATAGAACTCGCGGCCGGTTTTCTCGAGCGCTTTGGACAATTCATCGATCTCGCGCGTCGAGGCGAGCGAAAGGCTGCGCTCCAGCAGCGACGTAGTCACCCACAGGGACAGCCCGAGCGGCGCCAGCGTCGCCAGAAGAAAGGCCGCCAGCAGGCGGTTGCGCAGGCGGTTCATGGGCGAATGTCGTTCAAACGAAGCGGGCCCCACTCGAGGCTCCAGCGAGCCTGCTGGACGCGGGCCGGGCGGCTGAAAATCTCGATCAACGCGGTGAGGCTGATCGCGGGCTCGGAAGAGAGATCGGAAGGGCTGCGCGGCTCCTCGGCGCGCACCTCCAGCCGCGCCGTCAACGGCCGGTCCGCCGCGATGCCTTCCGTCGAGACGGAGAGGGTTTCCAGACACCAGGCTTCCGCGGCGTTCCGCGCCAGGTGCGAGGCGGACCTGCGCTGCGGGCGGTCGCGGCTGAAGCTTGTCACTGAAAAGCGCTCCTCCCAAAGATCGTAGCTGATGATAAAGCGCTCGAGTACGCGCCGCAAGGCGCCGCCGGAGGCATTCAGACTGAGATGGAAATCAAACGCCACCGCGCGACCGTTGTGGAGCTGATCGAGCGGCCTGCCCGTCAGAAAGCGCAGGTCCGGCGCCGAAACCCGGAGCTCTTTCCCATTCCAGGACGCCTTCAGCCCCTGGCCGCGAAGAAGATGAGGGGCCAGGTGCAGCGTCAGGAGCAGGAACAGCGCCGTCATCAGAAATTCATCCCCACCATGAAAATGGGCTCGATGCGGTTTTCCCGCAGCGGCAGCGCAACCAGAAAAGAAAACGAGTCGCGCTTGTGGCCGGTGGTCAGCCCGAACGCAACCGAGTGCAGCACATTGGAGGGCTTACCCCGGTCGTAGACCGTGCCCACGTCGTAAGCAATACGGAAAATGCCGTGGCGGTAATCGAGCGAGCCGTGCGCCATGCGGTTGCCGCCCAGCGGCGTCACATCGTACTTGTTGTAGCCGCGCAGCGTGGTGCTGTTGCCGAGTGTGAAGCGCTCAAACAGCGGCGCGCGCCCGGTGATCGAGCCGGCGATCACGGACGCGGTGATCGATTCCTCCCGGAACCGGAAACGGTAGCGTGCATCGACGGCATGACGTGTGTAGACAAAGTCGCTGTCCAAAAAACTGGCGGCCGCGCGCAGGGTGTAACCTGCATCGAGCGTGTGCTTGCCATGATCAGCGGGCTCCCAGCGCCGGTTCAAGCGCAGAGATGAAGTCAGCGCACGGGAGCTTTCATGGCGCGCGGCCGGAAACTGCATTTCGAGGCGCTGGAAGCTGTAGCCGGCGCTCAGGGTGACGCCGGGAGCAAGCTCGACGCCCACATACGGCTCAGCGTGAAGGCGCGTGCGGTAGATGCCGGGAACCGGATCGGACGCCGCTGGCGGCTGCCGGTCCACCGCGGATTGGACCGCGCTGTTCCACTGCGAGCGAAAGCTCTCCACCAGAAAGCCGCCGCGGAAACGGCCATCCGCTACGATGCGTTCATAGCCGCCCCGGATGCCGGAGTAGCGCTCGAGCAATTCGTCATTATCGGTGAGAATGCCAAGCCGGAGCCGGTTTCCATCGGAGTTGAAAGAGCCATCGGCGCCGAAGCTGAAGTTCTGCCTGGAATGGTAGGCCAGCCGCGGCAGAAAAATGTCCTTGTCGGACCTCGACCGCGTCACGTCGAACACGACCCGGATGTTTTCGGGATGCTCGCCCTTCGTGATCCGCTGCACGACTCGCCAGCCCCGAAGTTCTTTGCGCATCCGGCTGGTGAGCTGGTCCACTTCTTCCTGCTTGAACTTGGCGCCAATGAGCTTCTTCAGGTCCGAGCGCAGCGAATCGCTCAGCTTGGATTCGGTCCTCGATGGCACCTCGACGGATTCGATGGTGTATCGCGAGTTGACGTTGATTTGGCTGGTTTCGGCTTGCTGGCCGTGGGCCACAGCGGGCCAGGAGAACATGGCCGCCGTCAGGAGGAGTACCACACGCATACGACGGAGCCAAGGCACGCCTGGTTCCGTCCTTATGTGATTGATTCAGCGTGGATTGTACTGGGCGGGCCGTGGTGGCCGATTCACACCTGTGGCGAGACGCTCTTGCCCTTCGGCGTCCCGGCCACCCGGCGCAATTCCTCCGGGTCCGCCACAATCAGACGGCGCCGTCCAAGTGTGAGCAGGCCGCGGCGGGCCAAGGAGTTCAGCGTGCTGGACGTCGTTTCACGGGTGGCGCCCACCAGACTCGCGATCTCGCCTTGCGAAAACTGGACCGTGCACCCGCCCTCATGTTCTTTTACTCCCACGGCTTCGGCCAGCTCGGCCAGGTAAAGCAGGATCCGCTGCTCGACATCCCGCATCAGCAGCAGCTCGATCTTCTGCTCGAGATCCTGTTCCCGGCGCGCCAGCATTTCCGCCAGCAGCCGCCAGATCTCAGGGCGTTGGTTGCAAAAACGAGCCAACAACTCCTTGGGAATGATGGAAATGGTGGCTTCCTGCAAAACCTCCGCGGAGGAATGCCGCTCCCCTCCCAACAGTAAGGCATCCTCACCGAATAGCTCGCCGGGTCTCACCAGGGTTAACAGCACTTCTTTGTTGTCGGGCCCGCGCTTAAGGATCTTAACCAGACCTGACCCGAGGAAGAAGATGCTATCGGCTGGGTTTCCCGTCGTATACAAAACGGTGAACCGCCGGCAGTGGAGGATTCGCGTGACACCCTCCATCGGAAGCAGATGCTGGCAGATAAGGCTCTCGAGAGAGGGAACGGTCTCGACATGGACCGGCTGCATCGGTTCCATTGCTCTGGAACTCCCTTCTAGCCCAACGATAGAGGGTAAGACGTATCATAGTACCCCAAAAAAAGGTCGCGGCCAACAAAAAACTTATACAAGAAGGGAACTCTATCCCTTAAGAAGGGTTTCTGAGCGATTCAGCTACTCTCGCCGCCGCCTCAAACGCGGACTCCGCCTGCGGCTCGACCAGACTGTCCCTGAGTTCCTCCAGGGTTGCGATATATCGGTCCAGAGCAGCTCGAATCAAAGGTTGGTTCGTAGCCAGGATGTCGCGCCATAACTCGTAAGAGCTGAGGGCGAGCCGGGTCATCCCTGTCAGGCCCGGGCCGGCCGTGGCCAGATCCTCAGCGCCGGATAGTCCTTCTCCGACGCACTTGGCAAGTGCGGTCGAGGCCAGTTGAGGCAAGTGAGACGTAAGCGCGACCACCCGGTCGTGTGTTTCCGCATCCAGGACCAGGATTCGGCAGCCGAAAGCCTCAAGCCAGCGCCGGAATTCGGCGGCCGCTTCCGAATCCGGGCCGGCCGGCGTCAGGATGTAGGCGCGGCCGCGAAACAGGTCCGGGTCAGCCGCTTCCACTCCGCGCGCCTCCTTACCAGCCATGGGATGGCCGCCCAGGAAAGCTCCGGGAGGAAGACACCCGGAAGCGCGCTCGACAATGCGGCTCTTGGTGCTGCCGGCGTCAGTGACGAGCGTCTCCGGACGGCGCCATCGCGCCACTTCCGGAAGCAGCTCGAGGATCCGCGAGATGGGCTGTGCGATATAAATGAGGTCGGCGGCGGCGGACGCATCGGAAAGCCGGGCGGCGGCATCGATGACTCCACGATCCATGGCCGCGCGGATCGTATTTTCCGAGCTCACCCCCAGCACGCGACCGCGAAACCCGGCTTTCTTGAGCGCAAGAGCGAAGGAACCGCCGATGAGGCCGACGCCCACGACGGCGACGGTTTGGACTCGGGAAGCCTGGCTCACGGGGACCTACATGGTGCGGCCGACGGCCGGGGCGATCATCTCGAGCTGGCGCATCAGCTCCTCGAACTGGGCGGGGTACAGAGACTGGGCGCCGTCGCTCAGCGCTTTTTCCGGATCCGGATGCACCTCGACAAGGATGCCGTCGGCGCCGGCGGCGACCGCGGCCCGCGCCATGGGGATCACCTTGTCCCGCCGGCCGGTGCCGTGCGAGGGGTCGGCGAAGATCGGCAGGTGAGAGAGCTTCTTCACCACCGGAATCGCCGAGATATCCATGGTGTTGCGAGTGTAGCTCTCAAAGGTGCGGATGCCGCGCTCGCACAGGATGACGTGGTAGTTGCCGCCGGAAAGCACATACTCGGCCGACAGCAGCAGCTCCTCGATGGTGGCCGAGATGCCACGCTTGACCATGACGGGTATGCGTGTCTTGCCCAGCTCCTTGAGCAGGTTGAAGTTCTGCATGTTTCGCGCGCCGACCTGGAAAATATCGACGTAGTGCGACATCATCGGGATCTGCGTGTGGTCCATCACCTCGCTGATGACGAACAGCCCATGCCGGTCCGCGGCCTGGCGCATCATGCGCAGTCCTTCTTCTCCCAGGCCCTGGAAGCTGTAAGGCGACGAGCGCGGCTTGAAGGCCCCCCCGCGCAGTCCCTTCGCGCCGGCTTTGGCGACATGGCTGGCGGCGCGCTCGATCTGGTCATCGTTTTCGACGCTGCATGGGCCGCCGATGGCGACCACCCGCTCGCCGCCGAGCTCGACCCCTTTGACCGTGAAGGTGGTGCCCGCCGGCTTGAAGCTCCGGCTGGCGAGCTTGTAGGGCGACATGACGCGATGGCATTGCTTGACGCCATCCAGCAGCTCGATCTCGCGCGGATCGATCTCCCCTTCGTGGCCGACGCCGCCCAGCACCGTATGCACGACGCCGGTCGAGCGATGCACCGTGAAACCAAAAGCCACCAGCCTGTCGATGACATGCTGGACTTGCGTTTCGCTGGCGCCTTCTTCCATGACAACGAACATAAAGCTATGAATCCTCTTTGGGGTCTGCGGCCCTTAACATCATGCGATCGCGCTGAACAGTGCGCATCTCGTCAATAATGCGCTCGAACACGCGCTTGACCGCTTCCGAGGTCAGCGGGCCCGGGTTGTTGTCCGTTACATTGCGAAAAACTTCATCTTCCCGCTTGGGCTCGTAGATTGGCAGGCTCAGCTCCCGCTTGATCCGGCCGATCTCGACGACGACGCTGGTGCGCTGGCTGATCAAGGCAAGAATCCGGAGATCCAGCTCGTCGATGCGGCTGCGATGCCGTGCCAGGTTCTCGAGAGCCTCCTCCCGGCTCACACGTTCACTCCCTTCAGAGCGGTGGAAAGTCCGCGGGCGAAGGACTCGATCTTCGCTTCCATCCCGGCGCCCGTCAGATTCTGCTCGATGATGCGCACGAAGGCGCTTCCGACGACGACGCCATCGGCCATTCGGCCCACCTGCGCCGCCTGGCCCGGCGTGGAAATGCCGAATCCGGCCGCCAGCGGCAGGCTGGTGGCCTTGCGCATGTTGCTGACCAGAGCCTCGAGGGACCCGGACAGCGACTCGCGCTCGCCGGTGACGCCCGTTCTTGAAACCAGATAGACGAAGCCGGAAGAATGCCGGGCGACCAGCTCGAGCCGGCGCGGCGTGCTGGTGGGCGAGGCGAGGAAGATCGTATCCAGACCCGCGTTGCGCAAGACCGGGACGGTGTGGCCGGCTTCCTCGACCGTCAGGTCCGTGAGCAGAACGCCGTCAACCCCCGCTTTGACAGCGTCATGGGCGAGCGCTTCGACGCCGTAGCGCAGGACGGGATTCAAGTACGAAAACAGCAGCAGCGGGATGTCCGAATGCCGCCGGATCTGCTCCGCCACTTCGAGCACGATCTGGAGAGTGGTTCCCGCCGACAGCGCTCGCTCGGACGCGGATTGGATGACCGGCCCGTCGGCGATGGGATCAGAAAAGGGAACGCCCAGCTCGACCAGGTCGACGCCGCCGCGTTCCAGCGCCGCCGCCAGAGCGGGTGTCCGTTCCGGGCTGGGGTCGCCTGCGGTGATGTAAGCGATCAGGGCGGGACGGCCTTCCCCTCTCAAGCGCTCGAACATCGCACTAATGCGCATAATCGCTTCCTTGGGCGTCGAGTTCGACGAAATTGTCGCGGTAGATATCGATGTCCTTGTCGCCGCGGCCGGAAAGGTTGATGAGGTGGATCTCGCCTTTTGCTTTGGGAGCGCGGCGGACGGCTGCAGCGACGGCGTGCGCCGACTCCAGCGCCGGGATGATGCCTTCGGTGCGAGCCAGCAATCGCGCCGCTTCGAGCGCTTCGTCGTCGGTGGCCGAAGTGTAGTGCGCGCGGCCTTTCTGCTGGAGCCACGCGTGCTCGGGGCCGACCATGGCGTAATCAAGGCCGGCGGAGACGGAATGCGTTGGCGAAATCTGACCGTCTTCGTTCTGCAACACGAAGCTGAAGCAGCCGTGGAGCACGCCCGGCAAACCTCCGGAAAAACGGGCAGCGTGCTCGCCCAACGTCTGGCCGCGGCCGCCTGCTTCGACGCCGATGAGCTCGACGCCGGAATCGGCGAGAAAAGCGTGGAACACGCCGATCGCGTTGGACCCGCCTCCGACACAGGCGAAGATGGCGTGCGGGAGGCGCTGCTCGCTGTCGAGGATCTGGCGCCGGGCCTCTTCTCCGATCACGCGGTGAAAGTCGCGGACCATCATCGGATAAGGATGCGCGCCAAGCGCTGACCCGAGCAGGTAGTGCGTGGTCGAGACATTCGTGACCCAGTCGCGCATCGCTTCGCTGATGGCGTCTTTCAAGGTGCGGCTGCCCGCGGCCACGCCTGCCACGCGGGCGCCCAGCAGGCGCATGCGGAACACGTTGAGCCGCTGCCGGCGCATGTCCTCTTCGCCCATGTAGACGACGCACTCCATGCCGAACAGCGCGCAGACGGTGGCGGTGGCAACGCCGTGCTGGCCGGCCCCCGTTTCGGCGATGATGCGGCGTTTGCCCATGCGGCGGGCGAGCAGCGCCTGGCCCAGGCAGTTGTTGATTTTGTGCGCCCCGGTGTGCAGCAGGTCTTCGCGCTTCAAGTAGATGTTCGCCCCGCCGAGAGTCTCGCCGAGGCGGCGTGCATGGTAGAGCGGCGTAGGCCTGCCGGCGTAGTTGGCCAGCAAATCGTCCAGTTCGGCTTGAAAGGCGGGATCCTGCCGCGCGGCCCGATAAGCGGCTTCCAATTCTTCGAGCGGGGCCATCAATGTCTCCGGCACGTAGCGCCCGCCGAATTCCCCGAAGTGGCCGCCCGCGTCGGGCTGCTGCGACAGCGCCTGGGAGCCCCCAATGGTGGTGCTCATAAAGATTCCTCCGCCGACAAAGCGGCTTTCAAGAACTCAAGCATTTTACGATGATCCTTGCGCCCCGGTGAGGATTCGAGTCTCGAACAGGCATCGACACCCCAGGCTTGCGATTGTGCGATGGCCTGGCGGACGTTGGAAGCGTCCAGGCCGCCCGCGATGATGATGCGATGTTTGATTCCGGACGCAAGGCTCCAGGCGAACTCCGCGCCGCTGCCGCCGTACTCGGTTCCCGCGGGGCCGTCGAGCAGAAAGGCTTCCGCTTCGCGATACGCGTTCATTCCGGCCGGATCGAACGACCCATTCACGCGAAACGCTTTCCACCAGCGGAGCGCAGTTGGAACTTGTGCTGCCTGCTCATCCCCATGCAGTTGAGCCACGTCGAAACGCAGTCGAGCTGCGGCCTGCTGGATGGCAGCCGGCGGTTCATTGACAAACACGCCGACTTTGGTGATGTGCGCCGGCAGCGCCTCCAGAATCAGCGCCGCGGTTTCCGGCGCGATGTAGCGCTTGCTTGGGCGGTAGAAGTTGAAGCCGAGCGCCGTTGCTCCGCCTTGGATGGCGGCCAGCGCGTCCTCGAGGTTGGTGATGCCGCAGATCTTGATCATGCCAGCAGGCATCGCAGCGCCTCCGCGGGGTCTGGCGATTTCATGAGATGCTCGCCGATGAGGAAGGCGTGGTAGCCGGCGGCCCGCAGGCGGCCGATGTCTTCCGCGGAGTGGATGCCGCTCTCACTGACGCGGATGGCTGCGGGCGGCATTTTTTCCGCCAGCCGCAGCGAGGTCTCCGGCGTCAGCTCGAACGTGTGCAGATTGCGGTTATTGACCCCCAGGATTTCCGCGCCCGAGTCGATCGCGCGGGCCAGCTCCTCTTCGTCGTGAACCTCGACCAGAGCCGCGATGCCATACTGGCCGGCGAATTCGCGGAGGCGGCGCATCCATGCGCTCGTCAGGATGGCGGCGATGAGCAGGATCGCGTCGGCGTTGTGGGCGGCGGCTTCGAGCACGTGGACCTCGTCAAGAGTAAAATCCTTGCGCAGAACCGGAAGCCGGACGGCGGAGCGGGCCGCCTTCAGGTCGTCGAGTGAGCCTTGGAAAAAACGCTGGTCGGTGAGAACGGAGAGCGCTGCGGCGCCTCCCCCTGCATAGGCCGTCGCCATTCGGACCGGCTGAAAATCGGCGGCCAGAAGCCCTTTGCTGGGGGAGGCTTTCTTGATTTCCGCGATGATGGCGGGCTGACGGGCGGCAAGCGCCGCGCGGAAATCGCGGCGATGCGCCATGGCAGCCTGCGCCAATGGCTCGAATTCGCCTCGGCGTTGTTGAAGGGCAGGAAGTTCCGCTTTCTTGTGCTCGACAATCCGGGCGAGGACGTCCGGTACCGCGGTGACCATGACGAGGAAATTTTATCGTATCACAGGGATGCAGGCGGGCCCGGATGGGCGGGGCTCCGTCCGTTGGTATCATGGCACTCAGCATGCGTTTCCCGGTTTGGTTTTGCGCTTTGCTGGCTCCCGTGCTGCTCGCGCAAGGCAGCGCGCAATTCGACGCAGTGGTACAGCCATACGCCGACCGCAAGGAGTTCATGGGAGCGGTGCTGGTGGCTAAGGGCGATTCCACCGTGTTCGCCAAAGCCTACGGGTTCGCCAATCTCGAGTGGGACGTCCCCAACACGATGGATACAAGGTTCCGCATCGGCTCCTTGTCGAAGCAGTTCACGGCAGTGGCGATTCTGCTGCTGGCGCAGCAAGGCCGGCTGGACTTGAATGCCTCGGTGACGCAATACTTGCCCGATGTCCCGGCGGCCTGGAAACAGGTGACGATACACCATCTGCTCAGCCACACAGCCGGAATCCCGAACGTGACGGCGCTGCCAGGTTTCGCAACTCGAAGGCTGGCCCCGTCGCAGCCTGGCGACCTGATTCGACTGTTTCGCGATCTGCCGCTCGAGTTCGCGCCGGGCTCGGACTGGCGCTATAGCAACTCGGGCTATATCGTGCTGGCCCACGTCGTGGACAAGATCACCGGACAGCCGTTCGTGGACTTCTTGCGCGAACAGATCCTGAAGCCGGCCGGGCTCAAGGACACCGACAGCGACTCGCATCGGATGCTTCTTCGCCACCGCGCTTCCGGTTATACGCCGTTTCAACAAGGCGCCGGCAACGCTGACTACACGGACATGACGGTGCCGATCGGCGGAGGATCGCTCTATTCCACGGCCGCGGATTTGCACCGCTGGACGCTCCGGCTGCATCGCGGACAAGTCATCGGGCGGGAGTGGGTCCAGCGGATGACGACGCCGGTGGCGCATGACTACGGCTATGGACTGGCCATCCGAAACGACAAACTGGGCAGCATCTATGAACATGGCGGCAGCATCAACGGATTCAACGCGTTCCTCGCCTATCGCGCGGCCGGCCAGATCGTCGTCGTGGTTCTGGCCAACCTCAACACTCGCGCCGTAGGTCCCATCGCTCAGCGTCTGGGCGATGTCGCGGAACAATAGGATAACCGCTATGGCGTGAATTGCCACAGGCTGCGCCGATAAACCCACGCTCAATGTGTGGCGCGAGCCTGCCGGCGGGGTAAGTGCTGCTAGTGGAATAGCTTGCGTCGATACGACGGCTGGTAACCGGCGTGCACTCTTCATTCAGAAGTATTTTCTACATGGGAGGATTGCATGAAAGAGGAAACCCTGTTGGTCAGAGACAACCGCACGGGCAAGACGTATGATCTGCCCCTCTTCAAGGGGACCGTACGGGCCATGGATTTCCGCCAGATCAAGACAGACCCCGAGGATTTCGGGCTGATGACCTACGATCCGGCATTCATGAATACGGCGTCCACGATGAGCTCGATCACGTTCATTGATGGAGACAAGGGCATTCTGCGGTATCGCGGCTATCCGATCGAAGAATTGGCCGAGACATGCAGCTTCCTCGACGTTGCGTACCTGCTGCTGTTCGGCGAGCTGCCGCCGGCGGAAGAGTCCAGGGAGTGGGCGGACAAAGTGAACCACCACACGATGATTCACGAGAACCTGAAGAAGTTCATGGAGGGCTTCCGGCACGACGCGCATCCGATGGGGATGTTCGTGAGCACGGTGTCGGCCCTCTCGACGTTCTATCCGGAAGCGCGCGATGTGAAGAACAAGCAGGCGCGAAAAATACAGATCCTGCGGCTGATCGGCAAAGTGCCGACCATTGCCGCTTATGCCTATCGCCACAGTCTGGGCCTGCCATACGTGTATCCGGACAATGCGTTTGGCTACACGGAAAACTTCCTGAACATGCTGTGGAGGATGACGGAGACCAGGTACAAGCCGAATCCGGTGCTGGCCAGCGCCCTGGACGTGTTGTTCATTCTGCACGCCGATCATGAGCAGAATTGCAGCGCGAACACCATGCGGTGCGTGGGCAGCGCGCATGCCGATCCTTACCTGAGCCTGGCGGCGGCCGCGGCCGCGCTGGCGGGGCCTCTGCATGGCGGCGCCAACGAAGAAGTGCTCCGGATGCTGGACGAGATCGGAACCGTGTCGGGCGTTCCGGCGTTTGTCGAGAAGGTGAAACGCGGCGAGTGCAAGTTGATGGGCTTCGGCCATCGCGTGTACAAGAACTACGATCCGCGCGCCAGGATCGTCAAGCAGACGGCGGAGGAGGTGTTCAAAGTGACGGGCGTCAATCCGAAGCTCGAGATCGCGATGGAGCTCGAGCGGATCGCGCTCCGTGATGAATACTTCACCAGGCGGAAGCTGTATCCCAACGTGGATTTCTACAGCGGGATCATCTACCAGGCGATGGGCTTCAGCCCGGACATGTTCACGGTGCTGTTCGCGATTCCACGAACCGTGGGCTGGCTGGCGCAGTGGCAGGAGCTGCTCGACGATCCGGAGCAGAAGATCGCTCGCCCGCGGCAGATTTTTACCGGCCAGGCGTTGCGGCATGTGGCGACGCCGGCGCCGGAGAAGGTCCCGGTGGCGGTAGCGTAAACCAGGGACAGGCTACTCTGTCCCCGGTTACCAGTGCGTCAGCGACCCGTCGGGACGCACGAAGAGATTTCGCCTGCCCGGCTGGGTCACTTCGCCGATCATGGCCAGCAGTTTCATCTCCGGCGTGACGCCCAACCCCGGCCGGTCGTTCATGTAGGCCTTTCCGTTCTTGAAGTCCAGGCACTGCGGCAGGTGGTCGATCGGCCTGCCCCCATAGTTGTACTCCATGATGACGGGGCCGGGGAACGTTGACAGGCAGTTCACCAGCGCCGCCGTCGCGATCGGGCCCGTGAAGTGCGGAATAATGCCCACCGCGTGCGTTTCACAGATGGCGGCGACTTTCATCATCTCCGTGATCCCGCCGACGTTGGGGAGCGTGGCGCGAATGTAGTCGATGTCGTGGTTCTCCACCAGCTTGTTGAAGTCGTATCGCTGGCCCCACTCCTCGCCATGCGTCAGGGGGACGGCGGTCATCTGGCGCAGCTTGGGCAGGTCCTGATGCGCGTGCTCGTCGCGGACAGGATCTTCGACGAAGTAGGGCTCATATTCTTCGATCAAACGGCAGGCGCGGACGGCATCGTTGTAATCGAAGCGCTGGTGAAAGTCGATGCACCAGTCGCCGTCTTTGCCGACGCCCTCGCGCGCTTCTTTGCAATCCTGGGCCACCTTGCGCACCCTCTCGTGCGTGTTGAAGACGTCGCCGGTTCGTGTGTCGCCGGCGCCCATGCGAAACGCCCGGTAGCCGGCTTCCATCGTCGCCCGCGCGCGTTCCTTGAGACTCAGCCGGGCGCCGGCTGGAGACGGAGCGCCGCCGGTGGCGTAGCACTCGCAAAAGTTGCGGACCGCGCCGCCCAGCAGTTCGTGCACCGGCAGCCCCAGCGCCTTGCCTTTGATGTCCCACAGCGCCAGATCCAGCGCGCCCAGAGCATGGATCTTCTCCCGGCCCGGCGGGTAGAACCAGGCTATATACATCTCCTGCCAGATGGCCTCGATGCGAAACGGGTTCTTGCCGATCAGCGTTCCGGCACACTGCTCCAAGGTGTCCTTCGATCCTCCTTCCCCGATTCCGGTAATCCCGATGTCGGTCTCCACGGTCACCATCATGTTGCTCTGATTGAACAGCTCATTGAGGTTGGGCGGTTTGTAGATTCGGACTCGCGTGATTTTCGCCTTTGGAAGCGAGCCTTCGGCCGGCGTGGGCAGGACGACGCCCGCGGCCGGCGCGACCGCCAGTGACTTGAGAAAAGCTCTTCGGTTCATATGGTCCTCGATGCGCCTGATTCTATCGAAGTTCGTTGAAGCGTGGCCCGTGTATCATAACAGTCTGTGGAGCCGCCGGGAGCCCGCCTTGCGTTGGCCGCACTGATCCTGTTTTTTCTCGCTGCAACCTTCCTCTGGCTCACCCTCGACCGCTCGCCATGCAGTTGGGACGACGGCTATTACTTGACCAATAGCCTCGTCCTGTATGATGCGCTTGCCGACGGTGGTCTCCCCGGCTACGCCAGGCGATTCGTGACCATCCTGGGGATCAGGCCGCCGTTGATTGCGCTTCTTCCGACGCCCGTGTACCTGATGGTGGGCCGTATTCCCCGTGCTGCGTACGCAGTGAACCTGGTCTTCCTGCTTGTGATGTTCGCCGCCCTTCACCGGCTGGGGAAAAGATTCGGCAGCCCGAAGGCGGGTCTGCTGGCGGTCTACATCGCCGGAACCATGCCGCTGCTATACGGCCTTTCGCGCTGGTTTCTGGTGGAATGCGGACTGACGGCCATCGTCTGCGTGTCGATCTGCCTGTTGGCGGAATGGGACGATTTTGCCGGCGCCTGGAAAGGATTCCTGTTGGGCGTGACGTTCGGACTCGGGCTTCTCATGAAGGCCAGTTTTCCGCTGTACGTGGTGATTCCGGTCCTGTATGTCGCCGTGAGGGAACACCGAACCATGCTGCAACGCAACACGCTGCTGGCGTTCACCGCGCCGGCGGCTGCACTGGCGCTGCCGTGGTATCTCTTCAACTATCGCCAGGCACTGGAAACCGCTCTCCGAGCCGGGTCCGCTGATGTAGGAAAGGTCTACGGCACAGGACTCGTCTTTTCGTCCACCGCCATCTGGAACTATCTCGGCAACCTTTTCAACGCCGGTCCGGCCTTATATTTCATTGCTCTGCCCGTGCTGGTTTTCGCCGCCGCCAGTGTTGTTCGGCCAACTCAGAAAAGAGGTCTGCTGCTGTGCGCGCTTTGGGGGTCGCCGATCCTCGTGCTGGTGTTCAGCCACTACCGTGATATGCGCTACGCCGCGCCGTTATTCCCCGCGCTGGCGTTGGCGCTGGCGATTCTGGCCGATCCCATGAGCCGCGGCCGTGGCGTCGCCAGAACTGCGCTCTATGGTCTGCTGGCCCTGCCCCTGTGTAGCATGGTGCAGACATCTTTCGCTGTTCTTGGGGATCGGCGGCTTGAACTGGGGGGCCTTTTGTTCGTGGCGCCAAAGCTGTCCTACGCGCGAATGTACCACCCCGATCGCTGGCCCCATCAGGAGATTCTGTCCGGCATTCATCAGCTCGCCAGATTCACCGGGAGTGAGAGAAAGCTGCTGATCGTAGGCACGGACAGCCCGCACTTCAACGCCAACAACTTCGAACTTGCCGCAGTCGGAAAAAAACTGCCGTTTCAGGTGGCGACAACGGCCTATGAAACGGATCTGAGCGCTCTCGTTTCCACGCTGGATTCCACGGCATATTTCGTCTATAAAGAGGGCGGCGAGCCGGAAGCGCCCTTCTTCAATCCGCTGGGCAGCGCCGCGCTCAAACAAGTGCGTGAAGGCGGAAGATTCGCCGAGCTGCCGATGGCACGCAAGCTTCCCGATGGCGGTGTCGCCCGCGTATTCGCCAATCTCGGGCCCAACCGCTTCCTCCGGGCCGGCGCCTTTCTGAGCGCCGGAATGAACGCCGTCCCCGATTGCAATGTGACGTTCGCAGGTAAGCTCCAGTTGACCGGGCTCTCTTTCCAGCCCACGGCGGAAGGGCTGGAAGTGAAGTATCGCTGGCGCTGTCTCAGGCCTGTTGATCGCAACTATTGGTGCTTCACTCACGTCGTGGACCGGGGAGGGAACGTCATCGGATATCTGGACCACCAGATCCTCGACGGTGAGCCGCCCCTGAGGATGTGGAAGGAGGGCGATCTGGCGATAGAGCGGCTGCTGCTTCGGTCCCCGGCGATCCACAGCGGGGAATCTTACCGCCTCCGGCTCGGCTTGTTTGACAAAGAGTCCGGGAAACGGCTGCCGGTCTCCAGCAGCGAGTTCCCTGTGGTCGATCAGCAAACCGCCGCCGTGATCCAGCCAAAATAGCGCCGCCGAATGGAGTAAACTGGGAAGGCTGTCCGGTACGCCTAAAAGGCGTCAAAAGAGGGAACCCGGTGCGAATCCGGGACTGCCCCGCAGCGGTGACCAGGAACGAAAGCCGTTATCAAGCACTGGCGGAAACGCTGGGAAGCGACGGCGAGTAGGCGAAACTGCCTGGGAGTCCGAAGACCTGCCGGAGGCTCCGCGGCCCTGACCGCGCGGCAGAAAGGACCTGCGCCTTCGAGGGGGAGGACATGACTCATTTCCAGATCACTCTGTTATTCCTGATCGGCGCGCAATTGTGCGCCGGAGAAGAGATCCGGGGCAAAGTTCTGGATCCGGCCAGAGCGGCGGTTCCACGCGCCTGGGTGCGGTTATACTTGCCGAACGGCGTCGAGACGCGAAAGACTCAGGCGACTTCGGAAGGCGACTTTGTGTTCGACCGGCTGGCTGCGGGCGAGTACATGCTGGAAGCAAACGCGCCCGGGCTGAGCGGAGTCGCACTGGCCCGCGCCGGCAGCGCCCTCGAGCTGCTGCTCGAAGTCGAGCGGCTCGCACAACACGTCGTGGTCACCGCGTCCGCTACTCCCTTGACGGTGGACGCGACGGCCAAGGCGCTCGATGTCATCGATTACGGCGAGATCGAGCGCCGCGCCGAGTACTCGGTGGCCGAAGTTCTGCGACAGATCCCGGGGATGCGTGTGCAGCAGCTCGGCGGGCCGGGTTCCTTCACGCGAGTGCACACCCGCGGGCTGCGATCGTTCGACACGGCGCTGCTGATCGATGGATTCCGCATGCGGGACTCGGCATCGCCGCAGGGCGATGCAACAGCGTTCCTGGGCGATCTGCTGGTGGTGAATCCTGCGCGCATCGAGGTGCTGCGCGGGTCCGGCTCCTCGCTGTACGGAACGCATGCGATCGCCGGAGTTGTGCACCTGGTGACGGAGCAGGGCGGCGGTCCGCTGCATGGGGAGGTATCGGCAGAGGGCGGCGGGCTGGGCATGTTTCGCGGTGTGGCTCGCCTCGGCGGCGGAGCATGGAGGCAGCGGCTGCAATTTTCCGGCGGCGTGGCCCATCTCAACGTGACCGGCGGCGTCGATGGCGACGACCGCGCTCGCAACACGAGCGGGCAGGGATTTGTTCAGCTTAGGCTGACGCCTCGCTCGCGGCTGAGCATGAGGCTTTATGCCAGCGATGCGTTCTCCGGATTGAACTCGACGCCGTTCGCCGCCCCGGCGCAGAATCTGCCGAGCGGCGTCGTACCCGCGATCCCGCTGCCGCCGGATCAGGTCGCGCTGGCCGAAGCCGGCAAGCCGTTTCGCTGGGGCAGCGCGACCTTTGCTCCTTCGCTCAATGATCCGGACTCGCGCAGGCTGGGCCGGTTTGTTTCCGGGCTGCTGGGCTTCACCGAGGAGCTTCGCGGCGGGGACGCGGTGCGGCTGAGCTATCAAAGGCTGGGCACATCGCGCGACAACCGCGACGGCCCGGGCGGAGTGCGGTTTCCGCCGCAGTTCAACAACTCGGCGCTGTTCGACGGACGCATCGACAACGCGCAGGCGCGGGTTGACAAGCGGTGGGGGCGGCAGTTGCTCACCGCCGGCTATGAATTCGAGCGGGAAGTTTTCGAGAACGTCTCACGCGATGAGAACCCGGACCGCTCGCAGCGCATCTACGCTCGCACCGGGATCCGGCAGCGCTCGCACAGCGCGTTTGCTCAAGATCAGATCCGGCTGATGGAGGGGCGGCTGCTGATCTCTCTCTCCGGGCGCTGGCAGGGATTCCAGTTGAGCAAGCCCGTGTTCGAAGGCGCGGCCCCACACTACGACAAGGAGGCGATCGCCTCGCCGCCTGCCGCCTACACCGGCGACGTGGCGGTGGCATATTTACCGCGCGGAACGGGGACCAAGCTGCGTGCGCACGCCGGAAATGGCTACCGGGCGCCGGCGCTGTATGAGCGCTTCGGCACGTTCTTCTTCTTCGGCGAGTTCTCGCCGCTCGGCGATCCAAGGCTGGCCCCGGAGCGGTCGGTGGCTGTGGACGGCGGGATCGATCAGTATTGGGCCGGATCGCGGGTGCGCACCAGCGCCACCTGGTTTTATACGAGCCTGAACCACGTGATCGCGTTCGGAGCGCTTCAGTTGGGGCAGGACCCGTTCGGGCGGTTCAGCGGCTACAAGAACACGCAGGGCGGCCTGGCGCGCGGCGTCGAGCTGAGCGGCGAAGCCGCCGTCGCGCGGAACACGCGCGTGCAGGCATCCTACACTTACACACGCGCGCAGGAGCGGACGGCGCTGTTTGCCGGCGGGCTGCTCGTTTCGCCGCGCATTCCGAATCACATGGGGACCGCGCTTTTCACACAACGGCTCGGCAAGCGCTTCGAGTGGACGGTGGACGTGGCGGTGGCTGGAGAATCGATGACGCCGATCTTCGGCGGCATGGGCACGCGCGCGTTCGCCTTTGGCGGGCTGAAAAAGGCGGACCTGGCGGCGTCGTACATGGTTCCCTTCAACGACCGGCATTCGCTCCAGTTGTTCACCCGTGTGGATAATTTCCTGAATCAGACCTGGTATGAGGATGGATTCCGCGTGCCGAAGGCGCTGGCCGTGGGGGGGATGCGCTGGCTATTCTGAAAAACCGGGGACAGGCTACCCGTTCCCCATTTTCTTCCGAATCAGGCGTCCCCGTTGGGCCGTGATACGATGCCTGGGATGAGCGCTCGCACGGTCTTCACGCTGCTCGAGGAGACCGCCTCCCGCTTCGGGGATGCTTCCGCTCTGCACCAGCCGCTGTCCGGCGACTCGAAGAATAAGTATCACATCTGGTCCTGGAAGGAGTTTCGCGACCACGCCCGCGAGATCGCCGCTGGCCTGCACCGCCTCGGCATTCAGAAAGGCGACGTGGTGGCGCTCCATTCAGAAACGCGGGCTGAGTTCTATCTGGCCGATTTCGGGATCATGGCCTCGGGCGCCGTCTCCGCCGCTTTATACACCAGCTATCCTCCGGCCGAGCTGGTCAAGACGCTCCTGTCGTCCACCGCCAAGCTCGTCTTCGTCGATACGCCAAAAGCGCTCAAGACGTTGCAGGAGGCCTCCGCCGGCAGCCTCGCCGTGCAGTGGGTCCTGCTCTCCGGATCCGCCGAGGGGGCGATCAACCTGGGCGACCTGCGCGCCCTCGGCCGCCGTGCGATGGACGAAGACAAGGGCTACTTCGAAAGACTGCACGCCGAAGTTCGCCCTGAAGATTCCGCCATCCTCTATCTCACTTCCGGGGCAACCGGAGAGCCCAAGATGGGACTGGTGACGCATGGCGCTCTGGTCGCCAACGTGGACATGGGGCCGAAGGTCCTCGACCTCAGCGAAAAAGACTTGATCCTCGCCTTTCTGCCCTCCGCTCACATCGCGCAGCGCATCGCAATCGAGCTGTTGGGCATCCGCATGGGCGTGCCTGCCTGGTTTTCCGAGGGACTCAGCAAGCTGCCGCATGAGATGCAGTCGGTGCGCCCGACCTTCTTTCTGGCGCCGCCGCGGGTCTGGGAACGTATCTATTCGAGCATCTGCACGGAAATCCGCAAGCGAGGGGCGGTGATGCAGCGCGTGTTTTGGGGCGCGCTGGGACTCAGCCTGCGATCCATGAGACTGCGGGCGGAAGGCAAGACGCCACCGCCGTGGGGTCGGGCTTCGCTCAAAGCCGCGGACAAGGTTGTGTTTACGAAGTTGCGCGCCCGCTTCGGCGGCCGCATGCGGCTGGCGGTTTCCGGGGCGGCCCCGCTGGGCAAGGACCTCGCCCAGTTTTACCAGGCGATCGGCATGCCGCTGATTGAAGGATATGGGCTGACGGAAGGCGGCGTCACCACGATGAATCCGCCGGAGCGGCCCAAGGCGGGCAGCATCGGCAGGATGCTTCCCGGCGTCGAGTACAAGATCACCGAAGACGGCGAGCTGCTGCTCGGCGGGCCAACGATCTTCTCCGGCTACTTCCACGATCCGGAAACCACCTCGCAGGTTCTGCGCAACGGCTGGCTCCACACCGGCGACGTGGCCGAAATCGACGGCGAAGGCTACCTCTTCATCACCGGCCGCAAGAAGGAGATGATTGTCTCCTCCAACGGCAAGAAGATCTATCCTTCGCGCATCGAGAATCTGCTCAAGATGGAGCCCATCATCAATCAGATGATTCTCATTGGCGACCGCAAGCCGTACGTCGCGGCTCTGTTCACGCTGAACGTCACAGCCGCCGAGTCGCTGAAGGGAATGGAGGTGCGCAAGGGGCGGCCGGTGCGCGAAATCGCCGCCGCCGCGCCGGTCGTCAGCGAGGTGAAACGCGCGGTGGCCCGCGTCAACAAGCTGCTTGCTCCCTTCGAGCAGATCCGCAAGTTCCGCATCCTGGAACGCGATTTCTTGATCGAGCAAGGCGAATTAACGGCGACCATGAAAGTGCGCCGGGCCCAGGTGCTGGAGAATTTCCAGAGCATCGTCAGCGAGCTCTACGAGTAAGATGCTGTTGAAAAACGCACAATTCCCCGATGGCACAGGCGCCGATCTGCTGATGGAGAACGGCCGCATCGCCGCCATAGGACCGGATTTGCCGGCGCCGCGTGATGCCGGCGTTTTCGACTGCACGGGCCTGACCGTGGCGCCCGGCTTCATCGATCTGCACAGCCACGCCGACCTCCAGGTGCTCGAGAACCGCCGCGAGAAGCTGCTTCAAGGGGTCACCACGGAAGTGGTCGGCAACTGCGGCTTCTCGCCGTATCCCTGCGGGGAACACGCGGATCAAGTGCGCGAGTTCGCCAACGGCATCTTTTGCGGGGATGCGCACTGGCTGTACCGCTCCGCGCGGGATTATCTGGCGGCCGGCACGCGCTCGGACTACTCGGTCCAGTCGCTGGTGGGTCACGGCACTCTGCGGATTGCGCTGTTCGGAAACCGCCAGGACGCCCTTACCGAAGCCGAGCTCGACCGAATGAATGGCGAGCTCGAGGATTCCTTATCGGCCGGCGCTGCCGGCTTCTCGACAGGACTGATGTACGCCCCCGGCTCGGCGGCGCCCGTCGAAGAGCTGATCCGCCTCTGCCGCACGGTGGCGCGGCACGGCCGCCTCTATGCCACCCACATGCGCAGCTATTCGTATGGCCTGATCGAGGCCGTCCGGGAGCAGATCGAGATCGCCCGCCGCTCAGGCTGCCGCCTCCAGATTTCGCACTTGCAGGCGGTCGGACGGGCGAATTGGGACAAGCAGCGCCAGGCTCTGGATCTGATCGAAGCAGCGCGCAAACAAGACGTGGATGTCGAATTCGACATCTACCCCTACACCGCCGGCAGCACCGTGCTCACGCAGCTTCTGCCTCAATGGACGCTTGATGGAGGGACTCGAGGGCTGCTGGCGCTGTTACGCAACGACCTCGACCGCCGCCGGATCGCGGAAGAAACCGTGAGCGCCGTTCCCCAGCGCTGGTCCGACATCTACATCTCAGCTCTGTGCTCACACGCCAACCAGCATCTGGTGGGCAAGAACCTGGCCCAGATCGCCGCCCTGCGCGGCGTCGAGCCGGTGGATGTGGTCCTCGATCTCCTCGTCGAAGAGAACGCCGACGCCAACATGATCTGCTTCAACCAGAGCGAGGAGAACCTGCGCGAGCTGCTGTCGCATCCGCTGTGCTCGGTCATCTCCGACGGCTTCTATGTCAAGGGGCGTCCCCATCCGCGGCTGCATGGCACGTTCCCCCGGCTGCTTGGCGAGATTTCCCGCAACCGCCGCTGGATGTCGCTCGAAGAGGCGGTTCACAAGATTACGGCGAAGCCGGCCGCCCGTCTTGGATGGAAAGACCGCGGGGTGCTTGAGGCCGGCGCGATCGCCGACGTTACCGTGTTTGACGCGCGAGCCGTAGGCAGCCCTGCTGATTACGACCATCCCGAGCAGCCGCCCACCGGCATCCGGGCGGTGTTCCGCGAAGGCCGGCGGCTTCTTTAGGATGCAGTCGAGCAGCTATTTCCAGAGCTCGTTGAGCGCCCCGTAGAGATCCTCGTCGGCGTGCGGCACGTACTCGAAGCCGCGCTGGAACGGATCGTCATAGCGGATATTGGTGTAATTGATTCCGAGCGCCGAGTAAATGGTGGCTTCGATATCTTCCGCGCGGGTGTCCCGATCCCGGGAAGCGTATTGCGCCGAGCTCCCGCCGGTAGCGTCCGTGGCTCCGAGCGCGCGGCCCCCCTTGACGCCGGCGCCGGCGAACATCACCGTCTGCTGCAAGTAGTGATCGCGGCCTTGCTGGCCGCTCAGCCGCCCACCGGTGCGGCCGAACTCGCCCATCAACACCACCAGCGTTTCATTCAGCAGGCCGCTGGACTTGAGGTCCGCAAGCAGCGTGGAAAGTCCCGAGTCCAGTTGGCCCGCCATGCGCGGCAGGACATTGGCGTCGTAGATGTTCTGATGATGATCCCAGCTTCCAAAGTTGATCTGAACGTATCTGGTGCCCTGGCTGGCGGCCAGCACTTTGAAGGCGGTGAGGCAGGCGTTGCCGAAGCCGGAGTTGCCATAGCGCTGGCTTTCCTGCGCTGTGTACCGGAACGCCTGGTCGACTTTGGGATTGAACATCATCCCTTTTCCGGCCTTGTAGAACCCGTCATAGTCTTCCATGTCGGCGCTGATCGGGGACTTGATGCGCAGCGGCGAATCCAGATCGTAGAGCAGCTTCCACTTGTTCTCGAAGCGGGTCTGGCCGTCGGCGTTGTTGGTGTCGGGAAAGCCGGATGTCGCCGGCACAAACTTGACTGGGGCGACGCTGGCCGGAAGGTAGCCCGAGCCGACCATGTCGTTGGCGTTGAGCCCGAGGAAAATGGGGAACGTGTGATCGGGCGAGCGCTCCCTCAGTTTTTCGGCGGCCACGATGCTTCCCGTGTTGGGAGCAATATCGCCCAGCGCCGCGGCCGGTGAGCGGCCGATCTGCGCCCAGGACTGCGCCAGGTTGTGCTGCAAAGCCCAGGCGCGGACCGAGCGCACCAAAGCGACGTCCGGCAGATTCTGCGTCAGCTTGGGCATCAGGCCGGCCGGCCACTGGATGCCGTTGATGGTCTCCGGCTTGAATGTCGCCGGCGTGACGCCGTCGACGAATTTGAAATCGAGCGTGTCGGTGTGGCTCGGCGCGCCGGTCAGCAGAACGAAGACAACGTTTCTGGCTTTGTTGATCAGCGTGGGATTGCCGCGAGCGATCACGCCGGTGTTCTGGCTGAAGGCGTTCCGCGCCAAAAAGCATCCCGTAAAGCCGGCCCCCAGCGCTTCAAAGAAAGTGCGGCGCGTGTAAAAGGGGCGCTCGGAGAAAAATTTGTGCGGATGCGGATGCTTCTTCAGGAAGCGGTCGAATTTCTCTTGTCCTGTCATGGCTGGCTCTCCTCTTAGTAATTGAAAATGAAGTCGACCTTGTTGAAGAGCGCCCACAGCAGGTCTTCGGCTTTCTGCTGCCGGTTGCCTTCCTTGAGGGCGGCGTAAGCGGCCGCCTTTTCCTGCTCGTCGGGATACCGCGAAAGCACGTTGATGTAGAGCGTGCTGACAAGCTGCTCATCGGTCCCGGTGAGGGCCTTGCGGAGCAGGCTGGCGTTATCGCCCGTTCCCGTGGCGCGGGTGCGGCTCAGCACGAAGACGTCGTTCATCAGGTTCAGCGCTTGCAGCGTCGAGCCTTCCGAGCGGCGGTCTTCGTTGTCGCGATTGCCGCGCATAAAGCTGTCCAGCCACGATGTCACGTCGCCGCCCGGCGTGTTCACCACGTCGGGCAGCTTCATCGCCGAATTGACGATGCCAAACCCGCGGATGTTGTAGCTGACCGGGACATTGCTCGCCAGCACGACGGCGTCGTGCAGCTCCTCGGCCCACATTCTCCGGGCGAGATGGCGGGCGTAGAGGTTTTCCCAGGCCGGGTTCCATTCTCCGTTGTATCGGCTCGAAAGCTGGTAGGCTTCCGAGGTCACGATGGTGCGCATGAGCGCCTTGAGGTCGTACTTGCTGTTGATGAACTCCTGCGCCAGTGCATTCAGCAGCCGCGGCTGGTTGGGCTGAAGCTGCCACGGATCCGGCGGCGGGTTGTCCGGATCGAGACGCGCCAGATCGAATTGATCCACCGGCTCGACGAATGCCTTCGTCATGAACTCCTTCCAGAATCGATTGACGGTGTTGCGGGCGAACTGGAAATCGCCGGTCACGTCGCGAGCCAGCGCCGCCCGGTAATTTTCGCCTGGCCGGGGCTTGTTGCCGTCGAAGGGGTACTCCGGGCTGATGACGCGAAGAGTGCCGACAGCCTTGCGCTCCGGCCGGTTGCCCGTGGTCGAGCCCAGTGCATAGTCCGTGCGCAGGCGGTCCTCGACCGACCAGTAATATGGATTGGGGTCTTGCGGACTCACCCGGACGCGGGCCATTGCAGTATGCGAAAAGAAAGCCGAAAGCTGATAGCCCTGGTAGCGGGTTGCGTCTTTGCCCCACAGGCTGAGCGTGTCCAGGTGGCGGCGGCCGTCGTGGCACATGACGCAGTTCATGTGGGCAATGCCAAGAAACGTCACGGCGACGTTCACCGCCTGCTGATCCCAGATATCCTGCTGCGGGCCGCCGGTGACGAAACCGCCGATCATCCAGTTCAATTCGCCTTGCGTGTAGCTGTTGGAGCCGGCGGCGGTGATCAGATCGGTTGTGATCTGGTTGTACGGCCGGTTCTCGGAAAGAACTTTGTTGATCCATTGATGGAAGGCGGTGCGTCCTTCCGGATAACGGATCACTTGCGTGGTGCGTACGGTGTTCTTGAACAGGTCGCCGAGGAACATGCTCCATTTGTCGGCCCAGGCGGGCGAGTTCAGCAATTCTTCGACCAGCCTGGCGCGCTTGTCGGGATCGATGTCGGCGACGAACTGCTGCACCCGGAGCGCGGCCGGCGCACGGCCCGTCAGATCCAGGGTCACGCGGCGGATGAATTCGAAGTCGTTGGTCTTGTCGGCCGGCGTTACGTTGGCATCTTTCCACACCTGGAACAAGGAGCGGTCGATGACGTTATTCGAGTTGAGATTGGGCGACACGCCCCGTTCGGCGGCGGCCAGCTTCGAGGTCACTTCCATGGTAAGGCGGCTGTATCGGAAATCGCGAAGCATTTGGGCTTCGAGGCCGCTCTTCTTGAAGTGGCTTTGGCTGGGTCCAAGAAAAACGCAATCGGCGTGCTCGACCTGCAATTCCTCGAGCTCGCCCGGCTCGCGTTGTTCCTGAGCCTGGAGAAAGAAAAAACCGGAGAGGGCCAGGACGGCGCTTCCGGCGAGTAAACAGCGGTTACGTACAGGGTATTTGGTCCCAATCATAGTAGGCATCCCCGTGGTGCGATATAACCATCGTAACCCGGACGCCCGCTGGAAGTTTCTATAGGAAAACACCTCAGAGTTGCTCTTGTTTCCGCCCATGCGGTACCGGAGGGGGTACTGCTAACCCCCGTTCTCAAAATAAGTTGCGGACAACTCGGCCAGGGCAATCGGGTTTCGAGCCATCAGAGCCGATTGATTCCGCCGCCCACTTTTGCGGTGCGGAAAAAGTAGAGGAGGAGCTATGAGGAGGAGATGGGTATTGGGCTGCACAGCCGGGGGAGCGCTGTTATGGGGGTTCGCCGTCCTGCGCGCGCAGGAGCAGGAACTTCCCGAACATGCGGAATGCATTTTCTTCAACCAGCCGAAGAATCAGCGGCGGGCAGAGCAGCCGCTGCTCACAGAGTTGACCACGAAAGTGTCGGCGCTGCGGGGAGCGCCAACGGGTGAGCGCGCCGCCGGCACGACGGATCTGAGCAAGCTGCCAACCATCGACCGCTATCTGTTCCAGGCAATGAAGGACGCGAGCGTCCCCTCGACCCCCATCACTAACGATTACGAATTTATCCGCCGCGCGACTCTGGATCTGACGGGCCGGGCGCCAACTCCGGAGCGTGTGCAGAGTTTTGTCGCCGATCCATCAGCGGACAAGCGGGCCAAGCTCGTCGATGACCTGCTCGCCTCCACTTCCTGGCTCGACAAGTGGACCATGTATTTCGGCGATCTGTTCAAGAACGCCAGCCGCACCACCCAGGTGCTGCGATTTGATGAAGGCGTCAAAGCGTTCAATGACTGGATTCGCGCGTCGCTCGCCGGCGGCAAAGGATACAACCACATCGCCACCGAGCTGATCAGCTCCAGCGGGGAGAACAGCTACACACAGGGCGACGTCAACTGGCTGGTGGGCGGCATTGTGACCGGCGGTCCCGTGCAGGACATCTGGGATCAGCAGACGGTGAACGTCGCCACGACGTTCCTGGGGATTGCTCACGTCAACTGCCTGCTCTGCCATAACGGGCGAGGCCACCTGGACTCGCTCAGCCTGTGGGGGAAGACAGCGACCAGAATGCAGGGGTGGCAGCTCGCTTCCTTTCTGTCTCATACCGAGACGCGCCGCACGGTGACCGGGCAGAACGTTTTCTATTGGGGGCTGCTTGACAACGCCCGCTTCCGCACCGATTATCCGCTGAACACGACCACGGGGAACCGGCCGGCACGGACGCCGGCCGGCTCGACGGCGAATGTTGCGCCGGTATACCTGTTCAGCGGCCGCGGACCCGCCGCCGGCGAGAACTACCGGGTGGCGCTGGCGCGGGAAGTCACCGCCGACCCGCAATTCTCTCGTGCCGCTGTCAACTACATCTGGAAGGAGTTTTTCGGCGTCGGCCTGGTGGATCCGCCCGACCAGTTCGACCCGGCGCGCCTCGATCCCGACAATCCTCCGGAAGCGCCCTGGACATTGCAGCCATCCAACGCGCGGCTGCTGAATACGCTGGCGCAGGACTTCGCCAACAACGGCTACAACCTCAAGACGCTGATGAAATGGATCGTCACCAGCCAGGCCTACCAGCTCTCTTCACGCTACGACGGGCAGTGGAATCCGGAGTGGGACCAGTACTTCGCGCGGAAGTTCGTGCGGCGGCTGTGGGCTGAGGAGCTTCACGACGCCATTGTGCAGACCTCCGGCATTCCCGTCACCTACAATGTCTCGATCTTCGGGCCCATCAACTGGGCGATCCAGTTTCCGGAGACAGACAGGACGCCCAACCCGCGACTGCCGATTACAAGCTTTCTGGACGCGTTCCTGCGCGGCAACCGCGACGAGGAAGAGCGCCGCTCGGACGGCTCGATCGCCCAGGCGCTGAATCTGATGAACGACGACTTCGTGACCAGCCGGGTGAAGGCGACGGCCGCCAACGGCCTGGTGGCGAAGAACCTCGGCAAGGGGGATGAGGATCTGGTGAACACCCTCTTCCTCACGGTTCTTTCGCGCTATCCCACCGCTGCGGAGAAGACCAGCGCGCTTAGCTCGCTGCGCACCGGCAACCGCACCCAGGAGGCCGAGAATCTGCTGTGGACTCTCTACAACAAAGTGGACTTCTTTTTTAACTATTGACCGGACGGGCGGCCGCGGCCCGTTGTGCGCGTCTGAATTCTTAGGCCACCGGAGGAGACTATGAGAGGAAAAGAAAAATTTGAATCGTTCCTGAGCAGGCATCCGCATCCGCACAAGAACTTTTTCGAGCGGCCGCACGTGAGCCGGCGGAGATTCTTCCAGGCGCTGGGCGCTGGACTCGGCGGGTATTACCTGGCGGGCAACCTGCAAGGACAGGGTGTCGTGAAGCGGGGCGGCGCGACCACGCAGAACAAAGCAAAGAATGTCATTTTCATTCTGCTGCAAGGCGCCATCTCTCACACCGACACGTTCGACCTGAAGGTGGTGAACGGCGTCACGCCGTCAAACTTCAATCCGGCAACCAGGAGCGGCCTGCTGTGGCCCGCGGGATTGCTGCCCAAGATCGGCGATCAGCTCCCGGATCTGTCCATTGTGCGCAGCGTCCGGGCGTGGGCGCTGGTGCATTCCCTGGCCCAGCATTGGGCGCAGATCGGACGGAATCCGGTGGCGGCGCTGGGCGACGTGGCCCCCAACATCGGAAGCATTGTGGCCATCGAGAAGGCGGATCCATCGAAGATCTTTCCGCCGTTTGTGGCCCTGAACGCAACCGGCGCCATCGGCTCGGGCTATCTGCCGGCGTCCTACGCGCCTTTCAAGGCGCTGCCCCTTTCCACCGGTCTGGCCGACACAACGAACACGTTCGGGCAGCAGCGTTTCGAGACGATGTTCACCAGGCTCAATCAGCTCGACGGGCCGCTGCGGACCAACTCGCCGCTGGGCAAAGATCCGGAAGACTACGACAGCTTCTACAAAGCGGCCAAAGGGCTGATGTACAACGACGCGGTGAACAAGGCGTTCGCGTTTTCGGCGGCCGACAGCCAGCGCTACGGCAACAGCTCCTTCGGCAACGCCTGCCTGGTGGCCAGGCAGACTCTGGCAATGGATCAGGGGACGCGCTACATCCAGATCAACTTCAACGGCTGGGACATGCACAACGACATTTACGGGCAGCAGAATGCCAACGGGCAGAACCTCTATACGCTGGGCAGGCAGCTCGATGACGGCTTCTCGGAAATGATGAAGGATCTGAAAGCATCAGGGCTGCTGTCGGGCACGCTGGTGGTGATGATGGGCGAGTTCGGGCGTACCGTGGGGCCGCTTTCCGGGGCGCTCGGCAGGGATCATTTCCTCCAGCAGTTCGCGGTGTTTGCCGGCGCCGGCGTGAGCGGCGGGCGGACCATCGGCTCGACGAACGCCGACGGCTCGGCGACCGCGGAGTTTGGCTGGTCGCGGCAACGCGACGTCAAGATCGAAGACATCGAGGCGACCATCTATTCGGCCCTGGGGATCGACTGGACAAGCATCCGCTACGATGACCCGTTCGGCCGCGGCTTCGAATACGTGCCCTTTTCCGGGCAGGATCTGTACGGGCCGATTAACGAATTGTGGGGATAGCCTGCGCGGCGGATCTGCTACCATGCAGCCTGATGGCCCAGTTTGACGTTGCCGGCATCGGCCTCAACGCCACCGACACTCTGATTCTTGTGCCGCACTTCCCCGCCTATGCCGGCAAAGTGGCCTTCGACGAAGAGAAAATGAGCCCCGGCGGGCAGGTGGCCAGCGCCATGGTCACCTGCGCGAAGCTGGGCTTGCGTGTCAAGTATATCGCCACCGTGGGCGATGATGAGCGGGGCCGGGTTCAGTTGGAGAGCCTGCTCGAGTCAGGGATCAATCTCGACGACGTACAGGTGCGCACCGGCTGCCCGAACCAGACAGCGTATATCATCATTGACCGCACCACCGGCGAGCGCACCGTCTTCTGGAGCCGGCCGGACTGTCTGCGCCTCAAGCCGGAACACATCCGCCCGGAGATGATCACCCCGGCGCGGCTGCTGCACATTGACGGGCACGACACGATGGCGGTGCGGCGCGCCGCCCAGATCGCTCGCGAGCATGGCATGCCGGTGACGATGGACGTGGACACGATTTATCACGGTTTTGAGGAAGTTCTGCCGCACGTGACGCACCTGGTGGCGAGCTCCGAGTTTCCGGTGGCCTGGACCAAGGAGAACGATGCCCTCAAGGCGCTCGATCTGATTCAGAAGGAGTACAGGATTCCGGTGGCGGCCATGACGCTGGGCGCTTACGGTGCGCTGGCCCGCGCGGACGGCAAGGTCGTCTATTCGCCTGCGTTCGTGGTGAACTGCGTGGACACCACTGGCGCCGGCGACGTCTTTCATGGCGCCTTCTGCTATGCCGTGCTCGAAGGAATGCCGATGGAGGATGCGCTGGATTTTTCCAACGCCATGGCCGCGCTCAATTGCCGTGCCTTGGGCGCTCGCGGCGGCATCGGCACGGCAGCCGACGCAAGGGCGCTGATGCGCCGCGCCGAGCGCCGCGTCCATCCGGATTTCGCGGTGCGCGCCGGCGTCGTCAGCGCGTCGTAGATGATCCCGCTTCGCGACACCCAGCCCAGCTATTCGGCGCCGGTGGCGACCATCGGCCTGATCCTGGCGAACGTCCTCGCCTTCTTCTTCGAGCTCTCGCTCGATGAGTTCTCGCGCAACGAGCTGTTCGCCGTCTTCGGAACTGTCCCGTCCCGGTTTCACTACTCCAGCCTGCTCACCTCGATGTTCCTGCACGGCGGCTGGATGCACCTGATCGGCAACATGTGGTTTCTGTGGATTTATGGCGATAACATCGAGGATATCCTGGGGCGAGGCAAGTTCCTGTTCTTCTACTTGTCCTGCGGGGTGGCGGCGGGACTGGTGCATGTGATCTTCAATGCGGGCTCGCGCGTGCCGACGGTGGGCGCCAGCGGAGCCATCGCAGGCGTGATGGGCGCATACATGGTGAAGTTCCCGCGCTCGAGGATTCTGACGCTGGTGCCGCTGATCGTTTTCTTCACCACCATCGAAGTGCCGGCGGTGTTTATTCTGGCGTACTGGTTTCTGCTTCAGGTGTTCAGCGGGTTCGGGGAGATCGGGCGGTCGCACGTATCGCAGGGCGGCGTGGCGTGGTTTGCGCACGTGGGGGGATTCGCGACCGGCTATCTGCTCATCCGTCTGTTCCGGACGCGCGAGCGCTGGCGTCACCGCGATGACTTGCATTGGTAGGAGTTGGAATGCTCGATCTGGCTGACGATTTCAAGCCGCTCGATCTGCTGGCGATCGCCGCCCACCCCGACGACGTCGAGCAGACCTGCGGCGGCACGCTGCTGCGGATGGCCCAGGCTGGATACCGCACGGGCATCCTCGATCTGACGGCCGGGGACATGGGGACGCGGGGGACGCCGGAAAAGCGCATCGAGGAGTCGCTGGCGGCGGCAACCCTTCTGATGGCGGCCTGGCGCGGGAATCTGCGCTTCCCGGATGCGCGGCTCGAGAACACGCTGCCGGCGCGGATGACGCTGGTGGGCGAATTACGGCGATTGCGCCCGCGCGTGGTGATTCTTCCTTATTGGGAGGCGCGGCATCCGGATCACTACCGCGCCGGCGAGCTGGCGTACGAGTCGTGCTTTCTCGCCGGGCTGGCGAAGCTCGATGAAGGCGAGAGCCGGCCGCACCGGCCATCCAAGGTGATCTACTCATCGATGTACGCGAATGTGCCGCCATCCTTTGTCGTGGACATCAGCGCGCAATTCGAGCGGCGCATGGCCTCGCTGTTCGCCTATCAATCCCAATATGGCGAACAGGCCGATGCGGCCGGCCTGTTTCCGAAGCAGGAAGAAATTCGAGAGCGGCTGGCGGGCATCGCGCGGTTCTACGGCAACCTGATTGGGGCGAGCTATGGCGAGCCGTTCGTGGTGAAGGAGACGCTGCGCGTGGATGACATCGTGGCCATGGGCGTGCGCAGTTTCTAAGATGCCTTGGCGTCCTCCAGCGGCTTCACAGGATCGATGAAAGGCCAGACGATCGTCCCCAGCAGATACGCGCCCGCCATCACGTACAGGAACAGGTTCCAGTCGCCCACGCCTTGCGCGTTCTTGGTCGCCTCCAGGATGTAGCCGCCGACTTGCGGGGCGACGAAGCCGGCGAGGTTGCCCATCATGTTCATCGAGCCGGAGAGCGTGCCGGCGAACTTGCCGCCGATGTCCATGCACGCCGCCCACGCTCCGGGCATCACCAGATCATTGCAGAAGCTGGCCAGGCCCATGAAGATCATGGCGAACAACGGGTCGTTCATCTGGATCGACACCACCAGCATGACGCCGGCCCCGAAGAAGCCGAGCGAAGCCATCAGCCGGCGCGTCGTCCGGACGCTGCCGGTCCAGCGCGTCACAAGCGGCGAGATGAAGCCGCAGAACAGCGAGCCCATGCCGCCAAAGAACAGCGGCAAGATGGCGAGCTTGGCGCTCTCGAAGGGCGAAAGGTGGCGGTGCTCCTGAAGGTAGGTCGGCAGCCACGTGATGTAGAAATACCACGGAAAGGAGAGCAGAAAGTATTGTGCCCAGAGCAGCCAAACGCTGCCACGGCGCACCAGCAGGCCCCAGGGCACGTCGCCGTGGCTTTCGACGTTGGCAATGTTGTGCTTCAGCAAGTCGCGTTCGGCGGCATTGACGCTGGGATGCTCCAGCGGATTGTCACGGAACCATTTGTAGAACCAGACAGCCCAAATGACGCCGAGGCCGCCGAAGAGGGCGAACGCCTGCCGCCAGTTCATGAAGCCGAGCACGACGATCACCAGCGGCGGGGTGAACGCGCCCCCCCAGCGGGCGAAGGTCCACATAATGCCCTGGGCGCGGACGCGTTCTTCTGCCGGAAGCCACACGCTGAAGGCTTTGGTGAGGTTTGGGAAGCAGCCCGCCTCGCCGGCGCCGAACAGGAAGCGCGTGACCCACATCGAGGTCAGATTCCACATGGCGCCGGTGATCGCGGTGAAAGCGCTCCACCAGATGACGATGCGCATCAGCACTTTGCGCGGGCCCATCCAGTCGCCCATCCAGCCGCCGGGAATTTCGAACAGTGCATAAGCAAGCGCGAAGGCCGCGAACACGCGGCTCATCTCCACTTTGTTGAAGCCGAGGTCCCTCGAGATGAGCGGCGCCGCCTGTGAGATGCAGACACGATCGATGTAAGCCAGGATCGAGAGCGTGACGGCGAAGACGATCACCCAGTTGCGCGAGCGCGAAGGCGCGCCCGCGTGCGCGCCGGCGGTGGTGCGGACGGACTGCGTAGCCATGATGCTCGGCTTATCACATCATGGCCGGCGTCGCGTTTGCAAGTAAGGGCGGCTCTCATATTCCACCTCCGCTTGCTGACGCGCGCGGCTCAGCAAGCGCTTCCGAGCCTAAGATGTAGATGAACCATGGCGGTCTTCGATGACGTTCTGGCCGAAATCGTGCACCGCGGCCTGCTGCTGGTGACCGATTGCGCGTTGCCCAACGTGGTGACGCTGGTGGTTGGCGAACCTGTGCGCGGCTCGTGGTGGGGGCACCCGATGGGAAAGGTCATTTATCAGGTCTTGGTACGGCTTGATGCGCATCCGGATGTGACCTCGGCCTGTCTGGTCAATGGCAAAGTGACTTTCGTTCAACGGCGGCTTTGGCCGGAGCTGCTGGCGGTCGCCATATCGAGGGAGACGTGGCAGATGCGCGGCCTGACCATGCGGGCCAGGCGGCTATTGGCGGCTGTTGAGGCAGGCCGGCAGGACCGGTCCCAGGACCGGGAGGCGATTCGGGAACTGGAAAAGAAGCTGCTGATCCGGACCGTGTCGGTGCATACCGGGAAGGGGCATCATGAGAAGCGTCTGCAATCGTGGGGGGAGTGGGCGGCAGAGCATAAGATCAAGGCAGCCAATGATTTGCAAGTCGCAAAGAGGCGGTTGGAGAGGGTGCTGGGGAAGGGGTTGCCGTGGCAATCACCCTAATGCCTATAGATTATAAGGGCATTTTCTGCTACCATGCCCTCAGATGCTCTCCCATCTCCGCGCACTCGAGGCCGAGTCCATTTATATCCTCCGCGAAGTAGCCGCCGAATTCGCCAGGCCGGTCATGCTCTACTCGATCGGCAAGGATTCCTCGGTGATGCTGCGGCTGGCGCAGAAGGCGTTTTTTCCCGGCAACATCCCGTTTCCCCTCCTTCACGTGGACACCACCTACAAGT
Organism: Acidobacteriota bacterium; assembly: GCA_016201205.1. Taxonomy (GTDB): domain Bacteria; phylum Acidobacteriota; class Terriglobia; order Bryobacterales; family Bryobacteraceae; genus CADEFT01. The sequence continues at coordinate 46,858 of JACQDF010000150.1, forward strand.
TCGGCGAGATGATCCGGTTCCGCGACTGGTACCCGCGCTCGATCGGCGCTGAATTGCGCGTCCACACCAACCGGCAGGCGATCGCGGAGGGCGCCAACCCGATCGCCCTGGGCACCTCCAGGTGTTGCAGCCTGCTCAAGACGCGCGCGCTGCTGGACGCGCTGGCCGAGGGAGGCTATGACGCGGCTTTCGGAGGCGCTCGCCGCGACGAAGAAAAATCGCGCGCCAAGGAGCGCATTTTTTCCTTCCGCGATCAGTTCGGGCAGTGGGATCCGAAGAACCAGCGGCCCGAGCTGTGGAGCCTCTACAATGCGCGCATCGACAAGGGGCAATCGATCCGCGTGTTTCCGCTCTCGAACTGGACGGAGCTGGACGTCTGGCACTACATCCACATCGAGAACATCCCGGTGGTGCCGCTGTACTTCGCAAAAGTGCGCGAGATGATCGTGCGCAACGATACGCTGATCCCGCCCGAGCACAACGTGATCCCCCTTCTGCCCGGCGAAAAACCGCAGCCGGTGATGTGCCGCATGCGCTCGCTGGGCTGCACGCCGTGCACGGGGGCCATCCGTTCGGAAGCCGACACGGCGCCGAAGATCATCGAAGAGCTGCTTCGCTTTCGCCGCTCGGAGCGCGAGAACCGCATCATCGACCACGACCAGGAAGGCTCGATGGAATTGAAGAAGCGGGAGGGTTATTTCTAAATGCTGGTTGCCGAAACCAGGCCCTCGGCGGCGGTGTCGATCGAAGAATTCCTCGAACAGGAAGCGAGCAAAGAGCTGCTTCGTTTGTCGACCGCCGGCAGCGTCGACGACGGCAAGTCGACACTGATTGGCCGCCTGCTCTACGACGCGCAGGGGATTTACGAAGATCAGCTCGCCGGCATCCGCAAGAGCAAAGTGAACCGCTCGACCGGCCCCATCGACTTTTCGCTGCTCACGGACGGGCTCCGCGCCGAACGCGAGCAAGGCATCACGATCGACGTCGCCTACCGCCATTTCTCGACGCCTAAGCGCAAGTTCATCATCGCGGACACTCCGGGGCACGAGCAGTACACGCGCAACATGGCCACCGGCGCTTCCACGGCGTCGCTGGCCGTGGTGCTGGTGGACGCGCGAAACGGTGTGCTGCCTCAGACGCGCCGCCACGCCACCATTTCGAGCCTGCTCGGCATTCCGCGTCTGGTGCTGGCGGTGAACAAGATGGACCTCGCCGGCTATTCGAGGGAAGTCTTCGAGCAGATCCGCGCTGATTTTCTGGCGTTTGCCGGCGGCCTGGGTTTCGCCGGGATGCTCGCCATCCCGGTGAGCGCGCTCGAAGGCGAGAACGTCGCGCGGCGCGGAACAGGCATGCCCTGGTACGACGGGCCTTCGCTGCTCGAGCATCTGGAAACAGTTCCGGTGGCCGGCCGCCGGTTCGATCAGCCGCTGCGCTTCGCGGTGCAGTACGTGATCCGCCCGGATCAGCATTTCCGGGGGTACGCGGGCCAGGTGGCAAGCGGCGCCGTCCGCAAAGGAGATCCCGTCCTCGTGCTGCCGGGCGGGCAGCGCAGCCAGGTCGCCTCGATCACCACGTTCGATGGCGAGATGGCGCGCGCGACGGCGCCCGACTCCGTCATCATCACGCTCGAGGACGAGCGCGACATCAGCCGCGGCGACATGCTGGTGCATCCCGAGGCATTGCCGCAGATCGCGCGGCACTTCGAGGCGCACCTGGTCTGGATGACCGATGATCCGCTGGCGAAGGGGCGCAGCCTGCTGGTGAAGCACACCACGCAGCAGGTAAGCGCGCGCGTGCAGTCGATCGAAAGCAAGCTCGACATCCACACCATGGTGCGCAAGCCGGCGCCCGTACTCGAATTGAACGACATCGGCATCGTGCGCATCGAGGCCAGCCGCCCGCTGTTCTTCGACCCCTATCGCGAGAATCGCTCCACCGGCTCATTCATTCTGATCGACCCGCTGACCAACGGCACCGTGGGCGCGGGCATGATCCTGACGGCGATCGATCGCAGAGCGGCAGGCGCCGGCCGAGTCACATCGTCCGAGCGCCAGGCGCGGAACGGGCACACGCCGGCTCTTCTGGCGCTGGCGAATCCAGCGCTGGCCACGCGCCTCGAGCGGCGGCTGTTCGATCACGGCTGCCAGGTGATGGCGATGGAAAATTCCGAAGCGGCGTCGGCGCTGCGCGACGCCGGGCTGATCGTGATCGGCTCCGCGTTCGAAGATCCGCGCGCTGTGGATCTGAACCTGCTGCCGCTGCCTAAAGACGAGGAAGCGGCCGTGGACGCCCTCATCGCGTACCTCGAGCAGCAGGGAATTCTGTTTACCGACCGCTTCAGCAGCGGAGAGGGAATCTGAGATGACGCCGGTCCAGGAATTGTCCGCCGAACAAGTGATCGCTGTGCATCTGGGCGGGGACCAGCCGGCGTGCCTCACATGCAGCTTCCAGGCCGAGGACATGGTGGTGCTCGACCTGGCTCGGCGTGTGCGGGCCGAGATCCCGGTGCTGTTTCTCGAGACGGGCTACCATTTCGCCGAGACGTACGCCTACCGCGACCGCTACCGGCGGGAGTGGAATCTGAATCTGATCAACCTCGCCGCGGACCTGAGCGTCCGCCAGCAGGAGAGCCAGTTTGGCATCCTTCATCAGACCAACCCTACCGAGTGCTGCCGGATGCGCAAGGTGGAGCCCTTGTTTCGCGGCCTGGGCGGATACCGGATCTGGCTTACGGGCCTGCGGCGCGAGCAATCGCCGACACGGGCCAACCTCAAGAAAGTGGAGCCGCATGTGCTGCCGGACGGACGCTCGCTGCTGAAGCTCAGCCCGCTGGCCGATTGGACCACGAAGGACGTGTGGCGATACTTGCGCGAGAACAATATCGATCCACTGCCGTTGTACGAGCGAGGCTATACCAGCATCGGCTGCGCGCCCTGTACGGCGCTGCCGGCGGACCCGAACAATCCGCGCTCAGGGCGATGGGGCGGCGTCAAGCTGGAATGCGGAATCCATACGTTCTCCGAGCGCAAGGAGCCATGAGATGACCACGCTGGCCGGCTTTCTGATCGCGCTGACCATCGGCCTCACCGGCATCGGCGGCGGCGTGCTCACCACTCCGGTTCTGCTGCTCTTCCTCGGGATGCCCGCACCGCAAGCGGTGGGCACGGCGCTGGTGTTTGTCGCGATCGTGAAACTGGTGGCCGCGCCGATGTTCGTCTGGCGCAGGCAGGTGGACTACCGCATTCTGGCGCTGCTTCTGGCGGGCGGGATTCCGGGGGCGCTGCTGGGCTCGATCGCTCTGAATGGCCTGGATTCGCAAGGGCTGAACGGCGTGCTGCTGCTGCTGCTCGGCGTGACGATCATCTTTTCCGCACTGATGACGTTCCTTCGCAAGCAGGCAGGCGCCGCCAGCGGCATGGACAAGTCGGGCCGGCTGCCTCTGGTGAGCCTGCCGATTGGCCTGGAAGTGGGCTTTTCGAGTGCGGGCGCCGGCGCTCTCGGCTCACTGGCGCTGATGCACTGGACTACGCTGACCGGGGCGGCCATCGTCGGCACCGACGTGCTGTTCGGACTGGCGCTGTCTTCGGCCGCCGGCGCCATCCACATGACCCACGGCGGCGTGGATGCGGAGATCCTGCGCCAGCTTCTGATCGGCGGCCTGCCGGGGGCGCTCGTCGGGGCCTGGCTGGCGGCGCTTGTGCCCTCCACCGCTCTGCGTAAAGGCCTTGCGGTGTGGCTGGTGTGGCTGGGGGCCAACCTGTGCTGGCGCGGCATCGGCGCGCTGGCAAGCTAGATGGACAGGTAGCCCTGGCAGCTACTGCTTGCCCCCACCAAGTCAGGCTACCGGCTCAGGACGGCTTTCGTTTGGCGACAAATTCCTGGGCTTGGCCTTGGCCTCCCTCCCGCTCACGGGTAAGCTTGATCTCGCTGCCGCTCACCTTTCCTTTGTACAGAAACTTGAACTGGTTTCCGCCAAACTCGACGGACTGCGTGAACGAGATGTTGTCCCCTTCAACTTTGCCGTCGGAGATCTTCGTCTCGCCTCTCTGGTTGGCGATGGTTCCTGTAAGGTTGCTTCCATCGACCTTGAAGGTGAAGGTGGTTTCCTGCGACTGTCCCTGTCGTCCGGGCACCTGCGCAATCCACTGCCCGCTGATGTCAGCGGCAATGGCCAGCAAGGCCCCAAGGGTCAGAAGCACCAATAGAGTCAGAAGGTGTCTTCTCATGTTGAGAATAGACGGCGCCGGCAGCGCCGGATGTTACACCCAGGCGGCCGTGAAGCCGGCGCTATAATACGCAGATCCCATGCAACTGACAGCGCTCGACTGGGCGGTGGTGGCCCTGTACTTCCTCTTCAACCTCGCCATCGGCTGGTATTACAAGTCGCGAGCTGGAAAGAACGTCAGCGAATTCTTCCTCTCCGGCCGCGACGTCCCCTGGTGGCTGGCGGGCACCTCGATGGTCGCCACCACCTTTGCTGCCGATACGCCCCTGGCCGTCACGGGCATGGTGGCCAGGTACGGGATCGCGGGCAACTGGCTTTGGTGGAACTTCGTCGCCAGCGGCATGCTGACGGTCTTCTTCTACGCCCGGTTGTGGCGGCGATCGGGTGTGATGACCGACATCGAGTTCTGCGAGATCCGCTATTCGGGCAAAGCAGCCGCTTTCCTGCGCGGCTTCCGCGCGCTGTATCTCGGCATTCCGATCAACTGCATCGTGCTCGGCTGGGTGAACCTGGCGATGGTGAAGATCCTCGAGTTGATCCTCGGCGTCGGCAAGGCGGAAGCGCTCGCCATTGTGATCGGGCTGATCGCCATTACGTCTTATATCTCGACGCTCTCCGGGCTGTGGGGCGTGCTGGTCACCGACGTCTTCCAGTTTGTGATCAAGATGGGCATGGTGATCGTTCTGGCGGTTTTCGCCGTCTCCGCCGCCGGAGGCATGGACACGATGCTTTCAAAGCTGGCCGAGATCGACCGCACCCGCGCCTCCGGCTCCGTGCTCAGCTTTGTTCCGGATCTCGATTCGGCCTGGATGCCGATGATCACTTTCCTCGTCTACATCTCGCTCAACTGGTGGGCGACGTGGTATCCCGGCGCCGAGCCCGGAGGAGGCGGCTATGTCGCCCAGCGGATGTTCTGCGCCAGGGACGAGAAACATTCCCTGCTGGCCACGCTGTGGTTCAACATCGCGCATTACGCGGTTCGGCCGTGGCCGTGGATTCTGACAGGGCTGGCGTCGCTGGTGCTCTATCCGAATCTGGCCGATCCGGAAACGGGCTATATCCGCGTGATGATCGACCATCTGCCTCCATCGCTGCGCGGGCTGATGGTGGCGGCGTTTGCCGCCGCTTTCATGTCCACCATCGCCACCCAGTTGAACTGGGGCGCCAGCTATCTGGTGAACGATGTCTATCGCCGCTTTCTAAGACCGGATGCGTCCGAGAAAACGCTGGTGCGCATATCGCAGGGGGCGACGGTGCTGCTCAGCATTCTTTCCGCCGCCGCCACCTTCTACATGGATTCCATCAGCGGGGCATGGAAGCTGCTGATCGTGACTGGCGCCGGGACGGGCGGCGTGCTGTTGCTGCGCTGGTACTGGTGGCGCATCAACGCCTGGAGCGAGATCGCGGCGATGGTCACCGCCTTCCTGGTTTCCTTTTACCTGCAAGTGTGGCGCGGCCTGGAGAATGACAAGCCCGCCGACTTCGCCTGGATCATGATCATCACGGTCGCGATCACTACGCTGGTCTGGCTGGCGGCCACGTTCCTGACCAGGCCTGAACCGCCCGACGTGCTGGTTGCATTCTATCGGCGCACGCGGCCTTCCCGCGCGGGCTGGGGTCCCATCGCGCGGCAGGCGCAGGACGTCGAGCCCGCCGGCGGCGGTCTCAGCAATTTGCTCGACTGGGTATGCGGCTGCGTGATGATCTACGGCGTCCTGTTCGGCGCTGGAAAACTGCTGCTCAAAGATTACGGAACCGGAGTCCTGCTGCTCGCGGCCGGCTTGCTTGCCGGCGGCGTCATTTATTGGGACTTGTCGCGAAGAGGCTGGAGTGCGGTGGTGGATTAGAGCTCTTACCCCCTGGATCGCCCTGCAGGCGGCCGCCGGTCCCGTCGAATTCGGGCGAGCCGAACTCGACCGGGCCATCGCCGGGCGCAATCTGAAGCTGGGCGCGATCCGTCCGCTGGCGGAGCTTTCCGCCGGCGTGAAACCGGAGGCGTTCGAGATCGTCCCCTGGCGGATCAGCGGAGGCGACCTGCGGGGTCTGATGTACGGCCTGCTGGATGCGGCCGAGCAGATCCGGGCCACTGGCAGGCTGGCGCAGACCAAACAGGAGCCCCAGGTTCCCATTCGTGGCGTGCGCCTCGAGCTGCTGAACGACGAGTGGGAGCGCGAGAACTTCCATTCGCGCCCGTTCTGGACCCGTTACTTCCAGATGCTGGCTCGCTCGCGATTCAACCGCTTTCATCTGGCTTTTGGCGTTGCTCCGCCGCATTGGACGCCGCCTTACCCGTACCTGTTTTCGCTGCGTCTGTTTCCCCAGGTGGAAGCAGCCGGCGCTCCGGCATTCGAGCGCGGCCGCAATCTGGACACGCTGCGGATGATCGCGCAGACAGCGGCCGATTACGCGGTCGACTTTACCGCCGGCATCTGGGCGCACGAGCCCGGCGAGCCGATCCGCGGCTGGAACCCGGACTTCCTCATCTCTTACACGCGCGCGGCCATCGGGAATCTGCTGGCGGAATGCCCGCAGATTCGCGGCGTCTACTTCCATGTGCAGCCGGGCGAGGTGCACCAGAGCCTGCTCCGCGACGCGGCTTTGCGCGCGGTCGGGGAGGCGGGACGGCGGGTGGTCCTCGAGATTCCCAAACAGGCCTCGAGCGAGGACCTGCCGCATCACGCCAAACAGCGCAGTGCGTCGTTGCGACTGGTGGACGAATTGCCGGCGGGGCGCTGGTATCCTCCGCTCGACTCCTTCGAGCGCCAGATGCTGCCGGTGTTGCGATCCGTTCACGCTTCGCCGTACGCGGATCCGGACTTTGTGCGGCGTCTTGCGGCCGGCGTTTTGCTCGGCGGTGCGCAAGGTTACGAGGTTCACGCGCCGGCCACCGTCGAAACGGCCCAGAGCGAGCTGTTTTACGGCGTCTGGGGCAGGACGACATACGCGCCGGGCGTCTCGGACCGCGTGTGGAAGAGCGGCCTCGAGAGGCGGTTTGGCGGCACGGCCGCTGATGTAGCGCAGGCCATCGCCGCCGCCGGCAGAGCAGCCGAGCGCTTCGAGGGAGCGCCGCTTGAGACAGTGCAGATGCTCCATCGAGCGGCGCTCGAGGCGGAACAGGCCATTGCCCGGGTCAAGGCAAAGCTGGCTGATTCCGATGAGGGGTGGAACATGCTCGAGTCGGATCTGTATCGACAGGCCGCGCTGGCCCGCTTCCGCGCTCGCTCGACGTGGGCCGCTCACCTGGCGGGTCTCTATCACCAGACACAGCATGACAGCCTGCTGTACGCGGCCAGAAACGAGCTGCGCGGGGCGTTGCGCGCGGGCGTTGATTTGCCCCAGAAGGATCTGGCGACTCTCGGCGCTGAGCTCGAACGATTCGAAGATCTGGTGCGGCGGCATGAGGCCGCGGGCGCTCCTGCGCAACCGGCGATGGTGTGGCCGGTTGCGCCACCCAGGCCCGGCTTGTTTCACGTGCCGTTCAAATTGGGTTATGCCGGCAAGCCACTGTCTCTGGTGCTGAATATCTGGCCCCTGCCGGGCTTAGTCTCGGTGCGTCTCAATTACAAACATCTTCCCAACGGGCGATTCGAGACCATCGAGGCGTCGCCGCGCGCCGCGCGTTTCACCATTCCAGCGGCGGAATTGGAGCAGCCAGGGCAACTGCTCTACTACTTCGAAATCGTGCACGCGCATGCGTCATGGCGGCTGCCGGACGCTCGCGCCGGGTCCCCTGTCTTCGTACTGCGGATTGTGCCGGAGCCTAAGGCCGAAGCGACGCCGAATCGGCAACCGCCACGCTGACCATCGAGATGGGATGCTGGTACCGGATGGCGAGCCCGCGCTTTTCGGCCACCGCGAGGTCTTCCAGAGCCAGCAGGTAGACGTCGTACGTGCCTTCCAGCCCGCTCTGCCTGGGGGCCGGATCGAGCCAGTCGAGGCGGAAAATGTGCTTATAAAAGGCGACCCCGTGGTCGAGTGCGAAAGAGGCGCCGATCGTCACCCGCTTGCCCGCCGGCGGAGGATGATCGCGCAGGTAGGCCATCAGGTCGCGATTGCCCGCATCAAACAGCCATTCGTCGTAATAGGCGACGTTCCACGACAGCAGGAATTGAGCCAATACCACTGTGGCGATCACCACTCCCGCTTTCGGCGCCGCGCGGAACAGGCAGGCGGCGAACAGCGTCACCAGCGGCGCCAGGTAGAGCCCGGTTCGCCGGTACGGATACGGCACATCGAGGGCGTGATGCAGCCAGACGAGGAGGCCGAAGACGGCCAGCAGCAATCCCGCGAAAAACACAGCCGCCTTGTCCTTCCGGCGCAGGAACACAATCCACAACGCAGCCAGCAGGATCGCAGGCGGAGCGACATAAGCGAGGCTTTCGATGATCCGCTCGACCGGTTTGTGCAGCGCGGTGTGTTCCAGCGCGTTGCGCGGGCGCCAGAAGCACGCATAGGCGAAGTTACGGGCCGAATCCATCAGCGTGGGGGAGCCGGCATAAAAACCCTGGCGTGTTGCGGGCAGCAGCGGCATCAGCAGAAGAGCAACCGCAATCACGATCGCGGGTACCGCCATGTGGTCGACGAGATGAGCGGCGCGGGCGCGCAGTTGATCGCGGTTCGAGGCCTCGCCGAGATGGAGGGCGGCAAAGACGGCCGCTGCGGCCACACCCGGCACGAGAATCGTCAGGTTGGCGGCCACTGCCAGCGCAAGCCCGATGCCCGCGGCGTACAATCGCCACAACGCAACCGGCGATTCGAGGTGCCGCAGCATCTGGTCGATGGCGGCCAGCAGGAGGGCAGTCGCCATGCCGTAACCGCGCGCGATCGAGCAGAAATCGAGCAGAAACGGATTCAGCGCCAGTAGCAGAAAGGCAGCCAGCATCGAGCGGCCGTCGCCGAACAGCAACCGGCACAGCCGCAAGGCAGCGGACAGAAACAGAACACCGCCCAGCAGGCTTGGGATGCGCAACGAGAATTCGCTTTCCCCGAACCAGCGTACCGTCAGCTTGCACAGCAGCGTGTGCAGCACGTGGTCATTGGCATGGTAGGTCTTCCACAATTCGACCAGCGGCGTCAGCACGCTGCGGTTGAAAGTGAACGCCTCGTCGGCAGTGATCGACTGTGTTGCGGCGCGGTAGATATTGACGGCGGCCAGCACAACGATGAGCAACCGGGCCGCCCTTAAGTATGGCTTCGGGTTCAAATACCAAATATAGACCGGGAAAGCCACTGTGGGACTCGGGGGTACGCGACGCGCTCCACCAAGCGGCACAGGCCGAGGGCTGCGACTTCCCTGGGTTGGGGCCACACTCGTTCCGGTCATGAAATCGTCAAAGCTTGCTTCAAGACTCACTGCAGGCCTGAGCCAGGTCCCGTAATAGTATAGCGTTTCAATAAAACATATACACGTGAAAATGTTCTATGGTACACTTGGGCCGTGGCTGGAAGATCCAAGCGTCCCCGGTTGGTTCTGACGCCGGAAGAGCGGGAGCAGATCCAGCAATTGCGTGAGTCGCAAACGGCGCCATGGCGGGAAGTACAGCGGGCACGCATCCTGTGGCGCTACCACTCCGGAGAAAGTGTGGCCGGGATTGCACGGGCCGTGAAGATGACGCGCAAGAGCGTCGGTAAATGGATTGGAAAGGCTTTGGAGATGGGCCTTGCGGCGGCGTTGAAGGATACTTATCATCGCCCCAAGGCTCCCGTGATTACCGATGAAGACAAAGCCTGGGTGGTACACTTGGCCTGCTCGAAGCCGAAGGAGCTGGGGTACGCTGCCGAGGTATGGACGCGAAAGGCCCTGGCCAAACACGTCCGAGAACATGCCATGGAAGCCGGGCATCCCTCGCTACGCAGGGCGGCGAAAGCCACCGTGCAGCGGATTTTGGCGGAGCAACCGTTACATCCAGAGAAGGTGAAGTATTATCTGGAGCGGCGTGATCCTGATTTTGAGGCCAAGATGCGCGAGATCCATGATGGCCACGTGATCGGACGGGTCGAGCGACGCCACCGCAGTCGGGAGTTCATCGCGTTGCTCAAGGATTTGGACGGCTACTATCCGGCTGCATGCACGATCCGGCTGATCCTCGACAATCATTCGGCACACATCTCGAAAGAGACGCGGGCACATGGATCTTGGCTCAATATCGTCGAGACGCTCTTCGGCAAGATGGCTCGCACCTTTCTGCGGCGCATCCGGGTGAAATCGTGGGAAGAACTTCGAGAACGCATTTTGAGGGGCATCGAGGAAATCAATGCCGATCCCGTGGTTCACCGATGGAAGAAATTCGAGGTGCTCACCTCGGGATAATATGGATATCTTTTATTGAAACGATACACTAGCGTGCCGCGCCCGAACGCGGGTTTGGTCGCCTTGCCCCCAGCCCTCCGGCACCCGGATCAGCTCTGTAACTCCGCGGTGATCTCGCGGGCGACTTGCCGCGCCTGCTCCACTTCGTGAGTTTCCAAGCTGATCGCGCCGACTTTGGGATGGCCGCCTCCGCCATACCGTTCACAGATCGTGGCCAGGTTATGGCGTAGCGGCTGCGGGGCCCAAGGATTCGAGCCCACGGAAACTTTGGTGCGGAACGCCGACACACTCACCGACACTGTGTAGACCGACTCGGGGAACAGGTAGTAAGGGATGAACTTGTTGTGCCCGTCCAGATCTTCTCCCACCAGGTCGAAGAAGACGACGCCGCCCTGGCAGGTGGAGCGGCCTCGAATGATCTCGATCGAGCGCAGGTGACGCTGGTAGAGCGGCTGGAAGAGCGTCTGGACATCCGGCTTGTCCGCGATTTCCCTGAGTTTGTTGTTGCACATCCAGCGGATGATGCTCTGGACGACTCCGGAGCCTTTCGAGCCTTCAATCACCAGCGTCAGCCTGCTGGCCGGCTCTTTCAGCTCGACAGCCGCGTTGGCGTTTGGGTATTGAGCGCCGTCAATGATCTCCGCCCATTCCACCAGCTCGTCCAGGTCCGGCGCGCGATAGCCGTAGCGCTCTCCGGTGATGGTGGAGATGTACTTGGTGCAGGAGCGGAAGGCGGGATCGTACATTTTTCTGCCGCTCGAGTGAGTTCGGAAGTGGTCCGCGTCTTCCGCCGTCAGAAATGCGCTCTGGTGGTGGTCGAACCACCAGGTCAGCTTCGGGTGAGGCGAGTACTTGAAATCGACGATGGCGTTCTCGTCCCCGTCAAAGAGGCTGTCTTCGAAGATCTGCGACGCTTTGTGCGCCATTCCTGTGTACAGGAATTCGGCGTCTGGACGGAACTTGTCGCGGTAGAAGCGGGTGAAGAACGCCGCTGAGGCCGCTCCATCAAAGCAGTGATCATGGTAAAGGACGCGTACGCGCATGGTGCCCTGAAACAACGGTGGAAAACCCACTAGATTGCCTCAAGTGAGGCAGGGAATGCAAGTGCGGCGACGGTCTTGTACACTGAGGGGGTCGATGAGTTTTTCCACGGCGGTTGGCAAATCGGCGCCGTTCCGGACGCCGGAGGCCGATCCGCGCGCCTTCAATCACGGCCAGCGGATCGGCATCCTGGTGGTCGCCTATAACGCTGTCACCACGCTCGCCAAGGTGCTGAAGCGCATTCCTCAGGACGCCTGGGACAACGTGTCCGAGGTGGCCGTGCTGGACGATGCCAGCCAGGATTCCACGTACGAGCTCGCGCTCGGTTTCAAATCGGTTTCTCAGACCGACAAGCTGCACGTGGTGCGGCATCCGGAGAACCTTGGCTACGGCGGCAACCAGAAAGCGGGGTACGATTATTTTCTCCGCAAGGGCTTCGATGTGGTGGTCTTGCTTCACGGCGACGGGCAGTACGCGCCCGAGATTCTTTCGCACCTGTATCACCTGATCGTGACCGGCCAGGCCGATGCCGTATTCGGCTCGAGGATGATGAAAGAGTACGGCGGACCGCTCAAGGGAGGGATGCCGCTGTATAAGTACGCCGGCAACCGCATCCTGACAGCCATGGAGAACCGGGCCTTCGGGCTCAACCTGACGGAGTACCATAGCGGCTATCGCGCCTACAGCCTGCATGCGCTGAAGCAGATCGACTTCACGCACATGACCAACGATTTCCATTTCGACACGGAAATCATCATCAAGTTGCAGCACCAGGGATTCCGCATCCGGGAGGTGCCGATCCCGACGTACTACGGCCGTGAGATCTGCTACGTCAACGGGATGAAGTACGCCTGGGACGTCACCAGGGCGGTCTATCGCTACAAGCGGACCGCGCGGGCGGTGGAGAAATATCCTGAGTTCGCCGAGTATTGGCCTCACTATCCGGTCAAGGAAAGCAGGTATTCCAGCCATTCCTATTTGCGCGAATGGGTGGGATCGCGGCAGCAGGTTTTGGATATCGGCTGCGGCGACGGATTCCAGGCGGCCGAATTGGCCAAGATGGGCAATGAGGTGACCGGCATCGATCTCGTCGAGCAGCCGCGTAATCTCGAGGCGATGCGCCAGTACGTGCGCGCGGACCTGAGCCAGGGCCTCGAGCCGCTGGGCGCGGAACTCAGTGGGCGCCGGTTCGACAAGATTCTGCTGATGGATATTCTGGAGCACCTGCCGCAGCCGGAGCGGATCCTCCGGCAAGCCAGGGAACTCCTGTCGCCCAAAGGGCAGTTGATCGTCTCGGTTCCCAACATCGCCAATCTCACCATGCGGCTGGGATTGCTGCTGGGACGATTCAATTACACCGATCGTGGCATCCTGGACCGCACGCACCTCAGATTCTTTACGCGCAAGACGGCGCGGCGGATGATCGAGCAGTGCGGATACCGGATCGTGCGAGAGACGATGACCGTAATGCCAGTCGAGCTGAAGCTGGGACTTTCGGCGAAGAATCCCCTGATGCAGGTCGCCAACGCCTTGCTTCACGTGCTGACGCGGATGATGCCGGGCTTGTTCGGCTACCAGGCGATGTTTGTCATCCGGCCGGAGTAGGCGATCACCAGCCATCTGCAAATCGCATTCTATTGATTCCATTCGCCAACCGCCTCCTTTCGCCCCGGACCCCTTGGCCCCGTCTGCGACCATGAAGTCGCCATGCCCCAACGCACCGAGGCCCAGACCCTCCTGCTCGACACCGAACACGAGCACGAGCTCAACAGGCTCGCCGAAGCCTGCCACGCCCGCTTCGCCCCTCAGGACGAAGTCGAAGAAGACTTGGTCGGCCAGTTCATCGCCGCAAGCTGGCGCCTCCGCCGCCTCTATCGCGTCGAGACCGGGGTCTATGACCTCGAAGCCGCCGGCTGCGACTCGTCCGATCTCGAAGACTTCAGCCGGCGTGAAAAAGAAGCGCTGCTCTACCGCCGCCTCTCCGGCCAAACCCGTCTCCTCAGCGACATTGACCGCCAGGAGGGCCGTCTCCGCCGGGCCTACGACCGCGCTCTTCACAATCTCCTGCTCCTGCAAAGGAACAGGCCTTCTCCCGAACACCCTCCGCCAGCCGCGGGCAAGAGAAAAAGGAGAAACGAACCCGGAGAGCCACAATCCCGCCCCTTCCTGGTCCCGGCGGCGGCGGCGCGCCCATTCTAACCTGTGACTTCAGCCGGGGGACGGACGTCTGCCGGGACTAGTCGAAAGCCGAACTCCTTGGCCTTGGCGGTCATGGTTCGGATGCGGTTCTCACGGTAGCGATTCTCATAGGCCTCTGCTCCTTCGTCAACGTAGGG
>JACQDF010000160.1 GCA_016201205.1 Acidobacteriota bacterium
ACGGCAGCCGCGTTGCACCTGGGAGCAAGCCTCCCCAATTTCTTCATCCAGCACATTCCATATCCGGACGCGCCGCAGGACCGCGAGATGCGGGCGGCTCTCACCGGCGCAAACATCGAGGCCGTCAAAGACGGCTTCGCGACCTTGTCCACACAGCCGGGGCTTGGCGTCGCCATTCGCCGGGACGCGTTGCAGAAGTACGGGGAGGTGATCGCATGAAACGGCGCAGATTCTTTCAGGGGCTCGCCGGCGGCGCACTGGCGGCTCCAACGCTCGGCGCGTCCGATCGGTGTGGCTGCGCGCCGATGATGCAGGCGGCTCGCCCGCTGGGCGCGGACGCCTTTTCGAGCGCCGGCTCGAAGCTTCGCATTACCGGCATGAAGGTCTTCGGCGTCTCGCTTACGCCGGATTCGGACCGTCCCTATGTCTTCGTGAAGCTGGAAACGAACCAGGGCCTCGCCGGGTGGGGCGAAGGAACGCTCGAAGGCAAAGCAGCCGCGGTGATGGCGTGCATCGAGGATTTTCGCGAATTCCTGATCGGGGCCGACCCGATGCAGGTCGAGCACATCTGGCAGTCGATGTACATCCACAGTTTTTATCGCGCCGGTCCGGTGATCGGTTCGGCGATCTCGGGCATTGACCAGGCGCTGTGGGACCTGCGCGGCAAAGCGCTCGGCATGCCGGTGTACAAGCTGCTGGGCGGGCCGATGGATGCGCGGGGCGTGCGCGGCTACTACCACGCGCGGGCCGGCACGCTCGAACAGCTCATCGAGCTGCGCGCATCGGCGAAACAGCAAGGCGTCACCTGTTTCAAGAGCGGCATCCCCGGCTACTACGAATGGATCGGGACCAACGCCGCCATTCGCCGGGCCGTGAAGCAGATGGAGATGCTGCGCGAGGGCCTGGGACCGGACATCGACATCGGAGTCGATTTCCACGCCAAGACGAGTCCCAGCGTCGCTTCCATCATCATCAAGGAGGTGGAGCCGTTGAATCTGCTCTTTGTCGAGGAGCCGTGCCCGCCGGAAAATGTGCGTGCGATGGCCAAGATCACGCGCCGCTCGACGACGCCGATCGCCACCGGCGAGCGGCTGGTGGCGTCCTATAGCTGCCAGCAACTGGTCGAGATGGGCGTCGTCGATATCATCCAGACCGACATCAATCACGTGGGCGGCGTCACCGCGCTGTGGAAAGCCGGCGCCTTGGCCGAGCAGGCCGCGATCTCGATGGCGCCGCACGCCTGCGAAGGGCCGATCGGCGGACTGGCGACCGTGCACGTCGACGCCTCGATGCCCAACTTCCTGGTGCAGGAGATTTGCAGCGGCGTGCAGCCGGAGACAAAAGAGAAGGTGTGGGAAGAATGGCTCGGCTTCCCGGCGATGCGCATGGTGGACGGGCGCTTTCCGCTGCCCGAGAAACCCGGCCTGGGCTTCGATCTCACCGAAGACGCGCTGAAGAAATATCCGTTCGGCGGCACGCGGCCGATGGCGCGCGTGTTCCACGGGGACGGCTCGGTGGCGGCGTGGTAGTTCTGCTGCTGATTCTCGCATGGCCCGCCAGGGGCGAGCTGCGCGCCGGCGTGGGCCAGCGCGTGATCACGCCGGATCTGGTCTTGCATAAGCCGGTGTATCTGGCCGGGTTCGGACAGAACCGCCAGGCTTCGGGAGTGCATGACGACTTGTATGCACGCTGCCTCGCGTTGCAGGCGGGAACGAAGCCGCTCGTGTTGTGTGCCGTGGATTCCATCGGCTTGTTTTGGGACGACGTCGTCAAGATCCGGCGGAAAGTGAGCGCGGACGTAGTGGTTTCCGCCTCGCACGATCACCAGGCGCCGGACACGATGGGTTTGTGGGGTCCGGCGCAGGGGCAGAGCGGCATTCACGAAACCTACAACCAGCTTGTTGTGGATCGCACAGCCGAGGCAGCCAATGAAGCGCTGGCAAAGCTGGAGCCGGCGCGGCTGCGTCTTGCGTCGGCAAAGGCGCCGGAACTGGACACGTTCATCGACGATGACCGCCCGCCGCTGGTGCATGACGCCGAGCTGATCGCCTTCATGGCCGAAAACAAATCAGGCAAGCCCATCGCCGTGCTGGTGAATTGGGCGAATCACCCCGAGACGCTGGGTTCGAAGAACACGCGAATCACCGCGGATTACGTTGGCTTCCTCCGCGCCCGTCTCGAGAAGCTGGCTGGCGGCGTGGCCGTGTTCTTCAACGGAGCGGTCGGCGGGATGCAATCGCCGCTCGGCACGAAGCTGATCCATGCTGACACTGGCGCCAGGTTGGAAGACGGCACGTTCGAAAAAGCAGAGTACATCGGCCAGCGCGTAGCGGGGCTTGCGGCCGCCGCGATTCGCGGCGGCAGGAAAGTGAAGGTGAACTCGATCGTCTATCGCGAAAAGCTGATTTCGATTCCGGTGCAGAATCCCGGCTTTCAGAAAGCCAGCGATGCCGGCCTCTTCAAAGGACGCAAGCAGCCAGGCGCGGATGGCTCAGGCAGCAGCCCGGTGGGCCTGGCGAGGCTTTCGCATAAAGGCCGGCCGGTGCTCGAAATTGCCATGATTCCCGGAGAGATGTATCCCGAGCTGAGCCTTGGCGGCATTCTGCGCGATCCTGGCGCGGACTTCCCGGATGCGCCGTTCGAGCCCCCCATCAAAGGCATGATGAAGGCTCCTTACAAGATGCTCTTTGGACTGGCCAACGACGAAATCGGCTACATCATTCCCAAAGTCGAGTGGGACGAAAAGCCGCCGTATCTAAAGGGCGCGCAGAAGCGCTGGTACGGTGAGGTGAATTCCGTCGGGCCGGAGGCTGCCGGGCGCATTGCGGCGGCATTTGCCGAGTTGGTAAAGTAGCGCGCGCTGCCGATTCTCGCATGGGCGCTGGTGGCGCAGGCGCCCCGGAATCCCTCGCCCATGGTGGAGCGCCGGCGGGCGCATCCGCGTCTGGAAAAAACGTCCCCTCCAGGAAAGCGTGAGCCGTTGTCTCTCGGGGCGCTCTTCTTGCCCCAGAAACGCAGGCCGCACCCGCGCCTTTGCCGAGCCGGATCGCTTCCTCAAACTGCTCGATGAGGCTGAGGTGAAAGCAGGCACGCGGTCCACACGGACTACGTCTCTGGCCACGAGCTCGAGACGGAGCGGCTGTTGATCTGGCGGGCAATGCAGCGCCGGATCACGTCGATCTGCTTCATTCGCTGCCGGAGTACTTGCGAATGATGAAGTGGTGATCGGAACACCTCCGCTTGCTAACGCGCACGGCTCCGTAACAGAGCCGCGACCGTTAGGGAGCGGTTGGCACGGCTAAGGCTCGGTCGCCAGCCCAGCCTCTTTCCACGCCCGCCAGCCCCCGTCCAGCGAAATCGCCTGCGTGTAGCCCATCTTCCGCAGATTGTCCGCCGCCAGCGCCGAGCGGAAGCCGCCGCCGCAGTAAAGCACAATCTTCGCCGATTTGTCCGGCGCCGTGTTCTCGATATCGCGCTCGATGATTCCCTTGCTCAGATGAACGGCGCCGGCGGCGTGACCGGCGGCCCATTCGCTTTCTTCGCGGGTGTCGATCAGCAGGAACGGCTCGCCGCCGGCCGCCAGCTTCTTGTACCCCTCGAGATCGATCTGCTGAATCCGCGACTTGGCGTCGTTGACGAGCGCCAGGAATGCTTCACTGTGCTTCATTCCGTCCTCTGTATGTTTGCTCCCACCTGGGCCAGCTTCGCTTCGATTCTCTCATAGCCGCGGTCGATGTGATAGACGCGGTCAATCGTGGATTCGCCCTCGGCCACCATGGCGGCCAGCACCAGCGAAGCGCTGGCCCGCAGGTCCGAGGCGATCACCTGGGCTCCGCTGAGTTTGCGCGGCCCCGCCACAATCGCCTGGCGTCCCTCGATGCGGATGTTGGCGCCCATGCGCGTCAGTTCGAGGGCGTGCATGAAGCGGTTCTCGAAGATCGTCTCGGTGATGATGCTGATGCCCTCGGCCTGCGTCATCAGCGCCATGTACTGCGCCTGGAGATCGGTCGGGAACCCTGGATGCTCCTCTGTCGTCATGTCCGCGGAGCGCGGCGCTCGCGCGCCACGTACGCGCAGCGCGGCCGCGCCTTGCTGTTGCACTTCCGCTCCCCCCTGCCGCAGCTTCACAATCAGCGCTTGCAGGTGCTCGGGCTGGCAGCCGGTTACCAGCACATCTCCTCCCGTGATGGCGCCCGCGATCAGGAAGGTTCCGGCTTCGATTCTGTCGGGAATAATCGTGTGCTCGGCACCGTGCAGCCAGTCCACGCCTTGAATCCGGATGGTGGAGGCGCCCGCCCCCTCGATACGGGCGCCCATCCGCCCCAGCAGATCCGCAAGGTCCTTCACTTCCGGCTCGCGGGCGGCGTTCTCGAGCAGCGTTTCCCCACGGGCCAGCGTCGCCGCCATCAGCAGGTCTTCGGTTCCCGTTACGGTGATGCGGTCGAAATGCACCACTGCGCCGCGCAAGCCTTGCGGAGCCTCCGCTTCGATGTAGCCATGCGATTGCGTCACCCGCGCCCCAAGCAGTTCCAGACCGCTGGTATGCAGATTGATCGGCCGAGCGCCGATTGCGCATCCGCCCGGCATGGACACGCGGGCGCGGCCGCAGCGCGCCAGCAGCGGTCCCAGGACCAGGCTCGACGCCCGCATGGTCTTCACAAGCTGGTAGGGCGCTTCCGGCTGCGAGATCTCCTTGGCCTCGACACGAACCGCGCCGCCATCGGTCTCGACGCGCGCGCCGATCGTGCCGAGCAGGCTCTTCATCGTCGCGATGTCGCGTACGCGCGGAATACGCTCCAGCGTCACCGGCTCCCGGGTCAGCAGGCAGGCTGCCAGCGCCGGCAAAGCCGAGTTCTTCGCCCCGCTCACCGGGACCTCGCCTTCCAGCCGCACCGGGCCGCGGATTAGAAACTTGTCCATGCGTTGCTCTTATTCTCGCGCGATCGCCTTTGCGACCACCCCGCCCGCCGACTCGAGCCGCTTCTCCGCTTCTTCCCGGCTCACGCTCAGCTTGCCCATCACGATCGCCGTGCGCACGCTCCCGCCGGCTTGCTCCAGCATCCCGGCTGCCTTTTTGTAATCCGCGCCTGTCGTCCGCATGATGATCCGGCGGGCGCGGTCGGCTAATTTCTCGTTGGTGGGCCGCACATTCACCATCAGGTTGCCGTAGGTCATGCCGAGGCGGATCATGACGCCGGTGCTGAGCATGTTCAGCACCATCTTGGTCGCTGTTCCAGCCTTCAGGCGGGTCGAGCCGGTGATCACCTCCGGCCCCGTCAAAGGCGTGATCGCGATGTCCACCGCTTGCGTCAGCAGCGAATCAGGGACGCAACTGATGCCGATGGTGACAGCGCCCATCTCACGGGCTTTTTCGATCGCACCCAAAACATACGGAGTGCGCCCGCTGGCGGCGATGCCGCAGAGCACGTCTTTCCGGGCGAAACCGCGCTCGATCAAATCCCGGGCGCCGGATGCCGGATCATCTTCACTGGCCTCCGTCGCCCGGGCCAGCGCTCTGTCTCCCCCAGCCATGATTCCCTGGACCAGGTCGTGGGGCACATTGAACGTGGGAGGGCATTCGGAAGCGTCCAGCACACCCAACCGCCCGCTGGTCCCGGCGCCGATGTAGAAAAGCCGTCCGCCTTGACGCATGGCCTGAACGATGGCGTCGACAGCCTGGGCGATGCGGGGAATCTCGGGCGTCACAGCGTAAGCAGCCCTACGGTCCTCGGAATGGACTAATTCGAGCATTTCCACTGTCGACACACGGTCGATTCGTTCGGTGGCGGGATTGGGTTGTTCGGTGAGAAGCTTCTCGAACATGCAGAACAGGCCGGCGGCCTGTTCTTACTATACGTGGAAAGGGCTCAGGCGCTGAACGAGCTGCCGCAGCCGCAGGTCGATTTCACGTTCGGGTTGTTGAACTTGAAACCAGAGCCTTCCAGCGTTTCCACGTAGTCTACCTCGGCCCCGTCCAGGTAGAGCAGGCTGGCCTGGTCCACGAACACCTTCAGTCCATCATAGGTGTAGGACTTGTCAAGCAGGCCGGGATTGTTCTCGAAGGCCATCGAATACTGGAAGCCGGAGCAGCCGCCGCCTACGACGGCAATCCGCAGCCCGGCAGGCTTGGGCTCCTGCATATCGAGGATTTCCCTCACCTTGTCCACGGCACGCTCAGTCAATTGGATCATGAAGATTTCCTTCCTCCTCAAACTATATCAAAACGGATGGAATCCGGGAAGAGCCCCGCACCGGGCGCCCTCCCTACCTCCAAATTAACAGATGCCGCAGCCGCCGGCGAGGTTCGAAGATTGCCCCTCGTGGTATGATGAGGAGCCTCGGTTAACTCATTGAAACCCAAATCTTACGGGGTACGTCGGATAGGGCATGAGCGGGCTCACAGGCGTTCTTCCATTGCCGGCGACCGGCGTAAAGCCTCGCACCAGGGCGAAAGTGGAAAGCCGCTACCAGGATGAAGCGCTCCTTGTCCGGCGCGTACAGGCGCGGGATGAGATGGCGTTCCGGGAACTCGTCGAACGGTACCAGGCCAAAGTGTACTCGATCATCTTTGGCATTCTGCGCAACCGCAACGACGCCGAGGACATCGCGCAGCAGGTTTTCGCCAAGGTTTACTTTTCCATTAGCGGCTTTGACAATCGCAGCTCGGTGCTCACCTGGATCTACAAAATCACGGTAAATGAGTGTTACGATTATCTGCGAAAGAAGCGCGTCCGCAAACTGGTGTACGAGAGCGATTTCTCCGAAGAGGAGAGCCGGCAGATGGAGAACTCCGGCTCCGTCACCGACCGGAATCCGGCGATCGACACGTCGCTGGCGCGACGCGACCTGGCATACAAGCTGCTGGAGAAGGTTTCCGAGGAGGACCGGCGCCTCATCCTGCTGAAAGAAGTGGAAGGTCACTCCGTCGAGGAACTGGCGGCCATGACCGGAATGAACGAGAATACAATAAAAGTCAAACTGTTCCGCGCGCGCCAGAAGCTGTTGAAGGCCGCGCAAAGGATGTTTCGGGGCGGCAAGCCCGCCACCGTGTGAAGCAAGTGTGAGTCGTATGAGCGAAACGAAAGCGGACATCGGCCTGGAGCCGGCAACAGATCCGCGATCCAGTTTCTTGTAGCTGACTTTACGAGGGAAGAAACATGCACGAGCCTGTTGTGGAAGGTCTAGAGGCGTATTTGGCCGGCAGACCGGACGCCGAGTTTATCCGGCATCTGGACTTTTGCCCTGCTTGCCGCGAGTGCGTTCGCGAATTGACCGAACAATCCCGCCTGTTGCGTTCGCTTCGCCCGCCGGACGGGCTGGAGCCCGCGCCCGGCTTTTACGGCCGGGTCATCGATCGCATCCAGTTGCAGAAAAGCGCTTCCATCTGGAGCGTGTTTCTGGAGCCCTTGTTCGCCCGCCGGCTGATGTACGCTTCCGCCGTCGCTACTCTCCTGCTCGGCATTTTCCTGTTCACCAGTCCGAAAGACGAAAACATGGCTTCTTCGATGCCGGAGCAGATTCTGGCGGAAGACGATGCTCCGCCGCCCGCACAGTTGGTGGATCTGGAACAGGATCGCAATATGGTCTTCGTACAGTTGACCACCTACCAGGAGTAAACCGGCCCATGATGGACCAACGGATGACATGGCAGAATCCGCGCATTCTGGCCGTGCTTCTGCTGGTTTTTCTCTGCGGCGCCACGGCCGGCGCGCTGACCATGCGGCTCGGCTTCAGCCAGGTCTACCGGCGCGGAGCCACTTACTGGCGAGAGGGCGGCAAGGAGATCTCTCTCGATCGCTTCCGCCGCGAGCTGAACCTCTCCCCGGAACAGACGGCGGAGATGGAGGCGGTTCTCAACGACTTCGTCATGTACTATCAGACCTTGCAGGAGCAGATGAACGAAGTCCGGGCTTCCGGCAAGACCCGCATTCTGGCGGTGCTGAATGAAGAGCAACGGCAGAAGTTCCTGCGCATGATCAGCGACGTGCAGACCAAGCAGATCAAGTAGCTGACCAGGCGGGCAAACGGCCGCATGGCTTTTTACACATCCGGCCGAAAAGTACTATTGAGTTTCCACCGGAGCAGTGATACTCTTCTTATGGCACGTGGAGTGATTTAGGCTCTCTGCTGAATGGGAGTCGGCTACTTGCAACCACGGAAAAAAGTGCTAAAGGCGGGTCAGTACGGGCAATCATGGACGGCCCTGTGGCGCTGAGCCGCGGGGCTTCACTGTTTTCTGGGGCTCCTGCCACTGGCCTTGCTGGCGCATGAGGAGCAATCGATGAGCGTCTGGCAATCTCTTTCGTCACCGCCTCCCGGCCTGCATGGGGTGGAAGGCGATCTTCTCTGGATTCGTGTCACGGTGGAAGCGTTTCTGCTCGAGGACCTTCTGGAGGCCCTCGCCGAGGCGCCGTTCCCCATCAACCCGGAAATCCACCACGGCGCAGAGCTGGTGCGTGAGGGGCCGCCCACGCCGGCGGTGTATGTCGAATTCCCCGCCTGGCGCCAGCGCATTCCCGGGCTCATGGCCGCGCTGGCTGCCCGCAGCTTTCCCGAGTCCTCGGTTGCTGTTTCCAGCATGCTGGAAGAGATCGCCGGCTGACGCGCGCGCGTCAATACCCGGCATCGGGAAACTCCGCTCGCCCTGTTGCTTCAAGCGAGGTTTTCCCGTACTCTGAAGGCGATGGAAGTACATTTCACTCCCGAACAGGAGGCGCAGCTTTCGCGAATCGCCACCAAGGCAGGCACTGACGCCGAGCGATTGGTGAAGGATGCCGCGTTGCGCCTGCTTCAGCAAGATGCCCGCTTTCGTACCGCCGTGCGGGATGGTATTGCACAGGCCGGCCGGGGCGAGTTCATTGAGGAAGAAGAAATGGACGCCCGCCTGGAGCAGATGCTCCGCTCATAAATGCGTATCCGCTGGACGCCAGCCGCCGCAGCGGACCTTGAGCATATGGCGGCATCGTATCATAGTCCCAATGCACAACTGGTTGCTGGCGTTGTTAGCGGTTTCTTCGATGGCCCGCGCCGAAAACAGCGGGCGCGATCGCGAGAAGATGCTGGCCTCGATGGAAGCGCGCGCGGCCCGCTTCGGCGAGATCTCGCGTCAGATCTGGGAATACGCCGAGGTCGGCTACAAGGAGACAAAGAGTTCGGCGTTGTTGAAGAGCGAATTGCAGAAGGCGGGCTTCCAGATCCGCGAGAACATCGGCGGCATCCCGACCGCCTTCACCGCGACCTGGGGAAGCGGCAAGCCGGTGATCGGCATCCTGGGAGAGTTTGACGCGTTGCCGGGCCTTTCGCAGGAGAACGTGCCCCGGCGCAAGCCCCGCGTCCAGGGGGCTCCCGGGCATGGTTGCGGCCATAACCTGTTTGGAACGGCGTCGGCGTTCGCTGCCATCAGCGTCAGGGAATGGATCGAGGAAAACAAGCTGCCCGGCACGATCCGCTACTACGGGACACCGGCCGAGGAGGGAGGCGGCGGCAAGATCTACATGGCGCGGGCAGGAGCGTTCAGCGATGTGGATGTGGCGCTGGACTGGCATCCAGGCTCTTTCAGCGGGACCGGGCTGGGCAGCTCATTGGCGAACATTTCCGGCAAGTTCCGTTTCTACGGGAAGGCAGCCCACGCGTCCAGCGCGCCGGACATGGGACGGTCCGCGCTGGACGGGTTGCTGCTGATGAACCACGCCGTCGAGATGCTTCGCGAGCATGTGCCCTCGTCCACCCGCATCCACTACATCATCACCAAAGGGGGCGCCGCCCCGAACGTGGTGCCCGACTTCGCCGAAGGGTTCCTCTACGCGCGCAGCCCCAGCATGCCTATCCTCGACAGCGTTTGGGAGCGGATCATCCGATGCGCCCAGGCCGGCGCGCTGGCCACCGATACGCGCATGGAGATGGAATTGATCAACAGCGTCTATAACTACCTGAAGAACGAGCCTATCACGCGGCTGTACGACAAACATCTGCGCGCGCTCGGCGGAATCAAGTACACGCCGGAGGAGCGCAAGTTCGCCGACGAACTGCGCAGCAGCTTCGCGGACCCGAATACGCCGCCCTTGGGAGACGAAGAGAAGATCAGGCCGTTCGGGATGCAGGGTGAGGGGCAGGGAGGGTCGACCGATGCCAGCGACGTGAGCTGGATCGTGCCGATGGCCTCATTCTCGGCGGCCACATCCGTTCCCGGAACTCCCGGTCATAGCTGGCAGAACGTCGCCTGCGCCGGATCGAGCATCGGTCGCAAAGGGATGGTTCTGGCCGCCAAAGTACTGGCGTTGTCGGCCGCCGATCTGCTGACGACGCCGAAGCTGATCGAAGAAGCCAGAAAGGACTTTGACCAGCGGCGCGCGGGGCACGTGTACAAGTCGCGCGTTCCGCCGGATCAGAAGCCTCCGCTCAACTACCGCGAATAAAAACCGGGGACAGGGTAGCCTGTCCGGTAGCCTGTCCCCGGTTTTCTAGAGCAGCGTGGAGAGGAGTTCCGCGCAATGCAGAGCGCGCTTGCCCGTGAAGTCGGCGACCTGATGGCGACAGGAGACGCCGGAGGCGATGAGCACGGAACCATCCTTCATATTGCGGGCGGCGGGCAGGAGCTTGCGCTCTCCGATGGCTTTTGAAACTTCGTAGTGCGTGTAGCCAAAAGAGCCGGCCATGCCGCAGCAGCCGGCGTCGAGGTCGATGACATGGGCGCCCGGGATGCGCGACAGCAGCGACTTGGCGGGCGTCAGCAGGCCCATGGCTTTCTGGTGGCAATGGCCGTGGAGCAGGATCTCGCGCGGGCCGCCGCGCAGAACGAGCGGCTGTGCTTCCAGGAATTCCTCCCACAGCAAACAGCGCCTCGACACTTCCAGCGCCTTCTGGCGGGCTTCGCCGCGCAATAGCGAGGGCGCGTCTTCTTTGATTGCCGAAAGACAGCTTGGCTCGAGGAACAGAATCGGCTGATCGAGGCTGCACAAGCGCTCTGCGTTCCACCGGGCTCGGACGCGGGCCTGCTCGAGCAGGCCGTTCGAGATCAGCGGGCGGCCGCAGCAACGATTCGGGGCAAGGCCGGCCGTAAGTCCGGCCGCACGCAGCACCGCCACCGCGGCCTCGCCGATCTCCGGGTTTTGGTAGTTGGTGAACGTGTCCTTGAAAAGCAACACTGCCGGATCACTCACGGCGGGAAGGCGGCGCTCGAGGGTACGAGAAGTCCACTTGGGAAACCTGCGGCGCGGGTCGAGGCCGAGTGCGGACGCCCCAAAGCGCGCAAGCCAGTTCGAGAACGGCGCCAGGCGGCTGCCCCAGACGGCGAGCTCATGTGTGTGGCCGAGCATCCTCGCTCGCAGCGGGAGGCCGTGCCGTGCATAGTAGCCGGCGAGGAATTCGCTCTTGAGGCGGGCCATATCGACGCCGACGGGGCACTCCGCCTTGCAGGCGCGGCACTCGAGGCACAGATCAAGCACGTCCTTTACGCCGTCGTCGCCGAGGCCCGTTTCGCCGAGGCGCCCGGCCATGGCCAGCCGCAGCACGTTGGCGCGGCCGCGTGTGGTGTGCTTCTCCTCGCGGGTTGCCATGTAGGAGGGACACATCGTACCTTCGAGTCTCTTGCGGCAGGCGCCGACGCCGCTGCACATCTCGACGGCGCCGCCCATGCCGCCGTACTCCGAGAAATCGAAGAACGTTTCCGGATTCGCGCTGCGATAGCCTGCGCCGAACCGAAGATTGGCCGTCAGCGGAGGGGCATCGACGATCTTGCCGGGGTTGAAGATGCCGTCCGGATCGAAAGTGCGTTTGATCTGGCGAAAGGCCTCGTACAGCACGGGCCCGAACATCTTGCACATGAACGGGCTGCGGACATAGCCGTCGCCGTGCTCGCCCGAGAGAGCGCCGCCGTAGCCGAGCACGAGATCGGCGATGTCCCTGGCGATGGCTTCGAATTTTCGGACGCCCTCCTCTGTTTTCAGATTGATCACCGGGCGCACATGGAGGCAGCCGACGGAGGCATGGGCGTAGACGCCGGCAACGGTGCCGTGGCTGCGAATGATCTCGAGGAAGCGGGCGATGTAATTGCGCAGATGCTCGGGAGCCACGGCGGTGTCTTCGACAAAAGAGAGCGACTTGGCGTCCGTCTTCATGGCCATCGAGAGGCCAAGAGCAGCTTCGCGGAGGCTCCAGATGCGCTGCTGCGCCGCCGGATCCATGGCGTAGAAGTAGTGCGTGGCGCTGATCTCGCGCTCGACTGCCTCCATGCGCGGGCGGAGATCCTCGGCCTGATCGGCGTAGAATTCGACGCACAGCAGGGCGCCCGGGTCGCCTTGGACAAAGGTGCGACGCATCTGATCGAGGGCCGGATTCTCGCGCGTGTGATCGAGGATGAACTTGTCCATCACCTCGATCGCCGACGGGCTATGCTTCAGGATGGCGGGCGTGGCTGCCAGCGCGTCGAGCAGATGGGCGAACTCGATGGCGAGAACGGATTTGTGCCTGGGCAGCGGAACCAGATTGATTTTCGCTTCGAGAATCACCGCCAGCGTGCCCTCGCTGCCGGTGATCAGCTTGGCGAGGTTGAACGGGCGGCCGGGTTTGGTGAACTCGTCGAGGTTGTAGCCGCCCACACGCCTCAGGACCTTTGGAAAACGGCGTTCGACTTCGTCCGCGTGCTCGACGGCCAGCCTCCGGACGGTGCGGCAGCATTCGCCTTCGAGGTCTTTTCTTGCGCACCGCGCTTCCAACTCTTCCGCGGCCAGGGGACCCAGCTCGGCGATTGATCCGTCGGAGAGAATCACCTTCTGCTCGAGGACGTGATCAATCGTCTTCCCGTAGAGGACGGAACGTGCGCCGGCGGAGTTGTTCGCCATCATGCCGCCGACGGTGGCGCGGCTGGCCGTCGAGATGTCAGGGGCGAAGCGGAGACCGTGCGGTTTGAGCTGTGCGTTCAATTCGTCCAGGACGATGCCCGGCTCGACGCGTGCCCAGCGCTCATCGGCATTGACTTCGAGAAGACGGGTGACGTATTTCGAGGTGTCAATCTGGAGCCCTTCGCCGATGGCCTGCCCGGCCTGCGAAGTGCCGCCCCCGCGCATCGTGATGGGGCAGCGGAAGCGCCGGCAGATGCGGACCGCGCGGATGATATCGTCCTGCGATTTGGCAACGACGACCCCGGCGGGCTCGATTTGATACACGCTGGCGTCAGTGGAATAAAGGGCGCGCGAGATCTTGTCGAAACGGACTTCGCCTTCGATTTCAGCTTCGAGCGCGCGGCGCAGCTCTTCGCTCATTCGAGGCCTCTTCGCAGGCGTTCCAGGCCTTGGGCGAGGGTGTCGCCCCCGCTGGCGAACGAGACGCGCAGCGTGCCTTCGCCCGCGGGGCCATAGGCGGCGCCGTGCACGACCACGACGCCGGCGTGCTCGAGAAGATGGCGGCGGACGTCATTCGATGGCCTGCCGAGGGCGCGGATATCCAGCATGGCGAAAAAGCCCCCTTCCGGGGCGATCACCCGG
The DNA here is from genome assembly GCA_016201205.1 of Acidobacteriota bacterium. Lineage (GTDB taxonomy): Bacteria > Acidobacteriota > Terriglobia > Bryobacterales > Bryobacteraceae > CADEFT01. The sequence goes on from JACQDF010000160.1 coordinate 13,482, forward strand.
CAGCCGTTGAAAGCGGCCAGCCGCTCGCAAACGGCGGCGCGGCGGCGGGCGTATTCGAGGCGCATCTGTTCCACGCAATCCTGCGGCCCGCGCAGCGCTTCGGCGGCGGCATCCTGCACAAAAGTGGCCGGACCGCGGCTGGACTGCTGGAGTACGAGAAACATCGCCTGCGTGATCGCGGCGGGAGCGCAGCAGTAACCCACGCGCCAGCCGGTCATGGCGTAGGTTTTCGAAAAGCTGTTGAGGACGATGGTGCGTGCGCGCAGCTCGGGCGACAGAGCCGCTGGAGAAACGTGCCTGTGGCCGTTGTAGACGATCGACTCGTAGATCTCGTCGCTCAGCAGAGCCAGCTTGCGGCGGCAGACGATCCCGCCGATCGCTTCGAGCTCCTGCCGGGTGAGCACGGCGCCGGTGGGATTCCAGGGGGTGTTCAGCAGCAGCACTTTCGTGCGCGGAGTGCAGGCGGCTTCGAGCTCATCCGGATCGAGCCGGAAGCGGTCCTGCGCAATCGAGGAAGGGACACAGCGGATCACGCCGCCGGCAAGCCGGATGGGCGATTGATAAGCGTCATAGATCGGATCCGGCAGCAGCACTTCATCGCCCGCGTCGATCAGAGCCATAAGCGCGGCGTAGATGCCGAAGGTGGCGCCGGTGGTGATGAGGATCTCGCTCGACGGATCGTAGCCGGTTCTCGAGGCGACGGCTTCGCGAAGCGCGGGCTCGCCGCGGTTGTCGGGGTAACCGGTGCGGCCTTCGCCGAGCGCCCGATTGGCGGCTTCGATGATGTTCGCGGGGGTGCGGAAGTCAGGCTCGCCGCGCATCAGGGAGACAAGGTTTGCGCCCTGGGCCCGCAACTTGCGGACTTCGGCCAGGATCGAGTTGACGGCAGTGGGTTTCAATTCCGCGGCGCGCCGCGAAGAGACAAGAGCGGGCATCCGTGGTTATCATACAATCCGGCAGTGGAGGAATTGTGAAACTGGCACTTCTCTTGGCGGCAACAAGCGGGTTCGCGCAGGCGCAGATGTACGATCTGGTGCTGAAGGGCGGTCGGGTGGTCGACCCGGCCAACGGCATCGACGGCGTCCGCGATGTGGCGGTGGCGGGCGGGAAGATCGCACGGATCGCGGCGCAGATTCCAGCGTCCGAGGCAAGGCGTGTTCTGGAGGTGCGCGGGCACTATGTCACGCCGGGGCTGATCGATCTCCACACGCACGTCTACGGCTACCCGGGCGCGATTTCCGCGGACGATACTGCCTTGCCCGCGGGCACGACGACGGTGGTGGATGCTGGTGGCGCGGGCTACCGTACGTTCGAGGATTTTCTGGAGCGAGTGATCCGGAGGTCCGAGACTCGCGTGCTGGCGTTGATCAACATCGCGGGGAACGGGATGACGGGCGCCGCCTCCGAGAACAATGTGGCCGACATGAATCCGGAGAAGACGGCCGCCGTGATCGGCCAGCACCGGCAGCACATCGTCGGGATCAAGTGCGCCCATTTCGGCAAGCCCGGCTGGGACGCGATCAAGCGGGCGGTGGCGGCGGGAAAGCTGGCCGGCGTGCCCGTCATGGTCGACGACAAGATCTTCACGAACACGGGGAGAACGTCGCGCGAGAAGCTGCTGGACGTGATGCGGCCCGGCGACATGCACACGCACATGTACAATGACCGGCAGATCGAGCTGGTGGACCGCTTCACCGGGAAAGTGCAGGAGTACGCGGTCGAGGCGCGCCGGCGCGGCGTGCTCTTTGACATGGGACATGGCGGTGGAAGTTTCCTGTGGCCGGTGGCGCTGAGCGCGGCCAGGCAGGGCTTCTTTCCGGACACCATCAGCACGGATCTGCACTCGTCGAGCATCCTGATCCAGCAATCCGACATGCCGAACTGCATGTCGAAGATGATGCTGCTTGGGATGAAGATGGAAGACGCGGTGGAAAGGGCCACCGCGCGGCCGGCGAAAGCGATCGGGCGTTTTCCGGGGCTGGGGACGCTGGGCGAAGGCGCGGTGGCGGATATCGCGGTGCTCGCCCTGCGCGGCGGTGTGTTTGCCTTCAAGGACGCCTGGGGCAAGAAGATGCTGGGGACGCAGAAGCTCGAGTGCGTGGCCACCATTCGCGCGGGCAAGCTGGTGTTTGAGGGCGACTTGCGCCAGGCCGAGGAGCCCGCCGTAGAGATCTACGATCTGCTGATCAAGAACGGACACGTGCTCGATCCGGCCGGCCAGCACAACGGCAGGATGGATGTGGCGGTGATCGGGGGCAAGATCGCAAGAGTGGCGGCTGGCTTGCCCGCCTCCCACGCACGCACTCTCATAGAGGCTGGGGAATACTACGTGACGCCGGGTCTGATCGACGCCGACGCGCGACGGGCCGATTACAACTCCCTGCCTTACGGGGTGACGACCACGGTGGGAAACGCCGCCTCGGGGAAGACAAAGACACTGGCGGCGGTGGCTGAGCTGCTGAATCAGGGGATGCGACCGGAGCAGGCGATCGGGCGGGCGACCGTGGAGCCCGCCAGGGCGGTGGGCCGGACCGACGTGGGCACATTGCGTGAGGGGAGCATTGCGAATCTCGCTCTTCTTGCCTACGGCGGCGGGCGTCTGCGGTGCGTGCTGACGGTGCGCAACGGGCGCGTGGTGTGGGACAGTGAAGGACTCAGCCTGGAGGACGCTTTGCGGGCGGGGCCGTACAGCAATTTCAAGTAGGGAACGAATCATGAAGCTCGTGGTTTTGGACGGCCACTGCCTGAATCCCGGCGACTTGAGCTGGGATGCCTTGAAGAAACTGGTGGATGTAGAGGTGTACGATCGCACCACGGCGTCCGAAGTGGTGGTGCGCGCCGGCGACGCCGAGCTGGTGATGACGAATAAGACTTTGATCGATGCGGCATCGCTCGAACGGCTGACACGGCTGAAGTACATCGGAGTGCTGGCGACGGGTTTCAACATCGTGGACGTGGACGCAGCGCGCGGCCGGGGCATCGTGGTGACGAATATTCCGACTTACGGGACGGCGTCGGTGGCGCAGCACGCATTCGCGCTGCTACTCGAGCTTTGCCACCACGTGGGGCTGCATGGAGAAGCGGTGCGGGACGAAGAATGGTCGCGAAGCGCGGACTGGAGCTTCTGGAAAATGCCGCTGGTCGAGCTGGCGGGCAAGACAATGGGGGGGATCGGCTTCGGCCGCATCGGGCGGCAGACGGCTCGAATTGCCGATGCGATGGGCATGCGCGTGATCGCCAACGATGCCATCGAGACGGCGCCGCCGCCTTATGAAGGATTCCGCTGGGTGGAGGTGAATGAGCTGCTGGCCGAATCCGACGTGGTGAGCCTGCATTGCCCGCTGACCGCGGACAACAAAGGCTTGATCAACGCGGGGCGGCTGCGGCGGATGAAGAAAACCGCGTTTCTGATCAACACCTCGCGCGGCCCGCTGGTGGTGGATCAGGATCTGGCCGGCGCACTCAACGCGGGCGTCATCGCCGGCGCGGGGTTGGATGTGCTGTCGGTCGAGCCGCCGGCCAGCGGGAATCCGCTGTTCAGCACAAAGAATTGCATCGTGACGCCGCACATCGCATGGGCGACCAAGGAGGCGCGTGCGAGGCTGATGGAGGTTGCGGTGCGGAATGTGGCCTCGTTCCTGGAGGGGAGAGCGGAGAACGTGGTTGGATGAGCATTGCTGTGACCATCATCCTCCAGTGCGATATGATGGAACCGCTGGGCTTATGCTCCTTAACGTGCATCTGGTGAGGGCCGCCTGGTTTGTGTGCGCGCCGCTATTGCTTGGGCAGGCCGCGCGAGTCGAGTTCAATCGCGACATCCGTCCAATCCTCTCCGACCGCTGCTTCAACTGCCATGGGCCGGATGCGACCGTCAAAGGGATCAAGCTGCGTCTGGACTCAGAAGCGGGCATGCTGGCCGACCTGGGCGGACGCGCAGCGGTGGTTCCCGGACAGGCGGAGAAAAGCGAGATGCTGAAACGCATCACGGCGGAGAAGGCGGCCGTGCGGATGCCGCCGGTGCATACCGGAATCAAGCTGAGCGACCGCGAGATCGAATTGCTGCGGCAGTGGATCGCCGAGGGCGCGGTTTTCCAGAAGCACTGGTCGCTGGCGCCTCCATCGCGTCCGGATCCGCCGCCGGTGAAACTGGCGATTTGGCCGAAGAATGCGATAGACCATTTCGTGCTGGCGCGGCTGGAGCGGGACGGATGGAAGCCGTCGCCGGAAGCGGACAAGGCGGCGCTGATCCGGCGCGTTTCTCTCGATCTGACGGGCCTGCCGCCCACCCCTGCGGAAATCGATGCGTTCTTGAACGACTCCTCGCCCAACGCCTATGAAAAGGCGGTCGACCGGCTGCTGGCATCGCCGCGCTATGGCGAGCGGATGGCGGTCCGTTGGCTGGAAGCGGCGCGCTACGCGGATACCAACGGCTACCAGACCGACGCCGAGCGCTCTATGTGGCGCTGGCGCGACTGGGTGATCCACGCCTTCAACCGCAACCTGCCGTTCGACCAGTTCACCATCGACCAGATCGCCGGCGACCTGCTGCCGAATCCAACGCGCGATCAGATCATCGCCACCGGCTTCAACCGCAACCATCGAGGCAATGGCGAAGGCGGCATCATTCCGGAGGAGTATCTGGTCGAGTATGTCGCGGACCGCGTCGAGACGATGTCCACGGTGTTCCTCGGCACGACGATGGGATGCGCTCGCTGCCACAACCACAAGTACGATCCGTTCACGCAGAAGGATTATTACCAGCTCTTCGCGTACTTCAACAACATCGCCGAGCGCGGGCGCTATTTCAAATACGGCAACACGCCGCCGGTGACTCCGGCGCCGACGCCGGAGCAGGAAGCGAAACTCGAGGAGATCGAGCGGCAGGTGGCGGCGGCGGAGCGGCGCTTCCGGGCGCTCGAAGAACCGAGCCGCCTCGAGCAGGCCAAATGGGAGAAGTCGCTCGCCGGCGCGGCAAGCGTGAATTGGGCGGTCTCACGCGGGCTGGCGGCGCATGTTCCGCTGGGGAGGAAGCAATTCGACGGGCAGCAATTCCACAACGCGGGCAAGCTGGCCGAGTTCGGCTTTTACAGCCCGTTCACCATTTCGGCGTGGATTCATCCACAGGCTCCCACGGGAGCGATCGTGACGCGCGCCAAGGATGTCCTCGAGGAGACGGGCATTCTGCTGATGATGCAGGATGGCAAAATGCAGTTGAACCTGGCGCTGCGCTGGCTGGACGATGCGCTTCGCGTTGAGACGGAGAAATCCGTGCCGCTGAATGAGTGGCATCACGTGATGGCCACCTACGACGGCTCGCGGGTCGCTGAAGGCATTCACATCTTCCTCGATGGCAAAGAACAGCCGCTGAAGATTATTCTCGACGAGCTGAACCAGGATTTCAGGGTGAATGAGCCGTGGCGCATCGGCGGCGGCGGCGGGCCTGAGCTGCGATACAAAGGGCTGATCGACGAGGTGCGCATCTATAGCCGCACGCTGAGCGGGAGCGAGGCCGAGCTGCTGGCGCTGAGGCAGCCGTTGAATCGAACCGCGTCCGCGCCGGCCAACGAGCGCAGCAAAGCGGAGCAGGCCAAGCTGCGGCTGGCTTTCCTGGAAGAGCACGCGGAGGCGGAGATTCGAGGCGCCTGGAAAGAATGGCGGGACCTGGTCGAGAAGCGCGACAAGCTGGTTGCGGGTCTGCCTACCGTGATGGTGATGCAGGAGATCGAGAAGCCGCGCGATGCGTATCTGCTGATTCGCGGCGCCTACGACAAGCCGGGCGAGAAGGTCGGGCGCAACGTGCCGGCCTCGCTCCATCCGCTGACGTCCGGCGTGCCGGGCAACCGGCTGGCGCTGGCGAAATGGCTGGTGGACCGGGCCAATCCGCTCACGGCGCGGGTGATCGCGAACCGCTTCTGGGTGATGTATTTCGGCATTGGGCTGGTAAAGACGGTCGAGGATTTTGGCGCCCAGGGCGACTGGCCGAGCCATCCGGATCTGCTGGACTGGCTGGCAACGGAGTTCCTCGGCTCGGGCTGGGATGTGAAGGCGTTGCAGAAGACAATTGTGATGAGCGCGACCTACCGGCAAACGTCGCGGGTGACGCCGGAACTGGCGCAGAAAGATCCGGAAAACCGGCTGCTGGCGCGCGGGCCCAGGGTGCGGCTCTCGGCCGAGATGGTCCGCGATCAGGCGCTCGCCGTGAGCGGGCTGCTGGTGGAAAAAATCGGCGGGCCGTCGGTGAAGCCGTATCAGCCGGCCGGCCTCTGGAAGGAGCTGTCCGGCGCGGATTATCATCGCGACAAGGGCGAGGATCTCTACCGGCGCAGCTTGTACACGTTCTGGAAGCGGACGGCGCCGCCGCCGGCGATGATGAATTTCGACGCCTCGTCGCGGGAGACGTGCATCGTGCGGGAGAATCGCACGAATACGCCGCTGCAAGCGCTGAACTTGATGAACGATGTGACGTACCTGGAAGCGGCGCGAAAGATGGCGGAGCGGATGATGAGGGAAGGCGGCAGCGAGCCTGCCGGGCGGATTGCCTTCGGCTTCCGGCTGGCGACCGCCCGCCATCCGAAGCCCAACGAAGCCGGGCTGCTGGCGGACAGCTTCCGCAATCAGCTTGATTATTATCAGACCGATCGCGAGGCTGCGCTGAAGTTCCTGAGCCAGGGCGATTCGCCCCGCGATGAGAAACTGGACGCGAGCGAGCTGGCCGCCTATGCGGCCGTAGCCAGCTTGATTCTGAACCTGGATGAAACGGTGACCAAGCAATGAGCGACCCGCGGATACTGGAGTTGACCCGGCGGCATTTCTTTGGCCGCACCGCAAGCGGAGTTGGCATGGCAGCGCTGGCGAGCCTGCTCGGTGAGGAGGCCAAAGGAGCCTGGATGGCGCCGCATTTCGCGCCGACGGCGAAGCGCGTCATTTACCTGTTCATGTCGGGCGGGCCGTCACAGATGGAGCTGTTCGACTACAAGCCGATGCTCGAGAAGCTGCGCGGCACGAACCTGCCCGATTCGGTGCGCATGGGGCAGCGGCTGACGGGGATGACTGCGACGCAGGCGAGCTTCCCGGTGGTCGAGTCGCTGTTCAAATTCTCACGGCACGGGCAGTCCGGAGCGTGGGCGAGCGAGCTGGCCCCGCACACGGCGAAAGTCATCGACCGGCTGTGCTTCATCAAGTCGATGCACACCGAGGCGATCAATCACGATCCGGCAGTGACGTTTTTCCAGACCGGCTTCCAGTTGGCGGGGCGTCCGAGCATCGGCTCCTGGCTGGCATACGGGTTGGGCAGCGAGAACAAGGACCTGCCGGCGTTCATCGTGATGATTTCCACGACCGGGAAAGGCGACCAGCCGCTCTATGATCGCCTTTGGGGCAGCGGTTTTTTGCCGACGAAGTATCAGGGCGTGAAATTCCGGTCCGCCGGCGAGCCGGTGCTGTATCTGTCGAATCCGGAGGGGATGCCGGACAAGGGGCGGCGGCGCTTTCTCGACGATCTGGCGAAGATGAACCAGCTCGAGCTCGAGGAATTCGGCGATCCGGAGATCGCGACGCGCATTACGCAGTACGAGATGGCGTACCGCATGCAGACGTCGGTGCCCGAGCTGACGGATTTCTCGAAGGAGCCCGAGCGCACCTTCGAGCTGTACGGGCCGGACGCGCGCAAGCCGGGGACGTTCGCGGCAAACTGCCTGCTGGCGCGGCGCATGGCCGAGCGCGGCGTGCGCTTCATCCAGTTGTTCCACCGCGGCTGGGATCACCACAACAACCTGCCCGAGAACATCGTCAAAGTGTCGCAGGAGACCGACCAGCCGGCGGCGGCGCTGGTCGAGGATCTTCACGAGCGCGGGCTGCTCGACGACACGCTGGTGGTTTGGGGCGGCGAGTTCGGGCGCACTGTCTACTGCCAGGGCAAGCTGACGCCGAAAGACTACGGGCGCGACCATCATCCGCGGTGTTTCACCATCTGGATGGCGGGCGGCGGCGTGAAGCCGGGTCTGACGTATGGCGCCACCGACGACTTCTGCTACAACATCACCGGGAATCCGGTGCATGTGCATGATCTGCACGCGACGATTCTGCGCATGCTGGGCATCGACCATACGAAGCTGACATACAAGTTCCAGGGGCGGTATTTCCGGCTGACGGATATTCATGGCAGCGTGGTGAAGGACGTGCTGGCTTAGGGCCGCTTGCTGACGCGCGCGGCTCAGCAAGGGCGTCCGAGCCGCGACCGTGGCTCTAAGCCTCGAGCACCTTGCGCGCGGTTTCCACGCCAAACACAGGAAGTCCGGCGTCTTCGAGCAGGCCGATTTGTCGCAGTACGGAGGCCTGGTCCCAATAGATGTGCTCGTGGGCCAGTTTGCCGTCGCGAAAATGGACGATCACGACCAGCGGCACCTCGACATGGCGGTTGGTGGGTGGGATTCCGGGCAGCATCCAGGGCATTTCCCTGGTGTGCGTAAAAGAAAAGATCATCTCGTCGACAAGCTGATCTTCCCCGACGGTTCGGGAAACGGGCGTCAAGGTCGTGTCCGGGGGCATGGAAGGAATGAAATCGCGAGAGTAGAACGAGCGGAGCCGCTCTTTGCCGCGCCCTCCAGTCATCACCGGCACGTGGTTTACATAGGCATCGTCAACCATCGTGGCCAGCGTCGCCTCCGTATCACGGGTGGTGAACTCATGCCGTGTGTGCTCTTCCCAAAGTTGTGACAGGTTCATGGGATCAGTTTGCCGGGAGCGTGCTCACTTCATCGCAGCGAACTTCCGATACTGCCCGCCGATATTGGCGGCCGCCGTGTCCCCCGGGTGAATCAGCACGCGATAACGGAATCTCAGTGTCTCACCCGGCTTCAGCTCCAGGCTGCCGTCCATGGATTTGTCATTATGGAAATCACGCCAGCCGAAAATGTTGGCTGCAAACAGTCCATAGGCCCGCGAATGCCAGTAGGCCGGGTGGCGCGGGTTGGTGGGGTGGTCGAAGATGGCGATCCCCAGCTTCTCCCCTTCCAGTTCACCGCAGTAATCCACCCACGGCGAACGCTTCCCCCATACATTCTTCTCGCCGGCGGCGCCTTCGGCGTTCACCATCTTCCCCCCGCTGGACTCTTTCAGCGGATCGGCCAGCCGCAGGCCGAAACTGCCTTCCTTGGTGTCGCCGAACTTTACCGGCACAGCCGCCCGCAGGAGAATGTCGAAATCCACGGTGCGGCGGTCCGCTTCCGCGTAAAACGTCATCCGCCGCGATTCGGTCAGCAGGACGGCGCCGCTCCTGTCGATCCACTCGAACGAGCCTGCAATGGCGCCGCTCTTGTTGCCGCCCTTGGCCTCGCTGATCTTGCGGACAGCGATTCTGGCCTTGGCATCGGCTCGCGCCTGCGGGTCGCTGCCCCAGAAGTCGCTTCCGTTCACATCGCCGTGGTTGAACCACAGGCCGCGGTGATGCGGATGATCCTTGGTTTCACCAGCCACCTGCTCCATCGGATAGCGACGGGTGACGATCTTGCCGGAGGCCGAGCGCAACGGGTGCAGATAAGGCTTTCGCACGTCCGTGCCGATCCACAATTCGGTGAACGGCTTGCCGTTGATATCCACCGTAATGCGATCCGCTTTCTGCTCGACGGCAACTTGTGCAGCCAGCGGCAGGGAAACGAGGAGGAGAAAAGTGAGAGACAGCATCAAGCCAAGTAAATCACATCAGTTGACCTAAGAAAAAGTGGTGTGCTGAGATAGGCCCCATGACTCGTGGCTGGCCGCTTGCCTTAGTGCTTCTGTCGATGCCGGCCCGGGCCGGGGACGCCATCGAAGCGTTCGGCCTGCGCTGGCAGACGCCCGTGCGCGCCGACTGGAAATACGAAGGCGGCGTTCTTCATCTGTTGACGCCGCGGCCCTCGACCGAGCCACGGCGTCCGTCGCAATATGCTCTGGCCGCCACCCCTGAGTACATCAAAGTCCAGATCGAAGCCGAAGTGATGCCCGAGCCGAAACAGGTGCGCAATCGCCGCAATTCGCTGATCCTGGTTTACGCCTGGCGCGACCAGGATCACTTCAATTACGCCCATCTGTCCGTCGATTCCGCCAGACAGGCCGCCCATCACAACGGCATCTTCCACGTCTATGGCGGCGACCGCGTCCGCATCAGCTCCGAAGAAGGCCCCCATACGCTCACCGACGGCGCCTGGCACAAAGTCCGCCTTGTCTATGACGGGACCACCGGCCGCGTCGACATCTGGGTCAACGGCCAGACCTCACCCTCGATGCGCGCCGTTGATATGAGCCTGGGAGCAGGGAAAATCGGCATCGGCAGCTTCTTCGACATGGGTTCGTTTCGCAATGTCCGGATCACTGGAGAAGCGGCCAGATGAGCCTGGCGCGGGATTTGCTGCTGGCCGGCGCGCAGAGCAGGTTCCTGAGGGAAACAGCGCCTAAACTGCCGTTCGTGCGCAGGACGGTGGCGCGCTTCCTGCCGGGCGAGGAGATCCCGGACGCGATCGCCGCCGCCAAAGCGCTGGAAGCGCAAAACATGCGTGTAGTGTTCACCCGGCTCGGCGAAAACATCACCCAGGCCGCCGAAGCCGACGCCGTGGCCGCTCATTACCTCGCGCTGTTCGACGCCATGGACGAATTACAGCGCCGGCCCGAGATCTCCGTGAAACTGACCCAGCTTGGGCTCGATCTGAGTGTCGCCCAATGCATGGAGAACCTGTCCAGGCTCATCGAGCGCGCCGGCTGCGAGAGTATCGTCTGGATCGACATGGAATCCAGTGAATACGTCGATGTGACTCTGGAGCTCTTTAAGCGCTGCAAGCGGAAGTATCCCAATGTCGGCCTCTGCCTCCAGGCGTATTTGTACCGGACGGCGAAAGATATCGAAGAGCTGGCCCCGCTCGAGCCTGCGATCCGGCTCGTGAAAGGAGCTTACAAAGAGCCCCCCGCCTTAGCTTTTCCCAAAAAGGCGGACGTGGACGAAAACTTCTTCCATCTTGCCGGCCGGCTCTTCCGGACTCCGAAGGCCACTGTGGTCGTGGCGACTCATGACACAGCGCTGATTCGGAGGATCGAGAAGCTGTCCGCGGAGTTGGGGCGCGACCAGCGATCCTTCTGCTTCACGATGCTGTATGGGATTCAGCGGCGCGAGCAGCTACGCCTGGCCGAACAAGGCTGGGACAGCCGGGTGCTCATCGCCTACGGCTCCTATTGGTTCCCCTGGTTCATGCGCAGGCTGGCGGAACGCCCCGCAAATGTCTGGTTCCTGGTGAAGAATCTGTTGTAGATCCGTCTGTTGCGGATCAGCAGCCGGCGTGCGCCTGGCGCAGTTCCCGCTCCAGCCGGCGGGTTGCACGCTCACTGATCAGGTTTGCTACCTTGGTCAGCAAGCCAGGGACATCCTGCGGCTCGATCAACACGGCCCGGTCGCGGCTGGGATCCCGGCCTTGGTGATAGGCGGTGATCAGGGCGGTCGCGGGCTGATACTCCATCATCCTGGCGTGGGCAATCACCTGGAGTCCTGCTTCGGGAGACTCCATCTGGAGATCGCTGAGGACTAGTTCGTACTCCCGACGATCCATCTTGCCGACCGCTTCGGCCGCCGATGCCGCCGCATCCACATCATAACCCCCTGCTTCCAGAACAGTTTGCAGAGTCAGCCGGGAAGTCGGGTTGTCATCAACCAAAAGCACCCGGGCAATCGCCGACGTCAGCCTGCTACGCCGAAACTGTTTGCGCATCTTGGTTTCCACGGCCCCAGCTCAGTGTAACCTGAAAGCCCTAAGTTTGATCCCACTGATTTCTAGTGAAATTTTGCGAAACAAAGGCGAATCCGACGTGCGATCCGGTGGCGAAAGTGCTGTCTATTCCTACAGTTATCGCACCTTTTGTGCTACCACGATGCCATCGCGTACCGGTACGAGACAGCTCCACAAGTCTCCCCGGGCGAAGATTTTCCGGTTAAAGTCCACCACTGCCCGAGTGGTGTCATCTTGAGGGTCCAGGACACGCGCGTGCCACAGGGTGTTGTCGGTGACCAGCACCCCGCCCGGTCTGAGGCGTGCCACCGCCGCCTCCAGCACCGCCGGGTAGCCCTCCTTGTCGACGTCGTTGAAGATCAGGTCGAACTCGCCCGCAGTGCCGGCCAAGGCGGTCAACGCATCACCGACATGGATTCTGACGCGATCGGCCACGCCCGCCCGCTGGAAAAAGGAGCGCGCAATCGACGCATTCTCCGCACTGCCGTCCGAATAGTGCACTTCGGCGTCCGGTCCGGCCGCACGCGCCAGCCAGATGGTCGAGTAGCCGATCGCGGAACCCAGCTCGAAGATGCGGCTGGCGCCCGCCAGCATCACGTACTGCGCCAGAATCCGCCCCACGACGGGACCGAGGATCGGGATGTTGCGTTCCGCGGCCAGATCCTCCATTTCGGCAAGGACTTCGTCTCGCGGCGGCAGCAGCCCGGCGATATAACGCTCGATGTCAGGATTGGTGATCATGGGCAAAGACCCGGTCGAAGATCTGGCTGATGTGGCCAAGCTGGCGGTCGATGGAGAATGCCTCGGCGATTTGTTCCAGCCCGAGGACGGCGCGGATTTCCTGATCCGCTTCGATCGAGGCGCGAAAGTCGCCGCCCTCTTCCCAGCAACGCATGGCATGTTTCTGCACGATGCGATAGGCGTCCTCGCGCAGCATGCCGGCGGCGGCCAGATCCAGCAGAAGCTGCCCGGAGAAGACCAGGCCGCGGGTGAGATCGAGATTGCGCCGCATGCGCTCCGGATACACCCTCATGCCTTCGATGAGCCACGTGGTGCGAGCCAGCAGGTAATCGGTGAGGATGCAGGAATCGGGCAGGATCACACGCTCGGCAGAAGAGTGCGAAATGTCGCGCTCATGCCACAGCGCGATATTCTCGAAGGCCGCCTGCGCGTTGGCGCGGACGACGCGAGCCAGGCCGCAGATCTGCTCGCACGCCACCGGGTTGCGTTTATGAGGCATTGCCGAGGAGCCTTTCTGGCCGGCGGCAAACGGCTCTTCGGCCTCGCGCACTTCCGTCCGCTGCAATTGACGGATCTCGAGGGCGATCTTCTCGCAGGCCGCCGAGATCAGAGCCAGCGCGGAAATGAACGCGGCGTGGCGGTCGCGCGAGATCACTTGCGACGCGATCGGCGCCGGCATCAGCCCCAGCTTGGCGCAAATCCGTTCTTCGGCCTGCGGGCCGATGTGGGCGAAGACGCCGACGGCGCCCGAGATTTTTCCATAGCGGATCTGCCCGGCGGCGAAGGCGAGCCGCTGCTGATTGCGGCCGATCTCATCATAGAAGAGCGCAAGCTTCCAGCCGAAGGTGACCGGCTCCGCCTGGACGCCGTGCGTGCGGCCGATCTGGACGCAATCCCTGAATTCGAAGGCGCGCTTCTTTAGCGCAGCGGCGAGTTTCCGGAGGCCCTGCTCGAGCAGTTCCGCGGACTGCCGGATCTGGAGCGCCTGGGCGGTGTCCACCACGTCATTGGACGTCATCCCGTAGTGAAACCAGCGCGAGGCGCCGGCGTGGCCCTTCTGCTTCATGGTTTCGCTGACGGCGGTGGTAAAGGCGATCACGTCGTGGCGGACTTCGCGCTCGATTTCGTCGATGCGGGCCACCGTGAAGCCGGCGTGCTCGCGCAGGCTGCGGGCGGCGTCGGCGGGCGCCACGCCCAGCTCAGCCAGGGCCTCGCTGGCGGCCAGCTCTACTTCAAGCCACTGGCGATATTTGTTCTCATCGCTCCAGAGGGCGCCCATCTCGGGGCGGGTGTAGCGTGCAATCATACGGCGCTCGAAATGGTTCAGAACGTAAAGACTTCCGATTGTTTGCCCGGCTCGGAGACCACCAGACGCGTTTCCAGTCCACGGCTCTCCAGAGCCTGGGCGGCGGTCAGACGGGCGATCTCCGGATGATTGTTATGCTCGCTCAAGTGACCGAGCAACAGCGTGCAAGTCGAGGAATCCAGGCCGTCGCGGATAAAGTCCGAGGCCACGTCGTTCGACAGGTGCCCGCGCCGGCTCATCACACGCTGTTTGACGGACCACGGGTAGGGACCGACCTTCAACATGTCCAGATCATGATTGGATTCCAGCAGCAGGAAGCTCGTGCCGTGCAGGTGGAAACAGATCGATTCCGGCAGATAGCCGAGATCGGTGACCACGGCGATCTTGACTCCTTCCGCGCAAAACGCAAAGCTGACCGGGTCGATGGCGTCATGGGGGATGGTGAAACTGGAGACCTCGATGTCGCCGATGGGAAAGCTCGTGCCCGCCTGGAACATTTCAAGCTTCGGCTCGTAGTCTTCCCAATCGATAGCCGGCGCCGTAAGGCGCGTCAGGTAGACCGGAATATCGAGTTGCCGCGCCAGACGCACCAGCCCGGACACATGATCCGAGTGCTCGTGCGTGATGAGGATCGCGTCCAGTTGTCCGGGATCTTCGCCGATGTTGGCCAGCCGCTGGAATGTCTCCTTGCGACTGAGGCCGGCGTCGATGAGGATGCGTGTGCGTTCGGTGGCAACCAGCGTCGAGTTGCCGGAACTGCTGCTGGCGAGCGCGCAGATCTTGACGATGTGGGCCTCCTTTGTCTAGTGTACACGGCCCGCGTGCGGAGGATGAAGTTGTGCGCCTGGCGGGTCAGATCTGGAGGGTCGACACTTCCACCCGCGAGCGCCGTCCCTCGACCACCACGATGCCGCTGTCGGTCAGATGGTAGAGCTGGCGATCGCGCACCGGGTCGTAGCCGATCAAAGCGCGCTCCGGGATGCGCACGTTCTTGTCGAGGATGGCTCGCCGCACTCTGGCGTGACGGCCGATATCGCAGTTGTCGAAAATGATCGAATCCTCAACCTGCGCGCCGGTGTGAACCCGGACCCCCCGGCCGAGCACGGAGTCTCTGACCAGGCCGCCGGAAAGGATCGAGCCGCCGGCGACGATCGAGTCAATCGCCTGGCCGCGGCGGCCCTCTTCGTCAAAGGTGAACTTGACGGGCGGATCATCGTAGCCCGCCGAGCGCAGCGGCCATTGCCGGTTGAACAGGTTGAGCTGCGGGGTGACCGCGCGCAGGTCCATGCTGGCTTCGTAATACGCATCCAGCGTGCCCACGTCGCGCCAATAGGGCGCCGAGCCTTCCGGATCGCCCGGAATCTTGTTCTTGCGGAAATCGTAGGCGTACATGTCGCCCCGGCTCACCAGGCGGGGCAGAATATCGCGGCCGAAGTCATGCGTGGAATCTTCGCGTTCGGCGTCGGCGTAGAGCTCGCGCAAGAGCAGATCTGTCGAAAAAATGTAGTTGCCCATCGAGGCCAGAAAGTGGTCCGGGTCGCCGGGCATGGCAGGCGCATCCTCTTTTTTTTCGTGAAAACCCAGGATGACGCCGTCCTGGGCCACTTCGATGGCGCCGAATTCGCGAGAGACGCCTCCGGGCAGCGGAATCGCCGCCACCGTCGCCTGGGCCCGCTTCTGCTCATGAAATTCGATCATCTCGCGGATGTTCATCCGGTAAATGTGATCGGCGCCGAAGATGGCCACCAGATGCGGGTCCGTCTGTTCGATGAGGTTGATGTTCTGGAAAATCGCGTCCGCCGTGCCGCGATACCAAGCCTCGCTCCCGGTGCGCATCTGGGCGGGCACCGGAATGATGAAGTGGTTTTTCATCAGGCCGCTCACTTCCCAGCCATCCCGCAAGTGCTGCAACAGCGACTGGCTCTTGAACTGGATGAGGACGTAAATCGAATAAATGCCGGAGTTGACCAGATTGCTGAGGACAAAATCCACGATCCGGTACTGCCCGCCGAAGGGCACGGCGGGCTTGGCGCGTTCCTTGGTGAGAGGATACAGCCGTGTCCCTTTGCCGCCCGCCAGAACGAATGCAAGAACCCGGATCTGCATGGTTAGGTTCGCTCCTGAGCACACAGGCCGTTGACTGGAGTGCCTGGGTTACTCATGGTAACGCAACATCCTGCACCAGTGCGGGAGCGATCAGTGACAATGGTATAATCCCAGACACGCACTTTAGCTGGGAAGACGAACGGGGATCCCATGTTGCGCCTGGCAGTCCTCAGTGGCTTGTTCACGGGAAGTCTGCTGTGTGCCCAAAGTGGCGGCATCCTCATGGGGGAAGTTCGGGATGCCTCCTCGGCGCCCATGGCGAGAGCCAAAGTCTGGGCGCAGTCGTTGGACACAGGCATTGTCAGCGAGGTTCAGGCAAATGAGGCCGGAGTCTACACAATGGCAGGCCTGCGGCCCGGCGCTTATCTGGTTTACACCGAATTCGCCGGCTTCGAGCGCGCCAAGTCCAGGATCGACGTCGAGCCCGACGGCAGGGCCCGGCTGGACTTCGTTCTCGTTCCAAGCCAAAACCGGCAGACCATCGATGTAACCGCCGAGCCGCCAGCCATCCAGACCGAATCCGGCGCTCTTACCAACATCATCGGCGAGCATGAATTACAGCGGTTGCCCGTTCAGGGCCGGAACGCTCTGGAAATGGCGCTCCTGCTGCCAGGCATCACCGGCGACGTTGGCTCAGACGAAGCGGGCATTTTTCAGGATGTTCCCACGGCCGGAGCGGGCCTGAGCATCGCCGGCGGGCGCGCGGGCAGTTCTGCCATCCTGGCCGATGGCGCCAATGCCACCTCGATCGGCATCGGCCGAGCCACCGTCACGTTTTCCCCGGACACCATCCAGGAGTTCCAGGTCATCACGTCGACTTTTTCCGCCAGGTACGGCGTCTCCGGTGGCGGCGTCGTCAACACCGTCTCGCGCGCCGGCGGCAATCAAATTCGCGGAAGCGTCTTCTGGTATCACCGCAACCCAGCGTTCCATGCCAGGCAATTCGGACGCCTGTCTCCCAACCGCCAGCGGCGCCAGGAGTTTGGCCTTACCATCGGAGGTCCGGTCCGGATTCCGAAGCTGTACAACGGCAAGCGCCGTACGTTCTTCTTTGCATCCATCGAGCCCAAGTGGTACTTCGATGAACTCGACATCTACACGCGCTTTCCCACCATCGAAGAGCGCAACGGCGACTTCCGCAATTCCTGGGTCGCCCCGGCCAGCGCCGTCCGCTGATCTATCAGCAGGTCCGATGTGTTCCCACGCCGCAGAACTGCCAGCAGCTTCTGCCGATGCACCGGCCGGCCAGCACCGCCGAATACCCACTCTGGAGCGTCAACGACGCTGACC
The DNA here is from genome assembly GCA_016201205.1 of Acidobacteriota bacterium. GTDB lineage: Bacteria > Acidobacteriota > Terriglobia > Bryobacterales > Bryobacteraceae > CADEFT01. The sequence goes on from JACQDF010000160.1 coordinate 30,672, forward strand.
CGTCCAAGCGTGGTTTCGTGATTCCGGCAAGCTACATCGATCCGCTGGCCAGGCGCATCCTCGAGGATGTCCCGCTGCCCAACATGCCCTTCGACCCGCAAGGCCGCAACTACTTCGGCGCCCGCGGCGTCGATGGCACGGATCGCCGCTGGAATCTCAAGATCGATCACAATATCAACGCCAGAAACCGTCTTTCCGCCCGTTACAGCGGCGTTCCCCTCTTTTCCGACCGCTACCGGGTCCAGAAGAACAACCTCTTCATGAGCTACCCGTCGGACATCAGCAACACCAGGCAGATCACGCTCACCGACTCGCACACCTTTTCTCCCCGCATCGTGAATGAACTGCGCGCGGTCTATACCTTCGGAGATTACAGCCGCACGGCGCCGGGCGATATGGCCACCACCAACTATACGCGCGAGAAATTCGGCCTCCCCAACTCCACCACCTGGGGCTACCCGCAGTTCAACAGCGGCTTCGGCACTTATGGCCTGGATTCCGGTGTCGGCCTGGGCCAGTACATTGAGCATCAATATCAGCTTTCCAACGACCTGACCATCATCAGCGGCAAGCACACGCTGAGCATGGGCGTGGACATGCGTCACCTGCTTCTGAACATCAAGTCTTCGGGGCTGCGGCAGGCTTGTTGCAGCATTTACGCGTGGGCGGCGGCCCAGACCAATTCGGGTAACAACAATACTCTCGGCGGAACCGGCGGCTGGCAGTTTGCTTCTTTTCTGCTCGGTGTGCCCAACAGCATCGACACACGCAGCATCCTCATTCCGTACTATTACCGCTGGAAAGTTGGTGCGGCTTACTTCCAGGACGATATCAGGCTCACCCGAAATCTCACCTTGAATCTCGGCCTGCGCTGGCAGTACAACAGCCCTCGCGGCGAGAAGTTCAACCGCCAGGCCACGCTCGATCTCGACGACCCCATCGAGATCCACGACGCCGCCGGCAACGTTCGCAGCATCACCTTCAATTATCTGTACAGCGGCTTCAACGGGCGGTCCATCTATCTGGAGCCGGCTCACCGGCGCAATCTCGAGCCGCGCTTCGGTTTTGCCTGGGCGCCCAAGTGGGGACCGTTCAGCAGGCGCTTGTTCGTGGTGCGCGGCGGATACGGCATCAGCCACCCTGGCACGACTGGCCGCGGCCGCGATCCGATTCCCGACTTCGGCGCCGGCGCCAGCGGCAGCTTCGGATACACACGCTTCCAGTCCGGCGCCAATCCCGCGCGAACGCAGTCCGAAAATCCGCAGTACCTCCTCTCGATCGGCCGCAACCGCCCGGTGCTCATCTCGGAGCCGGGCGTGCTGGACATTCCCGCGGACGGAAAAATGTGCCTGGCCTGCGCGACGCGCCGCGACTCCCGGCTGCCTGCCGGCTCGCTGGTGTTGTTCGCCCAGGACGCCAAAACACAGTACGTGCAGACGTGGAACCTCACCACTCAAATGGAAATGCCGTACCATAGCGTGCTGACGCTGAGCTATCTGGGCACAAAAGGAACCCACCTCTACTCGCCGATGCTCGGAATCAACTATCCGGACCGTGAAGAATACGAGTTGCTGCTCGAGGAAGGCGGCGACCCCAACGAGCTGGTGCCGGATCCGTTCGGGCGAGTCGATGCAGCCGGAAATCCCGTGCTCATCCCCCAGGTGAACCTGTTGCGCCCCTATCCCACCGCGGGCGATATTAACATCGCCGGCATCACCAACAGCAACTCGATCTACCACGCGATGACCGCTTCGGTCGACCGGCGGTTCTCGAAAGGCCTCTTCTTCCGCGCCAATTACACCTGGGGCAAATCGATCGACACCAGCTCGGACGGCGCGCTCAACGGCCCGACGCTTTTCCTGTGGGGCAATACCCGGGTACAGGACGCGCACAATCTGAAAGCCAACCGCTCGGTCTCGAACTTCGACACCCGCCACCGCGTCAACATCGCCGGCACTTACGAGCTGCCCATTGGCAAGCGCCACCGGTTCTTGAGCGAGCCGAACAGAGTGCTGGGAACGATCCTCAGCAACTGGTCCGTGAACGGGACCAGCAGCATCGCCGGCGGCACCCCATTCTCCATCTATCTGGGCGATGCCAACGGCATCCCGGGCGGCGTGGCCGGCAACGAGCGGATTCGTCCGGACATCGTTCCGGGTGTGCCGCTGGTGAATCCGCGCTGGTCCAAAAACGTCGCGAACGATGTGCCTTACTTCAATCCGGAAGCATTCGCGCGTCCCAAGTTCGGCCACACCGGAAACGCACCCCGCACGCTCGACTGGGCGCGCAATCCATGGCGGCAGACGTTCAACGCCTCGATCTTCCGCGAATTCTTCCCCTTTGAGAACCGCCGCCGCTATTTTCAATTTCGGCTCGAGGCCTATAACGTTCTGAATCACGCCACCTTCGTCACCACGGCCAACGAGACCTACAACCTGTTTGGGACCGGCGTTCCGGCCACTCGCAATGGTGTTCAGCTTGACGGCCCGGTTCCCTATCTGTGGAACCTGGGCGCCGGCAGCTTCCCGCTCGGTTCGCGGGAGGCGATTCTGGCTCAGAATTACAACCAGAACTTCGGTAAGCTGTGGCGCGACCGCAACGGACCAGGGCGAATCGTGCAGTTCGCCTTGAAGCTTTATTTCTGATTCATGCGACGCGCGCTCCCAGTCCTGATATTCGCCTGGACGGCGCAGGCTGCCTTCGAGCCGGCGCCCGGGGGCGGCTTCCTGGCCCGCGGGGCGCGCTATCTGGCGGAAGTGCGATCCACCGGATTCCACGTGAACGCTCCCGCCGGCCAATACGCTCTGCAATTCGCGGGAGCTGCGCCAGTGAGCTGCGCGGGCGAAGATGCGCTGGCCGCGCGCAGCAGCTACCTGCTCGGAAGAGATCCCGCACGCTGGCGCACTCGAGTGCCCCAATTCTCCCGAGTCCGCTGCCCGCAAGCGTATCCCGGCATCGATATCGTGTATTACTTCACGTGCGAGGGGCTGCTCGAATTCGACCTCGACATCGCTCCCGGCGCGGACGCTGCGCGGGTGATTCTGCACGCTCCTGAACCATCGCGCGGCTTTCGCCTTCGCAAGCCGGTCGCGTGGATCGAAGCCACCCGCGCCGCCGTCGAAGCCCGTTTCGTTCCGCTTGGCCACGATCTCTACCAGTTGCGCACCGGCGGCTACGACCGCTCGCGGCGCCTCACGGTCGATCCTGTGCTCGGGTACTCGACCTACCTCGGAGGCACGGGCGGGGCGAGCGGCGAGGCGATCACCACGGACCGCGAAGGCAATGTGTATGTCGCCGGGACGGCCAGCTCCACCACGTTCCCGACGGTCGAAGCCATGCAGCCCTTTTTTGCGGGCAGCAACGATATCTTCGTCTCGAAGTTCGATTCGACGGGCCAGCGGCTGATTTTTTCCACTTACATCGGAAGCTGGGGCGACGACCGCGCTTTGTCGATCAAGGTGGACGCCGCCGGCCGCATCTACGTCGCCGGATACACAACCAGCGTCGACTTTCCGGTGAAGAACGCCGTGCAGGAGAAATTCGCCGGCGGCAGCATGGCCAACGGCGGCGACGCGATCGTTTTCGCTCTCGATCCGAGCGGCGCCTCGCTGCTGTTCTCGACCTACCTTGGCGGCACGCTGGACGACTACGCGCGCAGCCTCGCCATCGATAAGGATGGCGCCATCTGGGTGGCCGGCTCGACCATCTCCCAGGATTTCCCGCTCGAGAAGCCGTTACAGGATACTTACGGCGGCGGCACACGCGACGCTTTCGTCTTCAAGCTCGCGCCCATGGGCGAAAAGCTGCTCTTTTCGACGTATCTGGGCAGCGGCGGCGTCGATGAATTCTTCTCCGTGGCCGCCGGCAGTGATGGCAGCGCCTGTTTGGTAGGAACGACGACCTCGACGGATCTGGCGGTGGTCGAGCCCTTTCAGCCCCGCAACGCCGGCGGCGCGCGTGACGTGCTGATCGCCAAGATCAGAGCCGACTTGACGGGCTGGGGATTCCTCACGTACTTAGGCGGCGCCGCAGATGACTTCGGACGCACCGTGGCGCTGGACGCCGAGGACAATCTTTACATCACCGGATACACGACATCCGGCGCCTTTCCGCGTCAAAGAGCGTTCCAGAACGCGTACGGCACAAACCGCGACGCTTTTCTCACCAAGATGACCCCGGACGGGCGCGAGCTGGTTTACTCGACGTACCTTGGCCACAACAGCACGGAAGAAGGATGGGCAGTCGCCGTCACAGCGCAGGGTGAAGCGATCGTCACCGGCCACACGCAATCCATGGCGTTTCCCACCGTCGAGCCGGTTCAAGCGGGGATCGGCAGCGCTTGCTCGCGGCAGCCGTGCACGGCGGACTTGTTTGTGGCGCGCTTCACGGCGGACGGCTCGGCGCTGGCGTTCTCGACTTACTTGGGTGGAACCGGCGCCGAGCAGCCGCGGGCAATTGCCGTGGCGCCGGACGGGTCGGCGTGGATCACCGGCTACACCGCTTCTCAGAACTTCCCGATGGTGGATGCGCTGTTCCCGAGGCACACGGGCGGCGGGGCGAACATCGCATTTGTGGCCAAGATCGCGTTTTAGCACGGACCCGCACGGACCCGCAAACTTCAGATCTGTTCGCGGAGGCTTGGAGATATACTAACCAGGGAGGAGAAGGATGAACAAACAACTCGTCTCCAGGCGGCAACTCCTGACCACGGCGGCCACAGCCGGCGCCGCAGTCGCAGCCCCGCTGATTATTCCTGCGTCCGCGCTGGGCCGGGGCGGCGCCGCGCCGCCCAGCGACCGGGTCACATTGGCCGGTCTAGGGATTGGCAACCGTGGCGCACGCGACCTGGACTCCTTCCTGGCACAGCCGGACGTTCAGTTCCTGGCGATCTGCGATGTGAGGAACGAGCGCCGCGAGGCCATCAAGAGCGTGGCTGACAAGAAGTACGGCAACCGCGATTGCGTCATGCTCAGCGACCAGCACGAGCTGTGGGCGCGCAAGGACATCGACGCCGTGCTCATCGCCACCGGGGACCGCTGGCACGCTCCGCTTTCGATCCTGACGGCCAGGTCGGGCAAGGACGTCTACTGCGAGAAGCCCTGCTCGATGACCATTGCCGAAAGCCGGGCGCTCGCCGATACCTTCCAGCAGCTTGGCCGCATTTATCAGGCTGGCACGCAACGCCGCAATGGAGCCAACTTCGTGCGCGCCGTCGAGCTGGCGCGCAGCGGGAAGCTGGGCAGGCTGCGCACTTTGCACGCCGAGGCCGGTCCCGGAGACCGCTGGCCACCGGCCACCAGCCACGACTGGCTGCCGGCCGAGCCCGAGCCGCCCAAACAGGTGGTCGACTGGGACCGCTGGCTTGGGCCGAGTCCCTGGCGGCCCTACAACTCCCAATACATCCAGGGCCGCTGGCGTGGCTATTTCGATTTCCACGGCGGTGGAATCCTCGAGTGGGGCTCACACACCGTGGACCTCTGCCAGTGGGCGGGCGACGCCGATGAGACCACGCCCATCGAATACGAGCCCCAGGGCATGGGCGCAAACACCCCTTACTCGATCTACTGCCGCTATGCCAACGGCCTCCGTCTCGTGATGCGAGACAAGGGCTTCCTGGGTTTGGGAAGCTGCCACATTCGATTCGAAGGCGACGCCGGGTGGGTTGAAACGGCCGACGGCGGCAAGATCGAGGTGTCGGAGAATCTGCGCGGCGAGCGTCTGGACGTTTCGCCGGACGACGCCCGTCAGGCCACGACGAATCACGTCCGGAACTTCGTCGACTGTGTCAAATCCCGAAAGCAGCCCCGGTCGAACGCCTTGGCCGCCTGTCAGACCCATATCGCTTGCCATTCCGCCTACATTGCGTTTCAGCTCGGCCGTAAGCTGACGTTCGATCCGGCGACGGATTCCTTTGCAGGCAGTGAGGAAGCCAACCGCATGCGATCACGAGCCATGAGGGCGCCTTGGCGGCTTTAGGAAGGAGATTCAAGATGGCACAGCAACCTGCGCCGGAGACGGCAAAGCCGAAGCCCGAGCGCGCAGTCATCGCGCCGATGGCTGACGAGAAATACGGGAGTCCGGCGCAAATGATGGCGCTGCCGCCGCCCAAACTCATCGCGATTCTCAAGGATCCGAATGCGTCCGTGTACGCCAAAGCCAAGGCCTGCCAGCAACTCGCTGTGGTTGGGGACAAGGCCGCCGTGCCGGCGCTGGCGGCGCTGCTGGCGGACCCGCGGCTGTCGCATTACGCGCGGTTCGGTTTGGAGCCGATTCCCGATCCCTCGGTGGATGAGGCTCTGCGGGCGGCGCTGGGAAGGGTGAAGGGAGGGCTGCTGGTGGGCGTCATCAACTCGATCGGGCATCGCAAAGACACCAAGACGCTCAACGCACTGGCGAAGCTCCAGCATGACGCGGACAGCGAAGTCGCCACGGCGGCTGTCGCCGCGCTGGCACGGCTCCGGCCCCCTCTGTGATGCTCCCTGGGACAGCAGTCCTGTGATAGGATCGAAACCCATGAATCGCAGAATCTTCGGGGCCGCATTGGGCGCGGCCGCGACTCCAGCCGCCGGCAGGCAGATCCGCGTCGCGCTGCTCACCCACGCCGACGGCCCGCATCTGAGCGCCTACATTCCTGCCCTGGCCGACACCCCGGAAGTCGCTGCGGTGGCCTTGTCGGACCCCGGCGGCAAGAACGTGGCTGCGGCTCGCAAGGCGCTCGGACCTCGCCTGAGCGCCGTGTACCAGAGCCCTGCCGAGCTGGTTCGCCAGGAAAAGGTGGATCTGGCGCTGGTCACCATGGAGGCAAAGCTGGCGCCGCCCGCGATCCACGCCGCTCTCGACGCCGGCTGCCATGTCATGGCCGAAAAACCGGCCTGCGTGCAACTCGCCGATTTCGAGGCGCTGGCGGCCAAGGCCAAGGCGCGCAACCGCCACCTGATGCTGGCGCTGGCCAATCGCGTCGATCCGCACTTCCTCGAGATGCTCCGCATCGTGCAGGGAGGACTCATCGGCAAGGTGTATGGCGTGGAATTGCACATCATCGCGGATCAAACACGGCTCACCCGGCCCGCCTATCACAAGACGTGGGTGGCCCAGAAGGCTCGCGCCGGCGGCGGTCACCTGATCTGGCTGGGCATTCACTGGCTGGATCTGGCGATGTATCTCACGAAGTCGAAGATCCGGGAGGTGGCCGGATTCACCGGCAATGCCGGCGGGCAGCCGATCGACACCGAAGACTCCGCCGCCGTCGCCATGCGGTTCGACAACGGCGCGCTGGGAACGATCACGTCCGGCTACTATCTGGACAAAGGCTACCACTCGATGATCAAGGTGTGGGGCTCTCACGGCTGGGCGGAGATGCGCAAGCACGGCGGGCCGGGCGTGGAGTGGTACTCGACCAGGGAAGCAGCGCCCATCATCCATCGCGTGAACAAAGACAACGAACCCTCCGGCTACACGCCGTTCGTTCAGAAAGTTGTACGAGCCGCCGCCGGGTTGGAGCCGCCGCCGCTGACCACCGCGGACAGCCTGGAAGCGTTGAAGGTGGTCTTTGCCGCCTACCGTGCCGCTGAAACCGGACGGACCGTCGTGGTATAACTTGTCACCATGGATCGACGTGAACTGTCCGCCGTATTCGCCGCTGCCGTCTTTATGCCCGCCGCCCAGGCTCAATCGAAAGGGACCAGGTATTGCCGCTTCCGCAGGGGTAACGTGACCGCGTTCGGGATCGTGGATGGAGATACGGTGCGCCAGTTGAGCGGCGACCTGTTCTCCAATCCCAGGGAGACCGGCGCGCGGCACAAGCTGAGCGAGGTGAAACTTCTCCATCCCATCGCCGCGCCGAGCAAGATCCTCGCGCTGGCGGGCAACTATCGCAGCCACCTCGGCGCCGCGGATCCACGCACCAATCCGGAGCCCTTCTACAAGCCGCCGAGCTGCCAGCAAAACCCGGAAGATCCGATCCTCATCCCGCCGGGCGCGAAGAACGTCCATTTCGAGGGCGAACTGGTGATCGTGATCGGCAGAAAGACGACTCGCGTCAGCATGGCCGAGGCGAAGGATTGCATCTTCGGAGTCACCTGCGGCAACGACGTTTCCGAGCGCATCTGGCAGAACGATCCGAAGATCAAGGATGTGCAATGGTGGAGGGCCAAGGGCGCCGATACGTTCGGACCGACCGGACCGGTGATCGCGCGCGGAATCGAATACGGCAACCTTAAGATCCAGACCCGGCTCAACGGCAACGTGATGCAGGAAGACTCCACCTCGCACCTGGTGCATAACTGCGAAAGCGCCGTGAGTTTTGTCAGCCAGGCTGTCACTCTCTACCCTGGCGATCTGATCTTCACCGGCACGCCGGGGAAGACTTCGCCAATGAAGCCGGGCGATATCGTGGAAGTCGAGATCGAAGGAATCGGGGTTCTGCGCAACACGGTTCAGGGGAGCTGAACCTTAGTTACGCGCCCTTCGGCGTCGACCAATGCGCGCGGTAGGCGCGCTCCACCAACTCGGTCGCTTCCGGGTCGCCAACAACGGTCTGGGTCCTCGGATCGAACCGGATCGCCCGTCCCGTGCGCGCCACTATGTTGCCAAGATGCGCCAGCGTCGTGGCCCAGTGTCCTTCTTCGATGTCGACCCGCGGCCGCTGGCGGCTCCGGACACAGTCCAAGAAGTTGCGGGCATGCGGTGTATCGATCGACGACTTGTCGTGTTCCTCTTCGTGGATCACCGTGCCGTTCTCGTCCAGCACGCGAAAGCCCCAGTTGTGCCCGCGGAACTTCCCAAACTGCGCCGCCGCCTTGTCGCCATAAACAGCGACGCCGTTGTCGCAGCCTTCCAGTCCATAGGGGTTCCACAGCCGCTGCTCGTAGAACAAGATCTTGTCTTTGTAGTTGTAAGCGATGCTCATCGTGTCGGGCGTCTGCTGGTCGTCGTCGAAGTAGATCTTCCGGCCCATGCCGGAGATCTCCTCGGGCAACGCCACGCCCAGCGCGCGGCGCGCGATGTCGAGTTCATGCACACCGTCGTTGCCGATGTCGCCGCAGCCGTAGTGCCAATGCCAGTTCACCGTGCCGTGAAAGCGGTTGCGGTTGAAGGGCAGCATCGGCAGCGGGCCGGTCCATGTCTCGTAGTCGATGCCCGCGGGCACGGGCTCGTCTTCCTTGTGGCCGATGTTGCGCCGCAACTGGACGTTCCACACCTTGGCCCCCAGCACGCGGCCCAGCTTGCCGGATTGCACATACTCGTGGAAGGCCTGGGTGGCCGGAAGGCTGGGCAACTGGCTGCCCACCTGCACCACGCGTTTGTTGCGGCGCGCGGCTTCCACCATCAGACGGCCTTCGCGGATGTTGTGCGAGACAGGCTTTTCGACGTACACGTCCTTGCCGGCGTCGCAGGCCAGGATCGTGCCCGGCGCATGCCAGTGGAGGGGCGTGCCCATGACGATCGCGTCCACCGATTTGTCGTCGAGGCACTCGCGGATGTCGGCCACCAGCGGCGGCCGCGCGCGGCCTGACCTCTCGATGATCTCGAATGCCTCGCCGACGACATTTTGATCCACGTCGCAGACGTAGGCCACGTTGACGTCGGGCATGGCGCAAAAGGCCGCCGCCAGATTGCGGCCGCGGCCCCGCACGCCCATCAGGGCAATGGTGATCTTGTCGGTTGCGGACGCGGCACGGCGCGCGACGCCGAGCGCGGCCGCCGTGGCTGGCAGGAAGTAGCGGCGATTCATCGGTTCTTCTCCTTGGAAAACAACGTTTTCTTTCGCCCGCGCGAGCGGGACTGCCGCCCCGCCAGGGGCTAGAAGCTTAACCGAAAGCCGAAGCGAACCACGCGCTCATCGACGCCTTCGCGTGCGTTCGTGCGTACGGACGTGATTTCGGTGTAGCCGCCCAGGTTGCGGATCGAGCCGTCGGGGTTGAGTTGCAGATTCGACACGTTATTGCCCGGATTGCCGAAGTGCGGAGTGTTGGCGGCATTGAACGCCTCGGCGCGGAATTGCAATTTCCATTTCTCAGTGATGGAAAAGTCGCGTGCGATCCCAAGATCTACATTGATCAGGCCAGGCCCTCGCAGCAGGTTGAACCCTGCCGTCCCGTACCGCGCCTGCGTGACGGCCGCGAACGCGAATGGGTCGAAGTACGACTGGCCGCGTCCCACGCCGCCCAGCTTGTTCACGTCGGGCTTCATCAGGTCGGCGCGCTGCGTGTTGAACGGAGCGTTGAGCGGCGTGGCCGAGGAAAGCACGCTGAACGGAAGGCCTGAGAAAGCGCTGAAGATGCCGTTGATCCGCCAGCCGCCGGCAATCCACGGAATCGGGCCCGAATGAGCCCATCGCTTGCCCTTGCCGAACGGCAGTTCCGCTATGCTGGTCACAACCAGGTTGTGCGGCCGGTCAAATCCATTCACCGAGCGGTTCAGCCGGTTGTACTCGGGGTCGTTGATCCCGAGTTGCAGATCGCTGCGATCGTTGCAGCAAAGGCCGCGCGACTTTGACCAGGTGTAGCTCGCCTCCAACTGATAGCCTGCCGCGAAGCGGCGTTCCACCGTTGCCTGCATGGCGTTGTAGTTCGTTGCTCCGGTCGGCGCCGTAATCTGCGTGGAGGCGGGCCGGCCGAATTGACGGAAGAGAGGCTGCCCGGTCTGGCCGAGTCCCGGCTTGCCTACGTTCATCTCGACGTAGCCGATCTGGCGGATCTGCCGCGTCGCCACGTAGCCGGCCTGTGCCGTGAAGCCCCACCTGAGCTGCTTTTGCAGCGTGAAGTTCCACGATTGCACGTAACCGCGCGGGAACCTGTCGGGGAGTGAGAAGGCGACCACAAAGTTCGGGATATCGATCGACCCGCTCGAAAGGTCGGGTGTCGGAATGGCAGGGATGCCGTCTCGCACCCGGCCCCCGGGCTGGAAGGTGTTCGGCCCCGTGATGTTGAGGCCGATGACGAGCGGATAGTTCGTCCGCATCGGCCGCGCAAGACTGTAGGGATCGATCGTGATGCCGTAGCCCGTTCGGATCACGAAGGTGTTGGTGGCGCGGTAGGCGATGCCGACGCGCGGAGCGAACAGCCGCTGGCTGACCTCCACGCCGCAGTCGCGCGGCGTGTTGCCCAATCCGCAGATCTTCATCTTGTTCGTGCGCCAGTCGTAGCTCTCGATGCCGCGGTCGGCGCGGGTTGGAATGGGCAGATACTCCCAACGCGTGCCGAACGAGAGTGTGAGCTTGCGGCTTGCCTGCCACTGATCGCGGATGTAGAAACTTTCGAGCCACGCGCGGGTCGTCACCGCGTCGGGCAGCATGAGGATCTTGTTCACCCCCGCTGCCAAACCCATCACGAACGCCGCGTAGCTGTGGAACTGGTTTGCGACCGGGCCGCCACGCAGCGTCGTCGGTCCGCCCGTGAAGGAGAAGCCGCCCATGGGCGCGCCGGAAGCTCCCACCAGTTCGTGCGTGACGTGATTCATGTGCTGGCGTGAGGCGTCGAAGCCGAAGCGAATATTGTGCGCGCCCTTCAGCCAATTGACGTTCGCCGTGTACTGCCAGGCAGGGTCGTGCCAGATGATGGGCGTGACCCCGCCGCTCGATCCGAGTGTCGTGTAGTTAGTGACGCTGAACTCCGGCCAGCCGCCCTGGACGCGACGCGGGCCATTCGTCCCGGGGATGCCGAGGAACTCAAGTCCCAGCTTTTCATCGATGCGGTTCTGAAGCGCTTGCGTATCGAGCAGGTTCCAGCCGAAGTTGGCGTCGATAATCAAGTTCGGCGATACCGTGTACGTGCCGGCCAGCGTCGTCGAATACGTGTGGCCCGAAGCGTACTTGCGGCTGCCCCCGAGATCCCCCAACAGCAGATCGGTGATGTTCTCGTATCGCAGCGTGCTCAGCCGGCCATACATGTTGAACCGGGAGTTGACGTTCCAGTTGACCTTCGAGTCGATCGTGTGACGATCAAACGTCTCGGGCCAGTTGCGGTAGAAGTTGTTCGTCAGCCCGGACAGATTGGGCAGCGGCGTCAATTGGACCAGCTTCTGGATGATCGGTTCGAACCGCGACGCGGGCACCTGGTTGTTCGGAAACGGCGTTCGCCCGCTTCCGTCGAGGACGCCGGTGGATGGATCGTAGATCGGAGTCGGCGACGCTGCCATGTTGCCGGCCCGGATCTCGGAAGTGGGCACGGTCCCGAACGAATCCGCCACCTTGCGATCGAGCCCCGCTTCGTAACTGACGAAGTAGAAGAGCTTGTCCCTCTTGATCGGGCCGCCAGCCGTGCCGCCGAACTGGTTGAAGATGGCCTTCGGCTTCTGGTTCAGCGGATTGAAGAAACGGTTCGCCTGGGTGTGCTGGTTGTTGTGGAATTCGAAGGCGGAACCGTGAAACGCGTTCGACCCGCTCTTGATCTGTACGTTGATGGCGGAACCCCCGGCCAGACCCTGCTCCGCGTCGAAGCTGTTGGTCACCACGTTCACGGTTTCGATGGACTCGAGCGAGGGAACGTGGGCGGCGTACCACGGCAGCCATACCCCGTTGGTGGCGGTTCCGTCCACGCGAATTCCGTTGCCCATGCTGCTTGTGCCATTCACGTTGTAGACCAGCGCCCGCGAGGGGTTGGCGATGAAGCTTCCAGCGTTCTGGGGCGGCGAGAACCCGGGCACCGTGAGCAGCAACTGCTGGTAGTTGCGACCGGGAGGGACCGGCAGGTTCACCAGGTTCTGCGTCTGGATCTCGCGCCGCACCTCGGCCCGATCGGTCTGGAGCACGGCTGCCTGCGCGCTCACCTGGACGGATTCGGAAACGGTTCCGATCTGCATGGTCTGGTCGACACGGGTCACGTTGTTGATGGTGACCTCGACGCCTTCCTTCTTCACGCCGGCAAAACCGGTCTTGGAGAATTCGATGATGTACGTGCCACTGGGTACGGCCACCAGGTTGTACCCGCCCACTTCGTTTGTCTGGGCGGAGCGCTGTTGACCGGTTTGCGTCTGAGTGACCGTGACCGTGACGCCGGGAACGGCGGCTCCCGAGGGATCAGCTACGTTGCCAACCAGGGAGCCGTACAGGACCTGCGCCGAAGCCACGCCGGATGTCATGAAGACGGACAAAAGGAGACATACGAGTTCGCGCATGACCCAAAGCACATCACAAGGCTGGCCGAGGTGTCAAGGTTGTGCGGCGGCAGGCCGCGGGACGATTGGAACAAGCGCCGGGCCGGCCAGGACGATGGTCGCCTTGCCGCCGGCCGGCGAGAAGTCGAACACCTCGAGGGTCGGCACGAGGCTGCAAAACAACATGGACCCGCTCACAATACGGACCACTCCGTACAGTTCCTGCCGGGGGATGACCACGCTTGTGATGGTCAGCTCCGGCCACTGCTGATAGACCGCTTTGCCGAACTCCACGTCGTCGAAGGTCTTGTCAACTAAACGCTTGCCATCCGTATCGTAGAACGCGAGGTTCACCTTGCAGGGAACTTGCGGGATCATAACCGGGGGCGGGGTTCGCACACTGTTCAATACATGGAGTCGCGCCACCTGTCCCGGAGCGACGCCAACAACGCCAAATGTGAACGACGGGCCCGTGGCTGCCTGGGGCATGTTCTGCGCGAATGCAGCCGGCGCCGCGCAGAGCAGGATGAGAAAAGAACGGAAATGCATGACGATTCCCTCCTGTGCCTTGTGAACACTGAAGGGAAGGGAATAGTTGCGGCCTTTTCAGTATGCGGCCAGCCAGCGGATCTTCTCGATCAGCCTGTCAACGTTCGGCAGGTAAGCTTCTTCGAGAGGCGCGCTGTAAGGCACCGGCGTGTCGGGGGCGGTAACGCGCAGCACGGGCCCATCGAGATGCTCGAATGCCTTCTCCGCAATGCGCGCTAC
>JACQDF010000165.1 GCA_016201205.1 Acidobacteriota bacterium
GATCAATTGACATCGCAGCACGTACATCGCTACCGCCCTTGGAGAGCCATCTCCTGTGCTGGAGTATAGCGGCAATCGGCGGGCGTTGCATGGCGGTGGCCAAGCGACAGCAGGTTCCACCGCGCGTCGAACAGACAGGGGTCGATTTCGAGCGCCCGGCGGAAATCGTCTCGAGCGGCCTCCTTTTGACCCAGCTTGAGCAGCGCCACGCCGCGGTTGTTGACGGCGCGTGCGTCACCCGGAGCCAGGGCCAGCGCGCGTCCGAATTCCGCCAGCGCGGCGGAGGGTTTCCCCATCTCGAGATAGACACGCCCTTTCTCGGATCCAATGGCGGGATCGTCCGGTCGAAGACGCTGCGCCTCGTCAAGCAGGGCAAGAGCCTCAGCGGGCGGGAGCTGGCGGGCAAGCTGGATTTTCGGCCGCACCTTCCCGGGCGCCAGCCGGACCGCTTCGCGCCACAAGGATTCGCCGCTGCGCCAAACCAGCGTTTGCCGGAAACTGAGAGCCGCCAGCAGAAGACCGAGCGATGGCAGCACCCATTTCGGCGTTCTCGCCAGCAGCAGGCCAATCGCTGCTGCAAAGGCTGCCAGCGGCAGGTACACACGCCTGTCCGCCGCCAGATCCGCTGCCGGGAAGATGCTGGAACTCGGAGCGATCAGCGCCAGTGCAGCCAGTCCCCAGAATCCTTCGCGGGCTTTCCCGAATCTGCCCAGCGACGCGACCGCCAGCAGCGCGATCATCAGCCACGCCGCCAGCGCCCACCATCCGCCGACAAATTCCACTGCCGGATCCGGTGTAAAGCCGCTTGGGAAGAGCAACATGCGCAGGTAGCGCACGAGGACGGCCCCCTCGGTCGTGAAATAATCGAGCGAAGTCCTTCCGGATTGCGCGCCGACGCCCGAGCCGGCGGTGACGGCGATGACATGGAGAACGCGCAATCCGGCTGCCAGCGACATGAGCAGCATCGCCCCGATCGCCGCCAGCTCCCGCCGGTTGCGCGAAATCGAGAGATGCAGCAGCAACAGGAACAGAGGAAAAGAAACGCATTCCTCCTTTGCCAGCAGCGCCGGCGCAAACCACGCCGCCGCCTGCCAGTGGCGTCCTCCGGTCCATGCGCGAAGCGCCAGCAGGCAGAACAGCGTCATCAGCAGGGTGGCTCGCGCAAAAACATAAG
This sequence comes from Acidobacteriota bacterium, assembly GCA_016201205.1. GTDB lineage: Bacteria > Acidobacteriota > Terriglobia > Bryobacterales > Bryobacteraceae > CADEFT01. Next base: position 1,175 of record JACQDF010000165.1, read on the forward strand.
CGACCGCTTCTGTTTGAATCGGATGCAGCGCGAAGATGGCCGTGGCCGCCAGCGCGGCCGGCGCGGGCATCAGCTTCCCCAGTGTTCCCCGCAACAGCACGATCGAGGCAAGGTGCAACAGCAGATTCACCAGGTGGTAGCCTGCCGCTTGCGGCCCGCCTGACTGCCAGTTGAGCCAGAAGCTGAACCACGTCAGCGGCCGGGTCTGCGCCGGCGCCCACACCCGCCACCACCCCGCCGGCGATGTCACCACCGGGTCTTGGAGCAGCGCGAAGTCGTCCAGATGAAACGGCGCCCACAACGCCGGAGAAAACGCCAGCGCCGCCGCCGCCAGAATCCAGAGCGTCTCTCGCAATGTGTTATTTTAGGGCATTGCCGGCCGCCAAGCCCAGGAAAGCTCGAAAGCCGCGCACCGCGGCAGAGCGCGCCGCGCGCTTTGGCCGCATCTTCGGTGCGCTCGACAGGCTCTATCCAAAGGCCGCTTGCGCCCTCGATCATTACGACGCCTGGCAATTGCTGGTGGCCACGATTCTGTCGGCGCAATGCACCGATGAGCGCGTCAACAAAGTGACGCCTGGATTGTTCGCCAAGTATCCCACCATCCGCGATTTCGCCGCCGCCAGCCAGCAGGAGCTGGCGCAGGACATTCGCTCGACAGGCTTTTTCAACAACAAGGCGAAATCGATTGTCGGCGCCGCGCGCAGGATCCTCTCCGAGTTCCAGGGCGAGGTTCCACGGACGATCGAGCAGATGCTCACGGTTCCGGGGGCCGCGCGCAAAACGGCGAATGTGGTGCTCGGCACGGCGTTTGGCATCCCTTCCGGGGTGGTCGTGGACACGCACGTACAACGCATCGCCGGCCGTCTGGAACTGACCAGGAACCAGGACCCCGGCAAAATCGAGGAAGACCTGATGAGGCTGCTGCCGCAGGATCGCTGGATTCTGTTCTCTCACCAGGTGATTCATTTCGGCCGCAATCTCTGCATCGCCCGCAAGCCCAAGTGCGGCGATTGTCCGATCCGGGAGGATTGCTACTCGAAGGACAAAGTGGGGTGACCCCGGCTGCGGTCCCAGCCGCCTGCCTACCGCACAAACGGCAGATACGCAGCCACGCGCGCCTTGTATTGTGAAAAACGCGCGCCGAAGCGCTGCTCCAGAAGTCCGTCTTCAGCGCGGATGCGGATCTCGGTTCCGTAAAGACACACCGCAACGGCCAGCGCGGCGGCCCAGGGACGCGTGATCAGCAGCGCCGTCGCCAGCAGCAAGCACAACAAGGCCGCAAAAATCGGATGCCGCAGAAGCGCATACGGTCCCGTGGTCACCAGCCTGTGATCCTGGGTGACAACGGCCTTCACGCGCCACTCCAGACCGAGATGCCGCAATGCCCACCACACCAGCGCGACCGCCAGCACGCCGAACGTGATCGAGGCAGCGTGCCGCCAATCCGGCGTCGCATCGTGCGGGCGCGGGAACAACACTGCAATCAGAAAGCCCAGTCCCTCGAGCGCCAGCCCGCGCATCGAGCGCGGATCACGGAGGGAAGGCTTTTCTTCCGCGATCCTACGCCGGTGTCGCATGCGCTGCACGCGCAGATGGTTCCACGCCAGGATGCCGCTGATCAGAATCCAGTTCAGCGCGAGAATCCAGGGCGCGGCCCGGCGAACGAGTTCCATACGATAATTATGACTTTGGGATGCAGAAGCGCGAAATTGTCATCATAGGCGGTGGTCTGATCGGCCTGGGCGCCGGCTATCGATGGCAGCAGCGCTTTCCCGATGATGGGGTAACGGTTGTCGAGAAAGAAGACGCGGTGTGCCGCCACCAGAGCGGCCACAATAGCGGAGTCCTTCACTGCGGGCTTTATTATCAGCCCGGCTCGCTGAAGGCGCGCCTCGCCGTGGAAGGCATTCGCCAGATGGTTGCCTTCTGCCAGCAGCACGACATCCCCCACGAGATCTGCGGCAAGCTGGTGGTGGCCACCACGGAAGAAGAAGTGCCGCGCCTTAGAAGCCTTCAGCAGCGCGGCGCCGGCAACGGCCTGGAAGGCCTTCGCTGGATGAAACCCGAGGAATTCCGCGAGATCGAGCCGCACGCCGCCGGCGTGGCCGCGCTGCACGTGCCGCAAGAGGGAATTGTGGATTATCCGAAAGTCGGCGAAACGCTGGTCCGTCTCATTCAGGCCAACGGCGGGCGCGTCCTCACTCGCGCCCGCGCTCTGCGGTGCAGGCAAACGCCCGGCGGGCGGATCGTGGAAACCACCAGCGGCGATTTCCAGGCCGCGCTGGTGATCAACTGCGCCGGGCTTCACTCGGACCGGGTCGCCGAGATGACGGGCCATCGCCGTGACGTACGGATTGTGCCGTTTCGCGGAGAATACTATACGATCAAACGCGAGCGGCGGCGCTTGGTGCGGCACCTGATCTATCCCGTTCCCGATCCGAAATTTCCGTTCCTCGGCGTGCATTACACGAGGCTCATCCACGGCGGCATCGAGTGCGGACCCAATGCCGTGCTCGCAATGGCCCGCGAAGGATATCGCAAGAGCGACATCCGCCCTGGCGACCTGTGGGACGCGCTCTCCTATCCAGGCCTGTGGCGCTTTCTGGCGCGTTATCCGAAGATGTGCTTCGACGAGCTGCTGCGCTCCTTCTCGAAGAGGCTGTTCTGCGAGTCGCTAAGAAAGCTGGTGCCCGAGATCCGCATCGAGGATCTCGAAGAGGGCGGCGCCGGCGTGCGCGCCCAAGCCATGACTCCTGCCGGAGGCTTGCTCGATGATTTCCATTTCGTCACCGCGCCCGGCGCGTTGCACGTGGTGAACGCACCCAGCCCCGGCGCCACTGCCTCGCTGGCAATCGGGGCGGAAATCACGGCGATGGGCTCAGGGATGCTCGGCTAGCGGTAGGCTAGCGGCAGCCGGGGTACGGACGCGCTGCTGTAAAGCTGCCGCCGGGCACCGAGACCGTGACCCGCAACGTGTGTGGTTGCCCGTCGCGATTCTGCGTGTCGTAGTTCAGCAGGTGCTGGCTCGCGAGAACGGAGGCCAGCTGCTCCAGCGTTCGAGGATTCGATTCGAAGAATAGTCGCCCGCTGGAATCGAGCGCAAACTGGTTCAACAGGCTCAGCAGGCTCTCATTCTGAAAAGCGTCGCCGAGCGGAACCAGGTAGAGGGGTACGCCGCTGGTCTGAACCAGGCTGAACAGCGGGTCCAGACTCTCTCTCGGGCCGAACGTGTCGTAATCGTTTTTGCTGGCTGTGAACAGCACCACTGCTTTGCGGCGGCCTCTCTGCGCGGGCTCCGCCAGCCGGCGGATGGCGAATTCGATCGCGTCGTACAGAGCAACTCCAGTGCCCAGCGGCGCCTTATCCAAGATGCTCTTCACCGCATCCTGCAATGCTTCGCGATTCTCACCCAGCGTGAAATCCCGCACCAGACGCACTCCGTTGTCATATTGGGCGATGGCCACCCGGTCCAGCAGCCCGACGGAATCGGTGAACCTGATCGCCGCGATCTGCTGGTTATTAATGTTGTTTCGGTATTGGATAGGGTCGCCCGTAATTCCTGGATTCCTTTGCAGCACCAGGACAACGGAAAGCCCCGAGCCCGACGGTTCGGCCGGCCGGATGCTGCACGTCACCGGGACGACATCCTCCGTGCAGACCACATTCCCGTTGTTGAGCGCTGTAATGGGCGAGCCGATGAGATCTGTTACCGACATCGTGGCGAACACGGTAGGACAGGGATCGGCGGTGATATTGGTGATCTGCGCCGTCCGCCCTTGCGGGTTCACCACCACTTCAAGAGAGTTCGAAGTCCCGCCGCCCGGCGGAGGAGTCACAACCGTGACTTGCGCCGTTGAAGCCGAAGCTACATCGGTCGGCGCAATCGACGCCCGCAGCGTGGTGCTGCTGACGAAAGTGGTGGACCCCAAGGGGATCCCGTTCCAGTACACCGCTGACGCGGTGGTGAAGTTCGATCCGTTGACCGTCAGGTTAAAGCGCAGAGAGCCCGCGGTAAGCGACGCCGGAACCAGGCTGGAAATGCGCGGCGCCGGCAGCACCACCGCCGGCAGGCCCGTGCCTGCCAGTGCAACGGTTACCTGCGGCCTGGCTGTGTCGTTGCTTTCGATCGTGAGCGCCCCGGTGAGAACTCCGGTGATATTCGGAGCGAACCGGAGAGATACGACCTGCTGGCCACCTGCCGGGACGGTTACCGGGACGGCAGGCGACTGAACAACAAACACCGGTGTGTTTGTTTGGAGGCCTCTTATGGTTAACGGGGCGTTCCCCGCATTCCGCACCGTCACGGAAAGATTCCGCACCTGGCCGGCATTTACACTCCCGAAATCGAGCGAGATCGGAGTTACTTCCATTCTGGGCACGGCCACGATCTGCCCGGCGCCGCGCAAGCTCACAGTGAACGACGGCGTGGACGGGTCATTGGCTGCCAACGCCAGCGCCCCCGTCTCAATGCCGATCGCGTTGGGTGCGAACCGGGCCACTAGCGTCCGCTCCTCGCCAGGCTCGAGCGTGAAGCGCGCCGCCGCTCCAGTGACACTGAACCGCGAGTTCACGGTGCTGAGGCTGGTCACCTCGAGCGGCGCCGTCCCCTCATTCCGGACCACGACCGGGACGTCTCGCGTCTCTCCCACCGGCACGACGCCGAAATCGACGCTCGCCGGCGTGGCGGTGATGCTCGGAACGGGCCGGTCAAACGCCGAGCCGCGCACCATCAGCGTGAGGTTGCGAACCACGGAATCATTCGTGAGCGCACTCACCTCGGCTGTCTCGACCCCTGGCGTCACCGGACGGTAGCGAACCGGCAGCGCGCGTTCGGCCCCAGGACGCACGCGAAACGGCGAAATCGAGGAAATCCGGAACGCGCCTCCCAGGCTGTAAGAACTGAATTCCAGAATTCCCGTGCCCCGGTTGCGCACAGTCAGGCTCCGCTCGGCAATCTGCCCTGTTGTCGTACTGCCGAACTGCAACACCGATAGCGGCAGCTCGAGCCGCGGCCCCTGCCGGATGTCCACCTCCGCCGAATCACCCTGCCCGGTATCGAGACCGGCTGCCGCCAGCACGCGGAACCTTGTCATTCCGCCCGGCAGATACTGCGTATCCACCACGTACTCGGGCTCGCGCACGTCGACCGCAATCGGCGTCCAACTTGCGCCGACATCGTTGGAATAGAACAGGGTGTAGGTCATCGGGCGGCCGGCGGGATCCGACGCCGTCCAGCGCACTGTTCTTTGCCCGCTCCATTCCTCCAAAACCGCCGGTGATGTGATGTTCACCAGCGGAGTGCGCTCCGCCGTCGCCAGCGAGGCCAGCTCTGCGCCTTCCCTCAGAAGCGTCACCCGCGACAGAGGGCCCGGCACCGGCAGCCGCACGGTGAAACTCGCGTCCTCGGCCAGCGGCATGCAATAGTCCGAATCCCCCTGCGTCGAGGTCACACGCAGGCAGTACGGTCCCCCCGGAAAGGCATCCGTGCCGGCGGTGGAAAGCAGCAGATATGCATGGTCCAACTGCCCGCCGCTTCCACGTGTGCTCCCGCTGACGATGAGCACGTTCTGCCGCGCTCCGGTAGGCTCGGTGCGGTAGCTTTGCAGAATGCTGTAGAGCGACGCGGCGCTCGCGGTATCCGTCCACAAGTTCGCTGTGTCGCACCCCGCCATGTAGGGAACGGATGCCGCCGGAACCAGCCGCGCCGTCAGCGGGTCAAAGCCGGGATCCCGGATCTGCGCTGAACACCCCCCCTCGACCGGCGCCAGACCAGCGCTCGAGGCGAGCTGCTGCGCCAGCAGTCGCTGGTTCGAAGACGCGTTTTGCTGTGGTACAAGCCACGACACGCGATCCCTGGCCGCTCCCGGCGCCAGCGCCGCCGTTCCGCCGGGAAGCCAACCGGCGAGCAGGTGCGGCCGGACCGGCGAATCTTGCAGGAAGGCCCACCATTTTCTGAGATGCGCCAGCAGCGCGCTGGATGTGGTCGCGTCCGCCAGCGGCAGCTCCCAGCGGATCGGCGGAACCGGCACGTCTTCATAGCGCATGGTGGCGTCGGCAATGGCAAACAGCTTTTGCGCCAGTTGATGGTGCTCGACGTTGGCGGATGGACACCGCGCTCCGAAACACACCGGCAGCCACGACACGCGCAACTCGGCTGCAGCGGGGATGAACTCGACCGGCCGCGACAGCGTGTTGTTATCCGAGGGCGACTCGACGGTTCCCGGGGCAAGCCGCAACTCAGCCTGAAGCACCAGCGTGCCCGCCTGCGTCCACGCCTCCGGCAGGATGAAATTCTGCGAATGATTCGGATTCCCGCGGTCCGGTTCCGCCTGCGCCCGGATGGGCAGGTTCACCGCGCGCAGCGGCGAGGAAGCAAGCTCGTTCCCTTCGCGGAACCCACGCAGCGCAACCGTCACGCCGCTGATCAGAGTGTCCGGATTCCCCTGTTGCCGTACGAACACCCGGACCGCCGTGGACTTGCCCGCGACCAGCGGCACACTTTGGGCCTCATCCTGGATGGCTTGAGTCACTTCGATCCGGCTGATGGTGAGATCCGGGGGGAAGATCACTTGGGCGTGAGCAAACACAGCGCATGCCGCAAAAGAGGCAAAAAACCACATTCTCTTTCATTGTCCGCCATTCACCCCGGTTCTTGCCAATCGGGTATTAAACTAAAGTGTCTCCGCCGCCGGAGCCGCCAGGCTGAAAAGGACGGCCAGCGCAGCGGCAGATGACTTCACACCTGCGCCGCCTCACCGGTCGAGAACAGGCTGGTGAAAGGGAGACTGATCGCTGTGATCATGGTGGCTTCGCCGGCCAGAGAGGACGGGCGAAGAATCAGGTTGCGAAAGTTGGGGAACTCCTCGCCGGCGGGGAACTGCTCCCGGATGCCCGCCGCCACCAGCGGCCAAGCCTCGGTGAGCGCGCCATCGAGGATCAGCACCTCGGCATCCAAGGCCCACACCGCGTTGGTGATGCCGATGCCCAGGTAGCGGCAGGTCTCGGCCAGCGTATCGCGCGCCGCCGCATCGCCCTCCATGGCCAGATGACAGATCCGCTTCACCTGCGCCGCGCTATCACCGGGGTTGGCCCGATACTTGTTGCCGCTCAGGCGGCTGTAGCGCTCGCAGACCGCCGGATTGGACGCCAGCCTCTCGATGCACCCGGGCCGGTTGTGTCGTTCCGGGCCGGGCGCGTCCGCCACCACCATCTGCCCGAACTCGCCCGCGGCCATGTGCGGCCCGCGATAGAGCCGGCCATCCATCACGATCCCCATGCCGACGCCTTCGCCGACCTTGACCAACAGCAGGCAGTGGCTGCCGTGGATCTCGGCGCTGCCGTGATGATATTCGGCCAGCGCGGCGGCCCGGACGTCATTCTCGACAAAGACCGGCCGGCGAAGCCGCTTCTCCAGGTCGTGCTTGACGGCAATCCGGACCCAGCCCGGCTCGCTGCCCAGCTCGACCACGCCGGTTTCGCTGTTTACCAGGCCGCGCGTGCTGATGCCGATGCCGTGCAGGCTCCCCCGGGGAAGCCGCTTGCGGTGAGCTTCGAACTGGTCGGCGATCAGCTCCAGAGCCTTGGCCGGCGTGGAGGGCGTGCGGAACGAGTGCGTCTCCAGGATCCGGCCGCCGATGGTTCCCACGGCGATGCGGGTTTCCCAATTCAGAATGTCCACGCCCAGCGACAGGAACCGGTTCTGGTCCAACTGCAATCGGATGGCCGGACGGCCGCCGGTGGAATTCTCGGAGCCCTCTTCGACCACCAGACCCCCGCGCAGCAGATCGGCCGTGATACGGGAGATGGTGCCCTCGGAAAGACCGGTCCGCCGCGCAATGTCGGCCCGGGAGAGGCGCCCGTGCTGGCGTAACAACTGGAGCACCACGGCGCGGTTGGCGCCCCGGACCTGGTCCGGACGCAAGACCCTTCGGCGTGTGCGCAGGCTGTACACGGTCAGGACCTTTCTTCTTGTTGACAAGTAAGTCTAATCCAAACCTCTGGCACGTGTCAATGGATCGGAGCGCCGGGATGGGAAAAAACGCTTGACAGCGTTTATTTCTTAGTGTAGGCTACAGCAAAGTTTCCGCATCGGGGCGTTTTGTGTTTTGACCAGTTTCTTGTGATCGGCAAGTAAGTGGTTCAATCGCGAAGTGAGCTCGCAGGATGCGCGCTTTTAAACCGCCTAGCGGGAGGCACCAAATGAACGAGCAAAAAAGAATGAGCCGGGTGGCCTGGCTCTTGGCCGGCTGGATGTCGATGGCGGCGCCGCTGGCGGCGCAGACGGGCACGGGCGTGGTCCGGGGCACGGTGCTGGACGCCACCCGTTCCACCGTCCCCAACGCCAAGGTGACCCTCACCAACCAGAGCACCAACATCGGGCGGACCACGCAAACCTCCGCCGTTGGCATCTATTACTTCGGCGCGGTTCTGCCGGGACCTTATTCCCTGGCGGTCGAGTCGGCGGGATTCAAGAAATGGTCCGGCACGCTGGTGCTGGAAGCGGGGCAGACCGCCGCCATCGAACCGGTTCTGGAGGTGGGCAGCCTGGAGGCGACCATCGAGGTCACCGAGGCCACTCCGATTATCACCACCGAGAGCAGCGAAGTCGCGGACGTGAAAGACGCGCTGCGCATCCGCCAGCTTCCGCTCAACGGGCGCTCGGTGGCGACGCTGTTCAATCTGACGCCGGGAGTCGAGGGCGGCGGAGTTCCGCGGGTCAACGGCCTCAAGGTGGGATCCGCGGAACTGCTGCTGGACGGGATCTCGCTGGTCGACCGGTTTGGAGGAGGACTCCGCGCCGGCGTCTCGCCGGGCCTGGACACGATCCAGGAGTTCCGGATCGAGACCGCCGGGTCCAGCGCGCAGTACTCCCGTCCGGCGACGGTCACCCTGGTGACCAAGGGCGGAACCAACTCCGTGCATGCCACCGCCTTTGAGACGCTGCGCAACAACGGCGGAGGCCTTCGGGCGCGGGCGCGCCAGGACGGCAACACGCCGGCCCTGCTGATCCGCAATGAGTTCGGCGCCTCAGCCGGCGGACCCGTCCACCTCGGCAAGTGGTATGACGGCCGCAACAAAAGCTTCTGGTTTGTCGCCTACGAGGCCTTGAAGCAGCGCGAGAAGACGTTTTACTCCGACGTGGTCCCGACGCCGCAGATGTGGCAGGGCGACTTCACCGGGGTGATCGACGCCAACAATCGGCGGACGACCATCTACGATCCGCTGACCACGGGCGCCAATGGGACCCGAACGCCGTTCACCGGCAACATCGTCCCCAGGGCCCGGATCGCCCCGATTTTCGCCGTGATGGAGGCGGTGACCCACCTGCCGACCAGCGGCGCGAATCCCTACCAGGCGGAAAACCTCCGGGAGTTCTACCCGCAGAAGACCAACGACAACACCATTACAGTCCGGGGCGACCACCTCTTCTCCGACAACGACAGTATTTCCGGACGATTCACCCGCTCGCACCGCGATTTCAACCAGAACGGAGGCCGGTTCGGCGGGCCGCGCCTGGGCGTTCCGGATGGCTATGGCTCCAGCCGCATCGACGCCCGGCTTTACAACGCGTATGTCCGCCACACCCACCTGTTTACTCCCAACATGTTCACCGAGACGCAACTGGCGGTGAACCGCGCGCCCAAGAGCTCCGGCACCCTGGCCGACTTCACCGATTGGCCGGCCAAACTGGGATTCCCCAACCCGTTCGGCGCGCGCGGTTGGCCGAGCATCTGTACGGACACCTTCTGCTGGGACGCCGATAACCGCAAGGACGAGATGCTGACCGGCCATGTGCTCGAGAACAACACCACCTGGATCCGGGGCAAGCACTCGATCAAGTTCGGCGGCAAAGTTCGCCTCGAGTACAACAACATCCGCGAGCTCCAGCAGAGCCAAGGCTCGCACGACTTCGCCGGCGACTGGACGGCGCAGTATAACCCGAGCGACGATGAGGCGGTCTCGTTCACCGGCGACGGGCTGGCCGCCATGGCCCTGGGGCTGCCCACTTACCTTTCCAATCAGTACAACCGCGGCTACTTCTATTTCCAGCAGAAGGAGTTCGGCCTCTACTTCCAGGACACCTGGAAGGTCTCCAGCCGGCTGACCTTGGACCTGGGTCTGCGCTGGGACAAGTGGACCGCCTACCAGGAAAAGTACAACCGGCTGGTCAACGTCGATCTCCGGAACTTCGCCGGCAAGTTCGAAGTCATCACGCCGAAGAACGTGCGGATGGAGGATCTGCCCGGAGTTCCGCCGGCGGTGCTGGCGTCCTGGGCCAAGCGCGGGCTGACTTGGAAGACCGCGCAAAGCGCCGGCCTGCCCGACAGTCTGATCGCGGGCGACAACAATAACTTCGGCCCCAGGATCGGCGCCGCGTTCAAGCTGAACGACAAGACAGTGCTCCGGGCGAGCTATGGAGAATACTTCTGGACCATGCCGCTGTCGCAGATCCTCCAGGCTTCGCGCAGCAATCCGCCGCTGAACCTGCGGTTTGAGAACCCCATCAGCAGCAAGGATGGCACCGACACGTTCGCGGTGCGCACGGCTCCGCGGCCGGAGTTCTTCGTGGGCCGCGCGACAGTGGATACGCAGGGGATTATCAACCTGCCGAGCTCGGCCCGCGGAATGGTGCCTCTGGATGCGTTTGGCTGGAAGGACGCCCACGCGCGGTCGTGGCATTTCACCATCGAGCGGGAAGTGATGCGGAACACCGCGCTTCGCTTGAGCTACATCGGAGATCACGCCGGGAACCTGGAGCAGAAGTTCGCTGTCAATCCGCGCGAAGCCGAGTATAATTACGTCGCCCGAACCGGGCAGAATCCGCCAGGCAGCCGCGATCTCATGCGCCAGAACAAAGACTGGGCCTTTTCGAACGCCACGAACCGGACCGGCTTTTCCAACACGCACTCGCTGCAAGCGGAAGTGGAGCGCCGCTACAGCAACGGCCTGGCCTTCCAGTGGTTCTACGTGTTCACGCGATCGCTGACCACCACTGATGCCGGCGGCTTTACCAGCGGCGGCGGCAGCATCAACTCGACCAACGGCGTTTCCGAAGTCCCCGAGAACATCCAACTGCTGGGCGCCGGAAACTCCAGCTATGACCAGCGGCTGCGTTTGGGCTATCAGAACTCGACCGAAGTGCCGCCGCAGCGCGTCCGCTTTAACGCCATCTACGATCTGCCCTTCGGCAAAGGGAAACGCTTCGGCAGCGGCGCTTCGGGCGCCCTCAACCACTTGATCGGCGGCTGGCAGATTGCGACCATCGGCGATTGGCGCGGCGGTCTGTGGGGCGGCGTCAGCTCGGCACGCTACCTGTTCGGCGATCCGACCTTGAGCGCGGACCAGCGCCTGGATCTGACCTTCGCCGGCCGGCCGCAGCGCTTGTGGTTCCGCGGCGACTTCAATCCGACGCTGGCGTCCAACGTCGATCAGCAGGCGTTGCAGCGGCTGGTGCCCCTCAACCAGGGCGATCGAGTCCTGCGGCAGCTTGGGTCGGCCTTCAACAACCGGCTCCCGCAGACCCTGGCTAACGGCACGCTCCGCCAGACTCCTATCACCGACACGGTGAACTGGAACGCCCGGGCCTTCTATCTCGGACCGGGCGCCTGGAACACCGATGTTTCCGTGTACAAGAACTTCCAGGTCGCGGAGGCCTTCAGAGTGCGTTTTTCGGCGGACTTCTTCAACGCCTTCAATCACCCGAACGACGGGAACCCGAACGCGACGACCGGATTGCAGGACTTGAGCACGCAACCCAACGCGCCGCGGATCATTCAGTTCTCGCTGCGCCTGGAGTTCTAGCCGAAGGAAACGGCGGCCATGTGGAAAGCCCTGCCCGTCTGTTTCCTCACGGCCGCCGTCGCCTGGTCCCAGCCGCCGGCCACGCCACTCTGGCTGCGCGGCTACTCGGTGATTCCGACCCCGCAAAAGGTGGAGCTCGAACCGGGAGACGTCGAGTTCAACGGCTCCTGGGGATATCGCGCGGACGGTGTCGCGGCCAACCACATCGCCGTCCGCTCGCTTCTCAAAGACCTGCGCGAGTTCCACTCAATCGATCTCCGGCCAGCCGGGGCGACGAACATCATCCGCCTCTCGGTGCGGAAAGGCACGGTGGCCACGCCGGGCGATCCCGAGATCCACCCGCAAGGCTACCGGCTGAAGATCGCGCCCAGCCTGGTCGAGATTACCGGCAATGGTGACGCGGGCCTGTTCTACGGCGTCCAGACGCTGGTTCAACTGTTGAAACCAGGCCCGCGCGGCGGCCTGCTGCTGCCCGGGGCGACGATCGACGACTGGCCGGCCCTCCAGCTTCGCTTCCTGCACTGGGACACCAAGCATCACCAGGACCGGATGGAAACGCTCAAGAGGTATCTGGACTGGGCCGCGCGCTTCAAGGTGAACATGATCGGATTCGAGCTCGAGGACAAGTTCGAGTACCCGTCGAATCCGGTGATCGGCGCTCCGGGCGCCTTCACCGTCGCCCAGTTGCAGGAGATCGTCAATTACGGGCTGGAGCGCTTCATTCAGGTGGTGGCAAACATCCAGGCGCCGGCGCATCTGGCCTACGTGCTGAAGCATCCGCAGTTCGCCCACCTCCGCGCCGACGGCAACAACTATCAGGCCTGCCTGTGTGACGAGGAGTCCTACAAGCTGATCTTCCAGATGTACGATGACGTGATCCAGGCCACGCGCGGCGTCGACTACTTCTTCGTGTCCACCGACGAGATCTACTACGCGGGCATTGGCGCCAGGTGCGACCAGCCCGACAACCCGGCCAACCGCAGCCTGAAGTGGGCCGAATTCGCCCGACGCGCGCACGATCACCTGGCCAGGCGCGGCCGGCGAATGCTGGCCCGGCTCGAGTATCCGCTGCTCCCCGAGCACCTCAAGCTGATTCCTTCCGGCGTCATCGACGGCGTGATCGGCGAGCCGGAATACATCCCCATCGAAAAGCAAAAAGGAATGCGCCAACTGGCATATGTCTCGATGCAGGGCGCCGAATTCCTGTTCCCCGACCACCTGGGCCTGGAGAGCGAGTTGCGCGACCCTCCGGCTCCGGGTGCGGACGATCCGCTCGAGTTCGAGCGCGGCCTGGCCACCGGCCGCATCCAGGCGGCCTTCGAGCAGATCTCCTTCGGACGGGTGTGGCAGGCCAACCCGATCGGCGTCTTCGGCGCGGCCTGGGGGGACTCGGGCCTGCACAACGAGACCTTCTGGCTGGGCTGGTCGGCGGTGGCCCAGTATGGCTGGACGACCGGCACGCCGAGTCCGGAGCAGCACGTCGCCGAGTTCATGAACGTCTACTACGGCCCGCGGGCGACGGGGATGGCCGAGATTTACCGGTCGCTCCAGCGCCAGGCGCGCGCGTGGCAGCGCGCCTGGGAGCGCGTGGTTTCGCGGGTGCGCGGCCCCGGCTACGGCAATTCGGACGGGAAGGGAATCGGCGCCACGCGGTACGATCAGACTCTGACTCCGCCCGCAATTCCACAGATGACCGACCTGAAGTTCCAGCCCCGTTTCATCGCTGCCTACCGGCGATTCCTGGCCCAGGCGCCCAGCCGTTCGCTCGAGAACGATCAACTGCTCCACGCCTTGCAGGCCAACTTCGCCCGCGTGGACCGCAACCAGTACAACCTGGAAGTGCTGGCGCAGCTCACCAGGTTCATCGGTCATCACTGGCGCCTTCTGTTAGGGCTGGCCGACGCCGAGAGCTCGCTCGAGCGGGCGCAGGCGGCGGCGCAGAAGAATGACGCGGAACAGGCGGTGGGTCACCTGGTGGCCGCCTACAACACAGCCGGCCGCCTCGAGAAGGAGGGACGGGAAAGCTTCCGGCAACTGGCCGCAGTTTTTGAAAAGAGCCAATACCCGAAAGGCCGGCCGGCTGGCGGCAAGCGCTTCGTGCATGTGGTGGACGATACCAAGGACCACTGGGCCGACCGCCGGCCGGACTGGAGCTACATGTTCGCCCCCGAAGAGAGCATCGGGCTGGATGGCTGGCGGAAACAGCTTCGGCAGGTGATCGAGGCCTACGCGAAGGCGCGCCATGTTGCGGTGAGGGGACTCTCCGAGGCTCGGCTTGAAGAATAGCGAGATCACGCTGGAAGCGCCGCAACTCAAGCGCGTGCTCACGCGCGGCGACCTGATCATCTACGGCCTGGTGATTCTCACGCCCACTGCCCCCTATCCGGTCTACGGAACCGTGCAGCAAGTCTCCGGGGGCCACGCGGCCCTCTGCTACCTCGTGGCCATGGTCGCGATGCTGTTCACCGCCGCCAGTTACGGCAAGATGTCGGTCGCCTTCCCCTCGGCGGGCTCGACCTACACCTACGTCCAGCGGGGCCTCAACGAGCATCTCGGCTTTCTGGCCGGCTGGGCGATGATGCTCGACTATTTCCTGATTCCGCTGTTGAGCGTGGTGTACGCGTCGCTCACCGCCGCTCGCTGGCTGCCGCAGGTCCCCTACCTGGTCTGGGCGCTGGTGTTCTCCCTGGCGATCACGCTGGTCAACGTGCAGGGGATCCGCATGACTGCCCGGGCCAACGTCGTGCTGATGGCGGTCATGTCTGTCTCCACCGTGCTGTTCGCGGGGCTGGCGATCCGCTGGGTGGTCGCCGCCCAGGGCGTCGCCGGACTGCTCTCGCCCGCGGCGCTGTTCGATCCGGGGAGTTTCTCGCTGCGCCCGCTCATGCTCGGCGCCGGAATCGCCGCCCTGTCCTACATCGGCTTCGACGCCGTCTCGACGCTGGCCGAGGACAGCCGCAGCCCCGAGCGCGACATTGCCTGGGCCACCGTGGCCGTGTGTGCGCTCCAGACGATCCTCTGCGTGGTCACCGTTTACCTGGCCGCGGTCGCCTGGCCCGACCACCGGTCGTTCCCTCAAGTGGAAACGGCGATCCTGGATATCGGCGGCCGCATCGGTGGAGCATGGATGTTCGGCTGGATCACCTTCGTGCTGCTGGTGGCCGGGTTGGCCAGCGCGTTGACCGGCCAGGCCGGCGCTTCCCGCCTGCTCTACGGCATGGGACGCGAGGGCGCGATTTCCCGCCGCCTCTTCGGTCACCTCGACGCGCGCTCCTCGACCCCCACGCGCAGCGTGTGGCTCATGGGCGCGATCTCGCTCGCCGGCGCGCTGCTGGCGCGCTTTCAGCTCATCGTCGAATTGCTTAACTTCGGCGCCTTCGTCGGATTCATTCTGGTCAACCTGAGCGTGATCGGGCACTACTACTATCGCCGGCGATCGCGCCGCCTCTGGAGCCATCTCCTGTTCCCGTCGCTGGGAGCGCTGGTCTGCGCGTACCTCTGGCTCAGCCTGACGGGGAAGGCCAAACTGGTTGGATTCGGGTGGATGGCGCTCGGGGCCCTCTACCTGGCAGTGATCACCCGGGGCTTCCGCGTCGCCCCGAGAAGACTGGAGGTCTGATGCTGGACCACCATCTCTGCGCCTATGTCGACGAGCACCAGGACCGGCTGGCCGCCATTGCCCGCGACCTCGTGCGGATACCCTCCGAGAACACCCCGCCGCACGGGAACGAGCAGGCCTGCCAGCACTACATCGCCGGCTTGCTCGGCCGCATCGGATGGCAGCCGATCCTCTATCGTCCCGACGAAGTTCCCGCCCTCACCAGCCATCCGCTGTATTGGCCGGGACGCGACTACACGGGCCGGCCGAACCTGGGCGCGCGCCGGTCGGGGACCGGCGGCGGGCGTTCCCTGCTCCTCTCCGGTCACGTGGACACCGTGCCGCGAGGGACCGAGCCCTGGACCCGCGATCCCTTCGGCGGCGAGATCGAAGGCAACCGCCTTTACGGCCGCGGCGCGAACGACATGAAAGGCGGCGTGGCCACCAGTCTGTTCGTCGTGGAAGCCATCGCGAAGCTGGGGCTCGAGCTCGAGGGCGACCTGGTGTTCGAAACCGTGGTGGACGAGGAATTCGGGGGCTCGAACGGCACGCTGGCGGGCCGGCTGGCGGGTTTCAACGCCGACGCCGCCATCCTCCCCGAGCCATCCTTCTTGCGGATCTGCCCGGCCCAGCGCGGGGGCCGCACCGCGCACATCACGCTGCGCGCTCCCGGCGGCGTTCTCACGGAAGGCAAGTTTCCCACCGGAGTGCTGGAGCAGGTGCGCTATTTTCTGACCAAGCTTCAGGACTTCGCCGCCGCACGCTGCGCGCGGGTGCGCGTGAACCAGTTCTACAAACATCATCCCGACCCGGTGCCGGTTTCCGTCACCAAGATCTTCACCGGTCCCTGGGGCCCTACCGAACCGATCACCATCCCGGAGGTCTGCCAGCTCGAGATCTACTGGCAGACGATGCCGGGCGAAGTGCAGCAAGAAGTGGAGCGCGAGTTCTTCGAGTGGCTCGAGGCCATCACGGCAGCCGCGCCGGAGCTGTTCGCCGCCAAGCCTCAGGTGGAGTTTCCGATTCGCTGGCTGCCGGGCTCCTTCATCCCGGCATCGGAACCAATCGTGACCGAGTTGACCTCCTGTGCCGCGGAGGTGTTGGGACGCCAGCCTCCGGTTGTGGGCATCGAGGGTCCCTGCGACATGTACATCTTCCATGAGTTCGGCATTCCGGCCGTCCTGTGGGGCCCGCGCGGCGGGAACACGCACGCCGCCGACGAATACCTGGAACTGGACTCCGCGGTAGCGGCGGCCAAGACGCTGCTGCTGTTTGTCTGCCGCTGGTGCGGCGCCGCCGTGCCGGATTTCGAGGCTGTAGAATCGACCCTTCCAAGAAGCTTCCCCCGCCGGACTGGACCGCGTTCAGGTTGACACCTCCGCTTGCTCATGCGCGCGGCTCAGAAAGCGCTTCCGAGCCGCGCCCACGCGCTCGTTTCCTTCGAGACCCTCGGAGAGCCGTCCACGCCAGAATCCACCATTTCTCCATGAGCGGCAGGGATACCCGCCTGCGAAGCACTTCGTAATCCGCGGCCTCAACGCGGGCCAGCAGGCGCGAGTACGTCTCGATCAGCGCGCTCAGCATCGGCTGCCCGGCTGGCTCGACCATTTCAATGAGCGGCAGCGCTTCCTGATAGTAGCGGCGCGCGCGGGCGGCTTCGAACTCGAGAAGTCCCCGCAAAGCCGGAGACACCTGTGCCGCGCCAAGATCACCGTCGCCAACGCCAAAGCGCGCCAGATCCTCGGCGGGCAGATAGATGCGCCCGTTCTCGTAATCCTCTTTCACATCGCGCAGGATGTTGGTGAGCTGGAAGGCGACGCCGCACTTCTCGGCCAGCGGCAGGGCATCCTCGGAGCGAAAGCCAAGAATGTGGATCACCGTGAGCCCGACCACCGACGCCACCCGGTAGCAATAGCGGTAAAGCTGGTCGAAAGTCTCAAAGCGTTGGAAATCCGCATCCGAGGCGACGCCGTCGAGCATCTGATGGAAATACTCGCGCGGAATTCCATAATGCGTGACGGTGGCGTGGAAGGCAGGCCACAAGATGTGATCCGGGAGCCGGCCATCGCAGGCTGCTTCCATCTGGCGGCGCCAATCGTCGAACGCTTCGCGCGTTCCGCGCTCCGGGCCGTCGCTCAAGTCATCGCACAAACGCATGAACGCGTAGATCGCGCACATGGCGTCGCGCCGCGGCCGGTCGAGCAGAAGAAAGGAGTAATAGAAGTTTCTGGCTCGAGCGCGCGCAATCCGGCGGCACCACGCGTAGGAAGCCTCCAGTGTCATGCGGCTCTTGAAAACGTGATGCGGAGCAGCGTCTTCACCAGCAGGGCGGCGCGCTCCGTTCTCGAGATCGCCGGCCTGCTGGCGAGCACGTTGTAGTTCTGCTGTTCGATCTTTTCGAGAATCTTGAGCCCTCCCCTGCTGAACAGCTCGACGTCGACAGCCAGCCGCCTGTCCACCTTGTCCGCCAGCGGCAGCCCCTCGAGAAACAACCGGCGTGCGCGCTCGACAATCTCCATCATCACCGCGCGGAAAGCCGGTGTGAACCGCCTTCCATACAGCTCGGCGACGGTGTAGCCGTGGCGCTCGATCACGTCGAGTGGAATGTAGACCCTGTCCTTGTCGAGGTCCACGGTGACGTCCTGCCAGAAATTCGCAAGCTGGAGCGCCGAGCAAGTGGAGTCCGAGAGCCGCTGTCGCTCGCTGTCGCGGTACCCGCACAGGTACAGCACGAGGCGGCCGACCGGGTTGGCCGAATAGCGGCAATATTCGAGCAGCTCGTCGAAATTGCGATAGCGGAAGACGTTCTGATCCTGGACGAAGGCGCGGATCAGGTCGGCGAAAGGTTCGATCGGCAGATCATGCTTGCGGGCGGTTTCACGAAGCGCAACGTAGACCGGATGGGCGGCTTGGCCGGCGTACATCGCTTCGAGTTCTCCCCGCCACCAATCGAGCAGACGCAGGCTCTCCCGGGCGTCTCCGATTTCATCCCCGAGGTCATCGGCCCAGCGGCAAAAGGCGTAAACGTTGTAGAAGTCCTGATGCAGGCGCTTGGGAAGAAGAAAGCTGACAACGTGAAAATTCTCGTAGTGGGCGGTGGCCAGCCAGCGTGTGTATTGCTCCGCTTCGGCCAGCGACCAAGGCTGTTCCGCTGTTTGCGGCCGGTAAACGTAATCCTTGGGGAGAAGGAAGCGCGCGTCCCGGCTCGATTCTCCCGCCATGGGATTACGGGATGATGGCCGTCTTCATGTGCCCGTTGTGGCTCATCAAATGACGAAGCACTTCAAGCAGCTTGGTGAGCGGCTCCTGGCTGTTGACGAAATCCCGGGCGCTGATGTCGCCCCGGCTGACCACTTCGAGCGCCTTGTGGATGTAGGCAGGCGAGTGATGGAAGCTGGCCTTGCAGGTGATCTCCGAATAATGCAGCAGGTTCGTGTCAAGCGCAACCGCGCTGTCACTGGGGCAGCCGCCGAAGAAATTCACAACGCCGCCGCGGCGGACCATGCGTGCGGCAAGCTGCCAGGTTTCCGGGGTGCCGACAGCTTCAATCGAGACGTCCGCGCCGCGGCCGCCGGTCAGCTCGCGGACTCGAGCGGCGTGGTCATAAGGCTCCGAGGTATTCAGCAGATCGGTGGCGCCCATGTACTCGGCCCGGTCGAGCTGTGTTTGCCGGCGGCCTAGAGCGATCACGCGGGCCCCGAATACGCTTGCCAGCCGCACAAACATCAGGCCGATGGGGCCGAGGCCAATGACGGCAATGGTCTCGACGCCTTCCAGGCCGCACTCCTCGAGGCCGCGCAAGACGCAGGCCAGCGGCTCAATCAGCGCCGCGTCCTGATAGCTGATGTGGGAAGGAATCTCATACAGGTTCTTCTCAACAATGCGCCCCGGAATGCGAATGTACTCCGCATAGGCGCCGTTGTTGAACATCAAGTCCTCGCACAGGTTTTCCTTGTCGCGGCGGCAGTAGAAGCATTTGCCGCACGGGGCGGAGTTGGCCGCCACCACACGCTGGCCGGGTCGAAAGCGTTTGACCTTCTCGCCGGCGGCGACGACATCACCGGCCAGCTCATGGCCAAACAGCGCCGGTGGCACGATCATGCGGGCGTGATATCCGCGCCGGAATACTTTCACGTCCGTACCACAGGTGAGCGCGGCGCGCACTCGGACCAGAACGTCCTGCGGACCGATTTCGGGAACAGCAACCGGTTCGATCTGCAGGCTTTCCTTGCCGTACAGGACGGCTGCCATCATGTTGTTATTCACTTTGTCGTCCTTTAGGGGGCTGAACAATTATTTTCAACGATTTGGAGTCCGGATGCAAAGCCATCTCAATCCCGGACCGGATTTCTTCCAGCGTAAGCCGGTGAGAGATGAGGTCTTCGACCGGCAAGTGACCTCCAAAAACGAGCCGTGCGGACTCGGATTGCAGGTCCAGGTCGGCGCTGTAGACGCCGTATAAAACCCTCTCCTGCTTGCAGATGTCGGCGCCGGACAGCTCGATTCTCTCGCTGTCCGAGGTCTGGGCGAACAACAGGATGCGGCTGCCAGGGCGGCTCGCCCGGACCGCCTGCTCGACAATCCGCGGAGCTGACACGCAAACAAGCACCGCATCCGCGCCCCTTCCATGCGTCACGGCCGCGACCTCTTTGTCCACCTGGACCTGGCGCGGGTCGTGGGAGGCATTGGCGCCGAATTTCAGCGACAGCTCCCGCCGCGGGGCGATGGTGTCCGTTGTCACGATGCGAGCGGCGGGGAACTTGTGCCGGACCAGCATCGTGAAGATCAGCCCAATGGGGCCTTGTCCCAGAATCAGCACCGTATCCTCGGGATCGAGCGCCGCTTGATGCACCGCCTTGAGGCAGGTGTTCACCGGCTCGACGAACGAGGCCCGGTCGTAAGAAACACCCTCGGGGATCTTTTCAACGCCCCGGCGCACGATCCAATCCTTGACACACACGTATTCAGAAAAGCCGCCGCCGGCGGGTTCGAAGCCGGCGGTAATCCCTACCTTCAGGTAGCCCGCGCATTGTGCATACAGCCGGCGCCGGCAGTAGAAGCAATCCTGGCAGGGCACATGATGGAAAGCCGCCACCCGATCCCCAGCCGCGAAGCCGCCGGCGCCGCCGCCCACGGCCACCACCATGCCGGCCGTCTCGTGGCCGTACACGCGGGGAGGAGGTTGCAGGCCGTACTCTATCTTTTTCAGATCCGTGTGGCAGATTCCGCAGCTTTCCACCCGCACCAGCAGTTCACCGGGACCAATCCGGGGCGTTGCAATTTCTTCGACAGCGACAAGTCCCTTGCCGCGGTAGACGGCGGCGCGCATGGTGGGCGGGATGTGGTTAGAAGCGGCAGCCGTCAAGGAACTCTCCTAATCGCGCTGCCGCCAGGCGGCAGTTGCGCTCGAAGCGAAGCAGCGCGGGGACGCGGGTCAGCGGACGTGTGAATGCCGCGCGGGCAATGGCGGCGCGGCCGAGGCGGCCCTCAGGCGTGCGGCAGGCATTGAAATCGAGCGGCAGAGACTCATCGGCCGGATCGCTCACCACGCGGATGCAATAGAAGGGAACACCCGCCTGAGACGCCGCACCGGCAACGCCGGCGGCTTCCATCTCGACGGCGCAGGCGCCGGAATCGAACAGACGCCTCTTTTCTTCAGCGCTGGTGGCCACACGGTCGATGCTGAGAACCGGGCCGTGGAAGGCGGAAGGGGCCTTCGCGGGCGCCTGCGCCGGAAAGCGTTCCGCGGACAGCGCGGAGCGGACTTCCGTGGCAACCACCACATCACCAAGGGCGAGAGCCGGTTCGAGCCCTCCGCAAAACCCGGTGCTGATGACCGCGTCTACCTGCTCGCGGTCGAAGGCGGCCTGGACCGCGGCCGCAGCGAGCTTCGGACCGGGGCCGTTGGCTACCAGGGCGACGCGCTGTTTGTTCCAGGAATGGACGGCGGAGAATTCGACAGGCCAATCCAGGCGGCCGGCGGGCGTCCAGCGGTTGCGCAAGCCTTCGAATTCCATTTTTTCCGCAGCCACCATCACAATGATCCCCACTCAGCAATATCCATTCGCGCGAAACCATTCGACTGCGCGTTGAAGCGCGCCATCGACGGGCGCGGGGTCGAATCCCAGTTCCCGTTTCGCCTTTTCGCAGGAAACGAACATTTTCTTGCGTGCCATGCGCACGCCGGCGAGCGGCGCGCGAGGCTCAACGCCGGTCAGGTACGCCCAGCCCGTGCTGAACAAGCCGATTCCATAGGCGGCTGCATACGGGATCCGGGCTTTGGGCGCAGGACGCCCGCACAGCGGCGCCAACCGCTCGAGGATCTCCCGCAATGTCAGGTTCTGACAGCCAAGGATATAGCGCTCGCCCGGCTTCCCCTGTTCGGCGGCCAGCAGGTGGCCGCGGGCGACGTCGCGGACGTCGACGAGATTGAGCCCCGTGTCTACATAAGCGGGCATCCGGCCGTTCATGAAATCAAGAATGATCTTCCCTGTTGGCGTTGGTTTAACATCGCGGTCCCCGACCGGCGCCGTGGGGTTCACAATCACCACCGGCAAACCGCGCCGCGCACAGCCGGCGGCCGCCTCTTCAGCGAGGAACTTCGACCGCTTGTAGGCGCCTTGCATGTCGGCCAGACTTACCGGCATGGTCTCATCTCCGATCCCGTTCTTCGGGACGCCGATACAGCCGACGGTGCTCGTGTAAATGACGCGCTCGACACCGGCACGGAGGGCCGCTTCCAGCACGTTGCGCGCGCCATCGACGTTGGAGCGATAGATTTCCCGGGAGTCCCTGGCCCAGAGGCGGTAGTCGGCCGCCACGTGGAAGACAGCGGAGCAGCCGGCGACGGCGCGCTCGACCGAAGAGGGGTCGCGCAGGTCGCCGGAGACGGTCTCGACATCCAGCTCGAGGGCGCGGCTCGAAGAGCGGACCAGCGCCCGGACCCGCTCGCCGCGCCGAACCAGTTGATCTGCCACATGCCAGCCAACAAAACCTGTTGCTCCCGTAACCAGGATCGGCTTCACACGCCTTGACAGCTTACCGCAACATCCAGGTCAGCAGCCGGAAGGAATCGGTCATCTTTGCGTTGATGCCGAGGGCCGCCGACGGTTCAAATCCGCAGTGCACCATGCAGTGATCGCAGCGCGGATCATTTCCCGGGCCATAGTGATCCCAGGGTGTAGTGGTCATCAATTCCTCGAACGTCTCATAATGCGCGTCCGTGATGAGATAGCACGGGCCTTTCCAGCCGCGCACGTTGTAGGTGGGGTTTCCCCAGGCGGTGCAGGGCAGCTCCCGCTTGCCTTGCAGGAAGTCCGCGTAGACGGGCGTCGTCTGCAATGGGAATTTCCTGGCAAGCCGGTCGATTTGCGAAAACTTCTCCCGGATATCCTCCCGAGTGAGGAATATCTCACGCTGGTTCACAGCGGAATACCCGTAGGCGGGCGAGATGGTGTGCCCGTCGACTCCGAACCCGCGCAGGTATTCAAATAACTGCTCGATTTCCTTCATATCGGTCTCTTTGTAAACCGTGGTGTTGGTGACCACCTTGAATCCGGCGGATTTGGCGGACTGAATGGCCTGGATGGCCTCCTGGAAGACGCCTTTGCGCTCGACGGCGAGGTCGTGGTTCTCTTCCATGCCGTCGAGGTGGACGTTGAAGAAGAACTGCTCGCGCGGCTGGAATTCCTTGAGCCTCCTGACGAGGAACATGCCGTTGGTGCAGAGGTAGCAGCTCCGGCCACGCGCCAGGATGCCCGCCACCAGCGGCCCGATTTCGGGGTACAGCAGCGGCTCACCTCCGCAGATGGAGACCATCGGGGCGCCGCACTCGTCGACGGCGTGCAGGCACTGGTCGAGCGGGAGTTTTTGCGTGATGCTGGATTCGTACTCACGGATGCGGCCGCAGCCGGTGCAGGTGAGATTGCAGGTGTGCAGAGGCTCGAGCATCAGCACCAGCGGAAAGCGCTGGTGCATCATCGGATGCCGGGTGCGGGCTTTGGCGGTGTCGACCGTGTAGATGATCTTGAAAGGGTTCGAAGAATCATCGGACGCCGGTTTGTTCACCTGCCATTCCGGCCGGGGCCGCAGCTTGTTCTTCACAATGTAGCTGGCCATGCCGGCCGTCATCGAGAGAGGGAACTTCATGCGCTTGTCCTCAGTGTCATTTCCTTTTCGTTCAAGAATGCGGAGAGCGCCAGCGTAGGGAAAGAGTTCCGATACGAGTGATACGTCAGATAGAACACGCGAGGGAACCCGGTGCCGGTGGACAGAGCTTCGTCCCACGTGCCATCGGCCCTCTGGGTCTCGATGAGATACTCGATGCCTTTGCGGATGCTTTGGCTGGTGGTGTCGCCGGCGGCCATGAGGCCGAGGATGGCCCACGCCGTCTGAGAAGCGGTGCTGGGCGCGGCCACGAAGGTGTTTTCGTCATAGCCTGCGCAGCTCTCGCCCCAGCCGCCATCGGCATTCTGAACGGCGCGGAGCCATTCGGCGGCGCGAAGGATGTAGGCCTCGCGATCACTTTCTCCAGCCGCGCGCAGGCCGCGCAGCGCCAGAAACGTTCCGTAGATGTAATTGACCCCCCAGCGGCCATACCAGCTTCCGTCGGCCTCCTGCGTGCGGATCAGATACCCGACGCCGCGCCGGATGGCGGGATCAGCAGGCGGAATGCCATGCACGACCAGCGCCTCGACCACACGGCCGGTGATGTCGGGACACGCCGGGTCGAGCATCGCGTTGTGGTCCGCGAAGGGGACGCACGCCAGCGGCTGGCAGTCGTTATCGACATCGAAGGCGGCCCAGCCGCCGTTTTTCGACTGCATGGCGAGCAGCCAGCGGACGGCGCGGCGTGTGCATTTCTGCTGGGCGGCGCTGCTGGAAGCGCTGGCGTGGCCGAGAGCGAGCAGCACCATGGCGGTGTCGTCGATATCCGGATAGAACTCGTTGGCAAACTCGAAGTACCAGCCGGAGGGCTCGACATCAGGGCGCTTGACGGACCAATCGCCTTTGCGGCGGACTTCCTTAGTGAGAAGCCAGTCCGCGGTGACGCGCAGGGCCTCGGGCGGCGCCAGTCTCGATTCGCCGGCGGCGAAGGCGGCGATAGCCGTGTCCCAGACGGGCGAGAAACAAGGCTGGAAGAAGAAGCGCTTTCCGTCATCCACCATGAGGTTGTCAAACTGGCGCCGGGCTTCGATGTGATCCGGATGATCGCGCGGGACGCCGAGCACATCCAGGGCCAGGATGAGGTACTGCATGGGCGGATAGATGGCCGCCAGTCCGTCGGAATGCTGTGTCCGCTCCAATGCCCAGGCAAGAGCTTTCCGCATCGCGTGCCGGCGAATTCTTTTCGAGCCGTACCGCTCCCAAAGCTTCAGCGCACGGTCGACGACCAGAAAGAAATTCTTCCAACTGAAGAATCTGGAGTCCCTCGGAAAAGCAAAGCTGACGCCGGGCGCATGGATTTCATCCAGATGGAAGCCCTCCGGGACGGGACGCATCGGATTGGCGGCGTGTGCGATCGAGAGCGGAAGAACAATCGCTCGCGTCCAGGCGGACATCTCGTAAATGAGATTGCCGAGAAGGATGATTTCGGGAGGAATGGCCGGAGTATGCTCGCGAGGATAGAGACCAAAGAGGCTGAGATTGACTTTGACGTAGCTGTTGGCGCGCTGGAGACCGCCGAGAGCGAGGATGCGCTCACGCAGGCGGGACATGCGCGGAGCGTCCACGCCAACGCCGGCCACCTTCAGCGCGAAGTAGGCTTTGATGCTGGCGCTGATCTCGGAAGGGCCCTTGGAGTAAATGTTGAAGCCGCCGTCGGGCAACTGGCGCTCGAGGATCGAGCGGACGGCCTTGTCGACGAGGGACCGGGTGGGCGGATTCCAATGTTTGCCCTGGGGTGGATAGAGCCAGAGTTGCAGAAGGATGTAGTCGGACTCGAGAGTCGAGTCGGCGGTAAGCTCTGCCGACCAGTAGCCTTCCGGACGCCGCATGCCGACCAAAGCCTCGACAGCGCGGCGGGCGCTTTGAGCAGTCTGCGCCAGCAACTCGTCAGCAACCTGGAGACTGGAGATCATACGGAAATAGCGGTCAAGCGGGACGCATGCGGCGCCAGCTCGCCGGGCAGCGAAAAGCGCACATCCTCTTCCTTCACTTCCACGGGTTCCACCGTAGTGAACCCGTGCCTGATGCGGAGCGATTCAATCAGATCGCTGACGAGATTCTCGGGCGCCGAGGCGCCGGCGGTGACAGCGACAGTAGTGACTCCCTCGAGCCACACAGGCTGGACTTCGGAGGCATCATCGAACAGGTAGGCTGGAACGCCCATATTTTCGCAGACTTCGACCAGGCGGCGCGAATTCGAGCTGTTCTGCGACCCGACCACCAGCAACGCCTGGCAGCGGGGAGCGATGGCTTTGACGGCCAACTGGCGATTCTCGGTGGCGTAGCAGATATCCTGTGCCGGCGGCCCCTGGATGAACGGGAAGCGTTCTTTGAGGGCTGCAATGATGCCTCGGGTTTCATCGAGGCTGAGCGTGGTTTGTGTGAGGTAGCAGATCCGGGAGGGGTCTGGCGCATCCAGCCTGGCGACGTCCTCTTCGGTTTCCACCAGCACGCTGAACTCGGGAGCTTCGCCAAGCGTGCCGATGACCTCGTCGTGGTCCTTGTGCCCGATCAGAACGATCGTGAAGCCTTTCCGGGCGAAGCGCATGGCTTCCAGATGGACCTTGGTGACCAGCGGGCAGGTGGCGTCAATCACTTTCAAGGCGCGATCCACGGCTTCCCTGCGAACGGCGGGGGAAACGCCGTGCGCGCTGAAGATCACGCGGGCGCCCAAAGGAACTTCGCTCAGCTCTTCGACAAACACCGCTCCGGCGCCGCGCAGCTCGTCGACGACATGACGGTTGTGGACGATCTCTTTGCGCACGTAAATGGGGGCGCCGTAGACGTCGAGTGCGATTCTGACGACATCGATGGCGCGCACGACGCCAGCGCAGAAGCCCCGTGGAGTCAGCAGCAGAATCCTCTTGCCGGTGCACCCCTCACCGGCGCCGGAAACGGATAGCATAAGGACTGGATTATTATAGCAACCAATGCGAGTCCTCTTCTCGATGGCGGTGTTCTTAGCTTTGGCTCCGGCCGTGGCACAGCAGCGTCCGGCCCGGACCAAGGCCACGGTCGATCAATGGATGAAGGAGCTTTCCAACTGGGGCCGCTGGGGCAAGGAGGATCAGCTTGGCACGATCAACCTGATCACGCCGGCCAGGCGCAAGGCGGCGGCGGCGCTGGTGCGGGAGGGCGTCTCGGTATCGCTGGCGCTGGATGTGATGAAGGAAAGATCCGTGGATGTGACGTCGCCGCTGGAACACGTGATGACAATGACCGGCGTGAACAACCCAGGGCAGTTCAGCGTGGACCGGTACACGGTGCTGTATCACGGCTACGGGCACACCCACATGGACTCGTTGTGTCACATGTTCTACCAGGGGCAGATGTACAACGGCTTCCGGCAGGAGGCAGTGACCGCGCAGGGCGCCGGCGCGTTGGCGATCCGCAACTTCAAACAGGGCATCTTCACGCGCGGCGTTCTGATGGACATGGCGATGCTGAAGGGCGTGAAATACCTGGAGCCCGGGACGGCGATCTATCCGGAGGATCTGGAAGCCTGGGAGAAGAAAGCGGGGCTGCGGGTGGCCAGCGGGGACGTGATGTTCGTGCGAACAGGGCGGTGGGCGAGGCGTGCGGAGAAGGGCCCATGGGAAGTGCAGAAGCTCTCGGCCGGCCTGGATGCATCGTGCGCCCGTTGGCTGAAGCAGCGGGATGTGGCGATGCTCGCGAGCGACGCCGCCAGCGATGTGTTTCCCTCCGGCGTGGAAGGGGTCAGCCATCCGATCCATCAGCTCGTGCTGGTGGCGTTGGGGATGCCGATCTTCGACAACTGCGACCTGGAAGCGCTGAGCGCGGAAGCGGCCAGGCGCCACCGGTGGGAGTTTCTGCTGACGGCGGCGCCGATGCCGGTGCCCGGCGGGACGGGGTCGCCGCTGAACCCGATCGCGACGTTCTGAAGCGCCCGTTGCAGAACGGGTCGGTGGCGGATCACGGGATTCTTTGCCGGTAGAATTCCGCCGTGCGGCGAATTCCTTCTTCCAGGTCTATCTTCGCCTCGAACCCTATCAGATCTCTCGCTTTGTCCACCGCCGGCACGCGCAGTTCTATGTCCGCGTAATCCTTTCGGACGAAGACAATCCTGGATTTGGAACCGAGAACCCGGATAATCGTATTGGCGAGCCCGTAGATCGTAGTGATGGCCCGGGCATTGCCGATGTTGAAGGATTCGCCAACAGCCCGCGGATGTGTGAGCGAGAGCATGATGCCGTCCACCATGTCATCCACGTAGCACCATGCTCTGATCTGCGTGCCATCGCCATGGATCTCGATCGGCTCATCCAGAATTGCCCGCTGGATAAACGTGCGCAGGGCGCCCTCGCCGACCTGGCCCGGGCCGTAGATGTTGAAGGGGCGCACGACGACCGCGGGCAGCGTTTTCTCTTTCCAGTAGGCCATCGCCAGATGCTCCTCGGCCAGCTTGGAAACCGCGTACGTCCAGCGAGCCTCGCCGACCACACCGATGACGGTTCTGTCCGACTCCCGCGACCGGAACCCGTACGGGCCGAACACCTCGCTGGTGGAAAAGCAGACGACCCGCTCGCAATCGGGCAGCTTGCTGGCAGCCTCCAGTACATTGGCCGAGCCCACCATGTTCACCCGCATGGTTCGCACCGGACTGATGATCACTGTGTCGATACCCGCGATGGCCGCGCAGTGAATTACCAGGTTTGCGCCATGAGCCGCCCGTTCCAGAGACGCGCAATCCAGCACATCTCCCTGCACCAGCCTCAGATTCGGGTGGTTGCGAAACGGCTTATCCTCGAGCGCATTGCGGCTCAGATTGTCATAGACAATCACCTGATTCCCGTCGACCAGGTGGCCAACGATTGTCGACCCGATAAAGCCGGCTCCGCCGGTGACAAATACCGTTTTCCCGCGAATCACCCGGATGTCTCCCTATCGAAGAGTGCCCGCCCCGGCGCCACTCAACGCGCCGAGCCTCATTCATTATAGGGGGATTGGACAAGTCGCCCTCCGTGCTCGCACGGGGAGTTACCTATCCTGTTCCTTGATTAGCCGATCGGCCAGCGCAATCTGGCTGGCCGTTCCACGCAACACTACGGCTCTGGGCGCGTTGTAAGTGAATAGCCGTCGAACTTCTGTCATCGCGCGGACCTGCGTGGCGACTCTCTGAAGGTCCTGCACCGTCGCAATGTGCGTCAGGTAGAACACTCGCACCACATCATCGCCTGACAGCCGGTATTCATGCGTGGCCGAGTCTTGGCTCCGCTGAGCGAGGGCTTGCCGATCCGCAGGCTTGTCCAGCTCGAAAAACAGCCACTCAGCCAGGGCAATCTGGCTGGCCGTTCCACGCAACACTACGGCTCTGGGCGCGTTGTAAGTGAATAGCCGTCGAACTTCTGTCATCGCGCGGACCAGCGTGGCGACTTCCTGAAGGTCCTGCACCGTCGCAGTGTGCGTCAGGTAGAACACTCGCACCACATCATCGCCTGACAGCCGGTATTCGTGCCTGGCCGAGTTTTGGCTCTGCTGAGCGAGGGCTTGCGGATCCCAGTCCAGCTCGAAAAACAGCCACTCAGCCAGCGCAATCTGGCTGGCCGTTCCACGCAACGCCAGGGCTTTTTGCGCAGTGTCGAGGGATGCCTGGCGAATATCCGTAATCGCGCGAATCACAGTGGCGATTTCCTGAAGGTCCTGCGCTGTCTCGGTGTGGGTGAAATGGAACACTCGATCCAGGTTCACTTCAGCGGGGGGCTGCCCGGACGCTACGGAGGCCAAGAGGGCGGCAATCAAGAATTGAATAGCCTTAGCGCGCATGACTGGCGTTGTCTCCTTTGGTACGCTAGACGCCGTCCGCCGGGCAAACGTGCAGGCTTTATGTGAGTATGGGCGGCGAGGTGGCCCCCACGCCAGCCCATGGCGCCCACCTGCCGGATGAGATACACTTCCCTTAACTCTGGGAGGGCTATATGCACCTGCTGCTGATCGCCGCACTGTTTTCCTGGCTGTCGAACGCGCAAGACACCCGCGGCCAGATTTTTGGATCCGTCCAGGACAGCTCGGGCGCGGCCGTTGCCGGGGCGCTTGTGCGTTGCGCCAACGCGAATACGGGCGTCGAAGTCTCCGCGATCACCAACGACCGGGGTGAATATATTCTGCCGCTGCTTCTGCCAGGAGTCTATCGGGTCACCATCGAACACTCGGGTTTCAAGCGGTTTGTGAAGGACGCGATTGAGATGCGCGTGAGCGAGCGGATTCCTGTCGATGTGACTCTGGAACTCGGCCAGGTCTCGGAAACCGTACAGGTGCAGGCCAGTGCGATGCTGCTCGAAACAGCCTCGGCGTCGATGGGCCAGGTGATCGACAACCGGCGCATCACCGAGCTTCCGCTCAAGGACGGCAACCCGATCATGCTCGCCAATCTCGCTCCCGGCGTGCTCAATCTCTCGACCGGCGGCTGGTCACGCCCGTTCGACGTCAACTCGCCTTCGTCCATCGCAGTGGACGGCAGTCGCACCGGGAGCACGGAGTTCACCATCGATGGAGCGCCAAACACCCAGCGCACGAGCGTCGCCTACATCCCTCCGTCCGATATCGTGCAGGAGTTTCGCATCCAGACGGCGGCCTTTGACGCATCGCAAGGGTTTGCCAGCGGCGCCGGCATCAATGTGAGCATCCGTTCGGGAACCAACAGCGTGCATGGGACGGTGTACCACTTCATTCAGAACCCGGCGCTCAACGCCAACCGCTTCTTCACCAACCGGGCGGGGCTGCCGAAACCGATCGTCAAGCTGAACCGGTGGGGCGTCAACGGCTCCGGCCCGGTTTATCTGCCGAAGCTGTACAACGGGCAGAACCGCACCTTCTGGACGTATGCCTACGAGGGAATCTACAGCGCCGATCCGCGCGGTACGGTGACGACGGCGGTGCCCACCTCGAGAATGCGCCAGGGAGATTTTTCCGAGCTTCTCGCCGTCGGCCAGCAGTATCAGCTCTATGACCCGGCGACGATCGCACCGGCGCCCAACGGACGCTTCAGCCGGCAGCCGATCGCCGGCAATGTCATTCCCGCCAGCCGCATCAATGCCACCGCGCGCAGGCTGATGGAATTCTGGCCCGAGCCCAACAACCCCGCTACCCGCGACGGCGCCAACAACTGGACCACACCGGGTCCCGAGTGGGACCATTTCTACACTCACATCTTCCGCGTCGACCACAATTTCAACGCCAAGCACCGGCTCTTCCTTCGCGGCGACAAGAACGACCGCTTGCAGGAGTACGACGTGCGGTTCAACCGCGCCATCGGCGGCCGCTTCCATCGTCGCAACCGCGGTCTCGGCATCGACGACGTCTATGTGTTCAGCTCCTCGCTGGTGATGAACACCCGCTACAGCTACGGGCGTTTCATCGAAGGCACGCAGCCGATCAATCTCGGCATCGACCTCACTTCGCTCGGCTTCTCCAACACATTCGCCAGTCAGGTCGGTCAAGCTGCGCCCGATGGGGTCAAGTTCCCGCAAATCCGCGTCTCTGGATACGGCAACTTCGGCGACCATACGCATAACTTCCGCTATACCGACACCCACGAGGCTGCTCTGAATTTCACGCAGCTCGTGCGCAGCCACAATCTGCGCTACGGCTACTTCTACCGTGTTTATCGCGAGAACGGCTTCAACCTGGCGCAGTCGTCCGGCCAGTTGGATTTCGGAGCAGACTGGACACGCGGCCCGTTGGACAACTCGCCGGTCGCTCCCATGGGCCAGTCGCTGGCGAGTTTTCTGCTCGGCTTGCCGACCGGCGGAGGAATGGACCTCACAGACTCCTCGGCACAGCAAAGCACGGTGCACGCCCTCTTCTTCCAGGACGACTGGAAGCTGACGCGAAAGCTGACGCTGATGCTCGGCCTGCGCTATGAATACGAGACGCCCGTGACCGAGCGCTACAACCGCTCCGTGCGCGGCTATGATTTCGTCACACCGAGTCCGATTGAGCAGCAGGCGCGCGCCAACTATGCACGCACCCCCATTCCCCAGATCGCGCCCGGCGATTTTCATGCCATCGGCGGTCTGACCTTCGCCGGAAGTCCGCGCACGCTGTGGAACGCCGATAAGAACAACCTGCTGCCTCGAATCGGCTTCGCCTACCAGTGGGACGAGAAGACGGTGCTGCGCGGCGGCTACGGGATTTTTTCCGAGCTGGTGGGCCTCTCACGCCAGCAGGTCAATCAGTCTGGATTCAGCCGCAACACTGCGTTCGTCGCTTCGATCGACAACGGGCAGAATTTCATCGCCACGCTCACCAACCCGTTCCCGCAGGGATTCGACCGGCCGCTCGGCGCAGCCGGCGGTCTCAACACCTTTCTGGGCCAGGGAGTGAGCTTCTACAATCCGAATATTCTCAACCCCTACATGCAGCGCTGGCAGTTCAGTGTGCAGCGGGCGCTGACCCGCAACGCGGTGATCGAGGTGGGCTACATCGGCAACCGCGGAACGCACTTGCGCATCGGCAGACAGTTGGACGCGACGCCGGAGCGCTATTACAGCACTTCACCGGTGCGCGATCAGGCGGCGATCGATTTCCTCAGCACCAACGTGCCGAATCCCTTTTTCCCTCTGCTTCCACGCACCAATCTTTCCGGCGCCAACGTCGCCCGCTCGCAACTGTTGCGGCCGTATCCGCAGTTTACGTCCGTCACGTTCAACAACAACCAGGGCTACTCGTGGTATCACTCGATGCAAACGCGCTTTGAAAAACGGATGTCGCACGACTTCACGGTGAACTTCTCCTGGACCTGGGCGAAGTTCATGGAGGCCACCGGCTTCCTCAACGATTTCGACCCGCTGCCCGAGGAAGTGATCTCGGACCAGGACCGCCCGCACCGCTTCGTGGTCACCGGCTTGTGGGAACTGCCGTTGGGACAGGGCAAGCGGTTCCTGAACCGAAGCGGCGTCCTGAACAAAGTTTTCGGCGGATGGCAGACTCAGGCCATCTACCAATACCAGAGCGGACCTGCGCTGGGTTTCGGGAACGCGATCTTCAACGGCGATCTGCATAACGTTCCGCTGTCCGGCGACCAGCGGACGATCGACCGCTGGTTCAATATCGACGCGGGCTTCGAGCGCGCGACCGCGCGCCAACTCGGCGCCAACGTTCGCCGCCTGCCGTCACGCTTCTCCGGGATCCGCGGCGGCGCCATGGACAACTGGGACATCAGTTTCTTCAAGAACACGGCTGTCAGCGAGCGGATGCGCCTTCAGTTCCGCTGTGAGTTCATCAACGCGTTCAATCACACGCAGTTCAATCCTCCGAACACGACCACGACGTCGTCGGCCTTCGGAGCGGTGACCGGCGAGTCGCAGTGGTCGCGGACGATACAGTTCGGGCTGAAGCTGCTGTTTTGACGAAGGGCCTGTCACGAAACAAGTGTGCCAACCGCTCCCTAACGGTCGCGGCTCGGAAGCGCTTTCTGAGCCGCGCGCGTGAGCAAGCGGCGCTTCATCCGGTCTCCGTGGTAACGTGGATGTTGTGAAACAGGCTCCCGCGGTTTCCGTGCCGCCGGCTTGCGCAGACTGTCTTACTACCTTCCAGTTGGCTCAGCCGGGCTCGACTCCCCAACAGTACGCATCGAAGTTGTTTCGCTCCAGCGACGGAAAGATGCGTGTCGACTGTGGAAACACGTCCGTGATCTCGGATCCTGTCGCGCGGCAGACGATCGTGCTGGATCACCTGGCCAAACAAGCCCGCGTGTTCCCGATGCCGCAGGCGCCACAGCTTCCGCAAGTTCCGCAAGTTCCGCAAGTTCCGTCCGCACCTGGAGGCATGCCGCAAGCTCCTTCGCCGGCGTTTGCCGGTCAAGTGCAGGAGTTGGGTAAGTCGTTCATTGAAGGGCACGAGGTGGATGGCCAGCGCTTCATTTACCACCCTCCAGGGCAGCCGAACGCGCCGACTATCGCCGATACGGAGGTCTGGACGAGCACGAAGCTGGGCCTCCCGGTGGTCACCAAGATCACGGGAAGCTTCGGGCGGCAGATCTGCCGGTGCAAGTTCACCGAAGCCGGAGAGCCGCCGGCCGCGCTGTTTCAGGCGCCGGCCGACTACAAGCAGCCGGAATTGCACGTCCCGCCAAAGCCGCCGGGTGGCATCCGCTAACTGCTCACCGCCGGATGGACCTTCCGAATCGCAGCCACCACATCTTCGAGATCGCGCTTGCTGAACTTCGGATCCATCAGAACGCCCGAGAAGCGGCTCAGGATGTCGATGGTGCGGGGGCAGCTTTCCGCGCCGTAGCGGATGGCCTTGCCGCGCGGCGTTTGAAACGCCGGC
The DNA here is from genome assembly GCA_016201205.1 of Acidobacteriota bacterium. Lineage (GTDB taxonomy): Bacteria > Acidobacteriota > Terriglobia > Bryobacterales > Bryobacteraceae > CADEFT01. Next base: position 35,031 of record JACQDF010000165.1, read on the forward strand.
CAGGCCGGGTGCAGCGTCTGCCTGGCGACGACGTGGGGCAGCGTGGGCAGAATCACCGAGCCGCCAGGCCGCGAAGCGGCCACGTTCTCCGCCTTCATGGCGGCGAGGAACCGATCGCAGCGGGCCTTGGTCGAGAAGTCGAAGAAAACGCCCGTCCCCAGCTCGCCCGCAGGATCCGGGCGATGGCGTAACCGCAGGCCCGGCAGGTCGCGAATCCCGTCGTGGACGAAGCCGGCGTTGGCTCGCACGGCGGCGACGATCTTGTCCAGCTTGCGCAATTGAGCCAGCAGCACCCCGCCAGTGAATTCGCTCATGCGGAAATTCGTCCCGAAGAACCAATCCAGGCGCGCCTGGCCCAACTGGCTCTGATGAGGCGGGCGGAAGCCGCCCAGATCATGGAAGCGGGAAGCGCGCTCGAACAATTCGGGATCATTGGTCACCACGGCGCCGCCTTCGCCGGCAGTGATCGTCTTGTTGAGCTGGAGGCTGTAGATCCCGATATCGCCGATAGAGCCCAGCGGGCGTCCTTTGTAGCTGGCGCCCACGCTCTGCGCACAGTCTTCGAGCACCCGCAGCTTGTGCCGGCGAGCGATGGCCATGATGCTGTCCATGTCGCACGGGTTGCCTTGCAGATGCACGGCCATGATCACTTTGGTCTGCGGCGTGATTCTGTTCTCGATGTCATCGGGGTCGAGGTTGAACGACTCGTCGATCTCCGCGCAAACCGGCAGGCCGCCCGCCAGCACCACGGCGTTGAAACAGGAATGCCACGTCCAGGCAGGCAAAATCACTTCGTCTCCGGGACCAATCTGGAGAGCGGCCATCGCACAATCGAGCGCCGCCGTTCCGGACGTGACTCCAACAGCAAAGCGCGTTTGCATGCGTGCGGCGAATTCCGTTTCGAATTGCAGGACTTTCCGCGGGGTCTTCGGGCCGTACCAGCGGAAGGGCGACTTTGCTTCAAGGACCTCGAGCACCTCGGCCCGTTCCTTGTCGTCATAGAATTCCGAGCCCCAGTATCCGGCGCGAAGCGGTTTGTCGCGAACGGGTGTGCCTCCATCGACGGCCAGTTTCGGTGCGGCTTCGGCGCCAGGAGCGGCAGCGACGGCCGCGGCCGTCAGAAACGATCTGCGTTTCATATTAGACCTCCCTTATAAGCTTATGATGTCTCGATGCTGGAAGGGACCAGGGTTTTGCGGACCGGCTGGCGGGCGACAATCCACGTCAGCACCAGGGCGGCGATGGTGAAGGTGATCTCCACCGGAAGGCCGATCACCGGGTTGGGGTGAAGCAGAGCTTTTACCCAGGAAACCGTGACGCAGGCCCAGGTCAGGATCAGGTAGGACCAGGAGAGCAGCGGCTTCGCCTGGCGCTGGCGCATTGCGAGCAGGGAGGCTACCAGCAGCGAGGTCGCAATGGCGAGTCCCCATCCGACCGCAGGATCACCCAGCTTGCGAATGCGGGAGTAGAAGTTCACCGAATCGAGGGCTGCGAAACAATAAGTGGCGGTCACGGCGACCTGCCAGGCGAGGCTCCGCACCACGAGCAACGCGGCCAGCACGAGCGCGCCAGCCACAACGTAGGAGTAGCGAAGCCGCACATTGGATTCCATCAGGATCAGGTCGGCGGTCACGACGGCAGCGCCCACGATCAGCAGCCAGAAACGCGGCGTCCGCCCGGCAGCCTGCTCCTCGCAGCCAGCCGAAAGCTCCTGACGGCGGCGCCAGGCGAACAGTCCGAGCCCGAGTCCGAAGCAGAATCCGAAGACCATCTCCATCAGCTTCCACCACGGATTCCACCGCTGAAGGTAGGGCTGGTGCATGCCCAGCATCATGAGAGTTCCGCCGAGGCCAAAACCGATTCCGCCGCTGATGAATCCGGCAAGCGCAAAGCCGGCGGGAATCCTCGAGTCGCCCGCCAGCCGCAGGCAGGCCAGAAAGAGCAACGCTCCCAGAAGCAGGCCGGCCCAGATTTCCGCGCGGGGCTTGTTTACCGGATCGGAGAAATAGATCAGCTTGGGTTCGTTGATCCACTTCCAGCCAGCGTAGGTTCCGGCTACGATCGACGCCAGCGCCACGGCGATCCCCGTCCGGGTGAATCGCCGCTCGACCATGGCCGTCCCGAGCACCGCGCCGCCCAGCAGACCCCAGACTGCGCCCTTCAGCGTCAGGCCGGCGAGTCCCCAGACGTACGTCTCCGGTTTGATGATGAAGCCGACGGTCTGCCCGTATGTCATTTCTCCGCCGAAGCCGACACCGATCGCGCCGAACGCCGCGATGAGCCCGCTGGAAGGAGCGTCGCGGTCGAGGAGCATGCACAGGGTCATCGCCACGAGCGCGCCGGGGATCATGGCGCCCAGCGGTCCTCCTCCGATGAAGCCGCGCAGGCCCCAGCCCAGCGACATGGTAAGGGCAGGAAAGAAGGCATACATCCACAACCCACGTTCCGGGACATTCAAGCCGAGCGCGGCGAATCGCTTCATTCGACGGTGTACTCCGTTTCCAGCACGAGCGAACCACCCGGCTCGAGCCGTTTCAAGTGCGACAGGACACTGGCCGTGACGCGGTCTTCGCCTCTCGCCCGCCAGTTCAGCGAGCAGCGTTCGACCTGATCGCGAGGAAAGCGAATCCGCAGCGTGATCCCCGCGCCCCGGCTGATCAGACGCCATTCGCCGTCCGGGCAGTCCGGGCCGCCGTACGCCGCCGTTCCGGCGGGAGGATCGCCAGGCCGGAAGAGAGTTTGGGCGACCGCCGTTCCATCCGGCTTGCGGTAGGCGATGTCGAGATCGAGCGCTCCACCCGGATTCGGAATCACCCGCTCCGCCAGAATCAGATCCACGGCCGCCGGCGTGCGGTTGGTGACCCTAGTCTCCGCGCGCAGGCCCGGCGAATCGCCGGCCAGGCGAACCGTTCGGCGAAACTCGAGACCGCGTGCCAGTCCGGCCAGGACGACCTCTCCCGGCCGGGTCGCCGCCGCCTCCCACTGAATCTCCAGGGAGCTCGCGGTGTGCGCTTCGGGAAGAGCGAATACCGCGAGACCGCCGAGGTTCGGATAGTTGCGCACCACGTCCGGAGGGCGAAGCGCGTCCTTGCCACTCTTCTTGTCGATCCACCGGACTATCCGCCCGTCAAGCTCCGGGACGATCACGGCGCTCACCGAGGCGTTTTCCAATGTGAGGGGGCGGTACGGCCGGATGCGTGCCGCGAACTCCCGCTCGTCGTCTTCCAGGCTGACGCCTTCGGTGATGCTGGTGACGCCGAAGCGCCGCAAATCGCTCATAAACTGGCGGAACCGCTGCTGGAGACCATCGAGGTTGGCTGGAGTGTACATTCCGTCTTTGACCGCGAAGCGCTTTGCGAGCAGCAACTCGACCGCGTCCAGCGAAAGCCTGGCCTTGCGCACGCGCTCGAGAACGGCCTCGCTCCCGGCCGCCGTTTCCGCCTGGCGGAACAACTCTTGCGCCTGCGAGATCACCGCGTCGGAAAGATGGGGAGAGCGGCGAATCCAGATGTGCTGCCCCTCGCCGGCGGGCGGCATTCGCACCAGCCGGTGCAGCAGATCGAACAATGACTGCATGGGGCCCGCGGCTGGGCCGTAGACCGCTTCCAGGAACTCGGTGATGGCTTTTTCCGGGCCGGCGGCGGTGTCCCACAGCAGCCGGGCCGTCACGTAGGCGCGCAGCTCACCCATCTCCCCGCCGCCGCCCGGCGGATAGGCGCCCTCCAGAAACAGGCCCACTACTCCGTGCCGGCGGTACATCGGAAGATCCGCTGCCAATTCGTCAAAATCAGGGAACGGCAGCAGGTAGTTCGAGAAGTTCGTGTTGTAGTGCCAGACGTAGAGACGATCGGTGATCTTCGACCAAGCCCGCAGGTTCTTGAGGAAATACGCGTTGTACGGGCACTTCTCGTACGGATGCGCCTCGCAAACGCCGATCGGACAAAGCCGGATGCGCACGTTAGACCGTGGACGCGTGAGCAGCGGAGGCGCCTCCGAGTACATGTAGGCCAGCGTGTCAATCAGTTTGCCAGGATGCTTCTTCTCCACTTCGGCGGCCAGGGCGTTGACAAACCGCAGAATGGGACCGGAGTGCGCACCGCCTTCCTCGCGCTCGACGCGCCGGCACTTGTCGCACTCACACCAGCCGTCCCAGTCGTTTTGGGACACCGAATAAATCGTGGCTTCCGGATGCTGGCGGATCCACTCGAGCACCGCCTCGACGCTCAGCCGCAGGACATCCGGATTCGTGAGGCAGAGCTGCCCTCTTTCGACGCGCCGCTTGCCGTCAATCAGCGAGAAGTACTCGGGGTGCGCCTGGAAGTGCTTTTCCGGGGGGATCATCTTGTAGAAGGTGTGCACAAACGGAAAATACTCGACCCGGCCGCCGGTGGATTCATCCAGACGCATGTGAGCGCCGTTCATCTTGTTCCGCGCAGCCCAGTCCTTGTCGAACGCCTCGGTGATGAACGGCTCGCGGTACTCGAAGGCCGGCTTCTGCGTTTCGTCGAGCGGCCCGACGGTGATGGTTCGCAGCTTGGGAATCCGGCTCACCTCGCCGGTGAACCAGCGGCAGCCGAGCTTTTCCAGAAACGTGTAGACGCCATACATGGTTCCGCGCAGCCGTCCGCCGGCGATGAAGACGGAATCGCCAGCCGTCTTCAGAACGAATCCCTCCGCGCCCAGCGCGCCGGCCGGCGCGTTGAGCTTGCGCCGCGCGGCGGCTCCGCTGTTGCCGACAAACACCAGCTTCCGGCGCGCTTCCGGACCGTCCTCGACGATGGGCAGGCGGGCGCCGCTCATCTCGTGCAGAAACCGTTGCAGCTCTCCGGCGCCGCGCCTCTCGGAAGGGGACGCGTCGCGGGCGATGCAGATGGAATAAGCGGATTGTCCGTTCTCGACAAGATGGATCGGCTGCGCAGCCGCGAGCGGCCCGGCGATCCACAGCAAACCAGCCGAAAGAAGGAGTCGCATATCAGAATTCGAATCGCAACGAAACCTGCCCCGTACGGCCGGCGCCGAAGTCCGCGCCGCGGGCGCCGGTGATACGGCCGAAGTTATTGTTTGCGACATCTCCGATCGGATCGCCGAGGTTCGGATGGTTGGGCACGTTGGTGAAGCTGCCCTCGAGCCGCGTCGACAGCCGTTCCCCAACTTTGAAGCGCTTGCTCAGTCCCAGGTTCCAGCCGATGGTGCCCGGGCCGTTGAGGATCCCCACGCCGGAATTGCCGAAGCGGCCAAGCGGGGCCGGATCGCGACCCGGCACGACGCCTACGGCGCAGTTGAACTGAAGGGATCCCGATGCGCGCCCGGGGCAGAGGAAAGCGGTGCGGTCCAGCCACAGATCGGCGGTAGGATTCGAAACGGAACCGTTGGCGAGACGGTCCGGCCGCTGGCCGCCGTGTCGCGTCGCGCCGGTCCCGGATGGATCTCCACCGCTGAAGGTCGGGGTCAGCCAGGGCCCCGACTGCAAGGTCAAGATCGAAGCCAGGCCCCAGCCGCCCAGCACGGCCTCCACTACGGGGTGAACGTTGGCCATCATCTGGCGGCCCTTGCCGAAGGGCAGGTCGTAAAGCAGCGTGCTGACGGAGCGGTGGCGGCGCGTCGCATACACGTTGCCACGGTCCGCGCGGCGATCGAGCGAATTGAACAAACGCCCCCCTCCGGTCTCGCCCGCGAAGCCGCCCGGTGCGGGCCCGGCGTTATCGGCCAGATGCTTGGCAAGCGAATAGGAAAAAGCGAAGGTCAGGCCATTCGCATACCGGCGGTTGACTTCCGCCTGGAATGCGCCGTAGCTGGAGTTGGCGCCCGCGTCGCGGCTGTAAATCAAACCCCAGTGCGGGAACGGCCGATCGGTGAGCGGGCGCTGTGAGAAGAACGTGGTGGAAAGCGGCAGTTGGTTCAGGTCCGGC
>JACQDF010000154.1 GCA_016201205.1 Acidobacteriota bacterium
ATGGCGCAGGGCAACGAATTCTCCGATCATGTTTTCGAGAAGAAGAATTACCTCTATCTGGCGGCGTCGAAGCTGCGGCAGTGCTCGATCGGCCCGGAGCTGATTCTGGATCCCGATTTTGCCGGCGTGAGCGGGAAAGCACGCATTCTTCGCGGGGCGGGAGTGCTTTGGGAGAAGGAGATCCGAAGCGGCGAGGCAAGCATGTGCCACTCGCTCGAAAACATCGAGCATCATCACTTCAAATTTCCCGGGCACCGCAGGCCGGGGGATGTTCACATTCACTTCTTCGGAGCCAGCGCCTTCAGCTTCGGCGACCAGATTCGCCTCGAAGACGGCGATGTGATGGAAGTGTGTTTTGCAGGCTTCGGGCGGCCGCTGCGAAACCCGGTTCACCTCTGCTCCCGGACGCCGGTGCTGACGCGAGTGGCTACACTTTGACCATGGGGCCGTTGGCGGCGGTTGTCCTCTGCACTCTGGCGAGCGCCGAAGAGCGCCCGCCGCTGGAGAGTCAGGCGGCAACAGAACTCCGCAGGAAATACATCGACCTGGTCGAAGGCTGGGCCGGCGACGTGGTCTTCACGCCGCGCGAGCAGGCGGCGATGGCGTCGGGCAAGCTGGTCGAGGACCTCATGATGAAGGGGCCGGACGATCCGCTGGCCAGGCGCGTCCTCGAGCAGGGCGAGCCTGCCTTTGAAACCGTCACCCAGTTCTATCCCGGCAAGGTGCTGGACCGCACGATTCTGGGCTCTTATTCCGATCCGCGGCGCAAACGCACGGGCAGCGAGAACGAGTTCGCGGTGTACTGGAACGGCGCGATCGCGGCGAACCTGGTGCACGGCAGGCTGGCAGGTAACGCCGTTCAGCCGGTGGCGCATAATACGATCCTCGTCTTCCGCGTCACCGACAAGGGCGAAATCTTTGGCCGCCTCCGCGACCGCGCTGTGCCGATGCGCTATGAAAAGGGCTATCTGCCGATCGTCGAAGGCGAGTTCCTGCGCAACGGCGTGCGCTATCGCGAGACGGCGTTCGTGCATCATGAGGAAACGCTCGCACCGGCCGGCGGGGTCGCCTGGATCCAGTTCGAGATGACGAATGTGACTCGCCAATCGCAGGAGGCCGTCTTGCAGGCGGAGCTGATCCTGCTGGATGGCGCCGGACTCGAGGCGAAAGAGCGCGCCATGATCGGGGCTGATGGCGCTGTGGTGCTGCTCGATAGCGACCCAACGGCGGAGTTCGATGCCGCCAGGCGCCTGCTCATCTTCCGCCGCAAGCTCACACCGGGCGAGACAGCCAAAGTGCATTTCAAAATGCCTTATTCCCCCGTGCGCGATCCCGGCAAGCCGCCGGCCGAAGCCTCTTATGATAAAGCGCATCGCGAGACGGCTGCGTTCTGGACGCATGTTGCCGAGTCAGGCATTCAGATTCGCGTCCCCGAGCAGCGTGTAAACGACATCTGGCGCGCCTTGCTGTTGCAGAACTTTGTTCTCGCCGACGGCCCGATCTTCATGTACGGCTCGGGGCTGATGTACAACGACTCGTACTATCCGTACGAGAGCGCGTTCGGCGCCCACTCGTTCACCCGCTATGGCCATGAAGACTACGGCGGCGCGCTGCTTTATGCGTGGCCGCCGGTCGCGATGGATCCGAAGGGCGCCGGGCGCAAGTATCAGAACCGCCGTGCCATGCCGTTCCATCATGTCCTCGAGCACTACCGGCTCACCAGGCAGCGCGGCGTTTTCGATGACAACCGCGATCTCTTCTTCCGAGTGGCGGACGAGATCGTCGCTGATCACCGCTCGACGATGACCGAAGAAAAAGGCGGACGGCCGTGGCACTATGGCCTGCTGCCGCCTGACAATCCGGCCGTCGATCTGATCGCCTCGACCGAGCGCGCGTATGTGCTCGGCCACAGCATCACCAATGCGCAGGGCCTGCAGGACTTCGGCGACTTTCTGGTGCGCACCGCCGCTGATCCTGAAAAAGGGCGGTATTACCTGAAAGAAGCAGCGGAGTTTCGCCGGCACATTTTCGAGGCGATTCATAAAGCGGCGATCCGCGTGCCCGGGCGTCCGCCATTCTTCGATCTTCAGACGCTGTATTTCCGCGAGACGCCGGAATTCGGGCCTCGCCCCAGGACCGGGGCTCGCCCCAGGACCGGGGCCGCCCCCTACGACGACCTTTCCCTGGGCCGCGTGCAGGGCACGTATTATCTTTACTGGGTCCAGATGCAGCTCGAGTACGATTTCTTCAACCCCGGCGATGAGCCGGCGCGGTGGATGACGGACTACGTAAGAGCGCGCAACGGCTTCGTGCTGGGCAACACCCGCGCGCGGTTTCGCGCCGATCAGCCCTATGGCTGGATCAACAACGTGTACAACATCGGCTACAACCAGTTCCTGCTGCGCGCGGGACGCATCGAGGAATTCCTGCTCGGCTTCTACGCGCGGCTGGCCTACGCCATGACGCGTCACCTCTACGTAGCGAGCGAGGGCTCGCCGTTCATTTACTACAACACGCAGAAGGGCGGCTTTGTGGCGCCGCATTTCTCATTTCCCAACTCCGCCGCCAATGCCGAGACGCTGAACATGCTGCGGCAGATGCTGGTGCGGGAGGAAGTGGACAGCAATCATGAAACGGGCGTGATTCATCTGGCGCAGGCGGCGCCAAGACCGTGGTTCGCCGATGGCAGGCAGATCGCGGTCAACAACGCCGTCACTTATTTCGGGAAGCTTTCTTACCGTATCGATTCCCAACTCTCCGAGAACAGGATCCGCGCCAGCGTGACACCGCCGGCGCGCGATCCATGGAAGCAAATCGTGATCTGGTTCCGCCACCCGCGCAAGGCGCCGCTGCGCGCGGTGACGGTGAACGGCGCCGGGCATCGCGACTTCGAGGCTTCAGGACAAGTGCGGCTGGCGCCCGGCGCCTCCAGCTTTGAGATTATCGCGAGCTATTGACGATGATGCTGACGATTCTGTTGGTCGCCGCCACAGCGTTTGCCCAGGTCGGCACGGATGGCTCGATTCTGGGTACGGTTCACGACGCTTCGGGCGCCTCTGTCCCCGGAGCCGCGGTTGACGTGGTCAGTGTCGATCGAGGGATCAGACAAACAGCCTCCACCAACGCGGACGGCGCATTCGAGATCCTGGCTCTCGGCCGCGGGTTCTACTCGGTGACCGTCACCGCGAAGTGTTTCCGCCCGTGGACACTGGAGCGTATCGAGCTGGCGGCCGGCCAGCAGCGGCGTGTGACAGCGGCGCTCGAGGTCGGCGAAGTCCTCGAGCGTGTCACCGTGCGCGGAGCGGCGGATCTGCTTCAAACCGAAAAGGCTTCGCTCGAAGCAGCGATCTCCGAGAAGCAGATCCGCGATCTGCCGCTCATCGGGCGCGATCCCATCGAGCTGGTGAATCTGGTTCCCGGGCTGCGCTACCTCGGCCGGGGCGGCCTTTCCGGCGAGAGCACCGTGCAA
>JACQDF010000155.1 GCA_016201205.1 Acidobacteriota bacterium
ACAATCCCAGCACCGCGATTGAATGCAAAAACCGGGGTTATCCCGATATCCCCGGCTCCAGCCATCGTCGGCTGGAGGCCAGATCAGGCTAACTGTTTGATTTCACGTATAGTTGGCCGTCGTTCCAAAGTAGCCGCACCCTTTTCATTTCGACAAAAAGTTACGGCCTCGTCATCATACGATCGTCTGGGCGGACTTCCGATGAATCGATAGAACTAAGCTTAGGCGAGTTCTAGGCGCGAAGTAAGAGTTTCCGTCGAGGGTGCTTCAAAAAGCCGCATGGTAGCATCGGCTAGTCACCTGCAAAACTCGTTTCTTCGCTGTGGGGACCAACGATACCGGACAGAGCTCTCAAGCTCTGGTGGAGGATTACTCATGCAACGTTTTCTCAGCACCACCCTTGTGCGTGGACTTCTTCTTGCCAGTGTGGTTGTGCCTGCCGCGCTGCCCGCAGGCCCGAGCGGCGCGATTTTCACGACCACTGCTAATGGATCGCGAGTGAATGCGAACTTGTACAGCTCGAAGTGCGAAGTCTACCTCGACGGCGGACCAGGACCAAACGCACCTGCAAACGCCGCCGGCCTACCCGATGGCGAATACTATTTTCAGGTAACAGATTCCAGCAGCAAGACGCTGTTGAGCACCGACGTCGTGACCAATCGCAAGTTTCTGGTTGCCGGAGGCGTGATCGTCGCCTACACCGGCTTCGGCGGTCCTGTTCATCCACTCGGCTATGATCAGGATCATTCGGAATTGGGCGCCATCACTATCCGCATCGCCCATGGCGCATGTCCCGCCGACTTTCTCGATTCGCCGGACGGCGGAGGCGTATACAAAATCTGGGCAACCAAAGTCACCGACTTTGTCGGCGATCCCACTAAGGTCGACAACGACTGCGGCAACGGCTGTTTCCACGGCTTCGTTCCCTCCAAGTCAAAAACCGACAACTTCAAAGCTCAGGTCGGCCAGCCTACCTTGTGCCTCACCGTTTGGAAGCGGCTGGTAGCTCCCGGCGGCGAAACTCCAGGCGCCAACTGGCCCATCTCCATCACCGATCCGGTGCCGGTTACGAACGCCTATTTCACAGGGCCCGATGGTTTCCTCCGCGTGTGCGGGCTCGTCGAGGGAACCTACGTCGTCACTGAAGGTTCGCTTGCCGGGTATTCCGTCGTGGAACTCCTCGTGAACGGCGTGACACTTCCTGCTCAACCCACCTATTCGTTCTTCTGGGCCCCCGGACAGCCTGAGCCTGTGATTATCTTCAAGAACACCAATCAGGTAATTCCACAGTAATGCGAGCGCATTGACCTGATACACTGCACCGGATGTCGAAGCTCGCGCCCGTCTCACCAGAGGAATGGATCGCGATCGTCGACATCCCGTCCAGTTGCTGCTGCTTGCCCCGCCGTCGTCACCAGCCCCGCCTCCGGTAGCCTGAGGAAGAATGTCGGCATCGCTGTCAACGGCGCAAAGGCCACTTCCACTAAGTACCTCTTGGATGGCGGCGACAACAACGATCCCCAGGAAGGCGTTGCAGCCCCAATCAGTCACAGGCCGTAACCACTGTCTGGTGCACGGAACTTGGGACCAAGCTTCTAAACGGGTTTTTGAAAACACCACTGTAATTCCGGCCTACTCCGCGCCCGCGGCCCCCAAGTACTGGAGTTCCTTACCTGTATGGGGCCGCGGATCGCGGCCTGTTCGCTCCCGGGGAACTGCCGGGCCGGGATCAGCCTGCCGCCCGCTCGCACAGTTTCTCGAAGAACCGCTTGATCATCATCTTCGCTGTCGTATCGAGCAGCCGCTGGCCGACGGCGGCGAAGGCGCCCCCGACGTGCACATCCCCGTCATAGGTAAGGGAAGTCGCATCGCCCTCGGCCGTTAGAATAAGCCGGCCCTCGCCTTTCACGAAACCGATCTTGCTGTTGCCCTCGACGATCAGCCGGAAGCTGGCGGGGGGATTCTGGTCGGCGATGCGCACTGTGCCGGTGAACTGCCCCGTGATCGCCGCCAGCGCCATCTTCATCTTCATTGCGTAGGTGTTTTCTTCGATACGAGCCAGCCCTTCGCAACCCGGCATGCATGCAGCCAGAACTTCGGGATCCTGGAGCATGGCATAGGCGCGGGTGGCGGGGATGGGCAGCAGGTGTGAGCCGGAGATCTTCAGACAGCCTCCATTCTACTGGTACGATCGAGACGAAAGGTGGGGAACGGGTAGCCTGTCCCCGGTTTTCAGGAAATGGCCGGTGTGCGAATCCGGCGACAAAGCGATCTGCTCCGGCGTGCCTTGCGCCACGATGCGCCCGCCTTCATCGCCTCCTTCCGGGCCGAGGTCGATCACCCAATCGGCGCTGCGGATCACTTCCAGGTTGTGCTCGATGATCAGAACGGAGCCACCGCTTTGAATCAGCCGCTGGAACGCATCGAGCAGCTTGGCGATATCGTCGAAGTGCAGCCCGGTGGTCGGCTCGTCGAAAATGAACAGCGTGCCTTTGGCGGAAGCCTGCGCCAGGTGCGCCGCCAGCTTGACGCGCTGCGCTTCGCCGCCGGACAGCGTGGTGGCCGATTGGCCCAGCCGCAGATACCCCAGGCCCACATCGGCGAGCACTTTCAGCCGCGACACCAGCTTCGGGACATCGGCAAAAAAGGACAGCGCTTCCCGTACCGTAAGCTGTAGGGCCTGGTGGATATTCAGGCCGCGGTAGCGCACCTCCAGAATGCTGCTCTTGTAACGTGTACCCTTGCAGTCCTCGCACACTAATTCGACATCAGCCAGGAATTGCATCTCGACGGTCACCGTGCCGTCGCCCTGGCACGTCTCGCAGCGGCCGCCGGGGATGTTGAAAGAGAAATGCCCTGGCTTGTAGCCGTGCCGGGCGGCTTCCGGGGTCGAAGCAAACAGGTCGCGGATGATGTCAAATGCCTTGACGTACGTCACCGGATTGGAGCGCGGCGTGCGCCCGATGGGGGACTGATCCACCAGCGTCACCGCGGAGACCAGCTCCGCCTTCTCGACTTTGCGGCAGGTAGGCACGGGTGATTCGAGCACCTCTTCGGCGAGTTCGGAAGACGCCTGGGAGCTCTGCCGAAAGTGCTCGAGCAGGCTCTTGTGGATCACTTCATGCACCAGGGTGGACTTGCCCGAGCCACTGACGCCGGTGATCACGGCCATCAGGTCGAGCGGCAGCGCGATGTCGATGTTCTTGAGGTTGTGCGCGCAAGCGCCGCGGAACGTGATCACGCGCCTCGGATTCACGACGCGCCGGATTCGCCGCAGAGCCGCTCTCAGCTCGCCACGCAGATAGCGGCCCGTGAGGCAGGTTCCCCGCTCAGCCAGCTCCTGGTAGGAGCCTTGGAACACAATCCGCCCACCTGCTTCCCCGGCGCCCGGGCCGAGATCCACGATGTGATCGGCAGCCCGCATGACATCGGCATCATGCTCGACGACGAGGATCGTGTTGCCGAGCTCGCGAAGCTCATCGAGAAGGCGGAGCAGCCGGTGCGTGTCCCGGCAGTGCAGCCCGATCGAGGGCTCATCCAGCACGTAGCAGGCCCCCACCAGCCGGGAGCCGAGGCAAGTGGCGAGCGTGATGCGCTGCGCCTCTCCCCCGGAGAGCGTCGAAGAGAGCCGGTCGAGAGTAAGGTAATCCAGGCCCACGTCGTGCAGGAACTGGAGCCGCTGGCGGATCTCGACGAGCACTTTGCCGGCGATGCCGCTCTCTTCGGAGCTCAACTCGAGGTCGCCGAAAAACTCCCAGGCGCGGGCAATGTTCAGCGCACACACCTCGGGCAGCGTGCGTCCTTGAATGCGCACCCGCTGAGCCTCCTGCCGCAGGCGCCCGCCTTTGCAATCCGGGCAGTCGGCGTAGCCGCGGTAGCGGCTCAGGAAGACACGGATATGCACCTTGTATTTCTTGGTCTCGATTTGCTTGAAGAAGCCGCGTACGTAGTCTTCGACGATCTGCCGCTCGGCGGCGGCCAGCTCATGGTAGGGAACATGGAAGCGGACGCGGCCGCCGGCCTTGCGCCGCAGTTCGGCCAGGTGCCAGCGATACTGCGGCCTCGACAGTGGATCAATCGCGCCCTGGTTGATGGACAGGTACTTCTCGCGAATGACGCGGTTCATATCGTAGTCGATGGTGTTGCCAAAGCCCTGACAGCGCGGGCAGGCGCCATAGGGGCTGTTGAAGCTGAACAGACTCGGCTCCGGGACGACGAACTCGAGCCGGCAGCGCTTGCAGCCGAAGCGCTCACTGAAAGCGAGCTGGCGAGGGGGGAAACTGCCCGCTTCTTCAAACAGCACCTCGCCGCATTCGCGGTAGCAGATCTCGGTGGTGTCGGCAATCCGCTGGTGCTGATCCTCGCGGATCACCAGCCGGTCAGCCAGCACATGGAGCGGCTGCGAGAAATCGATTTCGAGGAGTGATTCCGGCGTCGAGAACTCGTAGACGCCGCCGTTCTGATAGAGGCGCGTAAAGCCCTTCTTGCGCAACTCGAAGAGGTGATCGCGCCGCTGCGCGTTGTCGGCGAACTTCGGCACCGCAAACAGGGCGTACCAGCGGGAGGCGGGGGGCTCGGCGAGCATGCGCTGGGCCACCTGATCCACCGTGTCGCGCTGCACCTGTTCTCCGCATTGATGGCAGTACGTGCGGCCGACTCGCGCCCACAGCAGGCGCAGATAATCGTACAGCTCGGTGGCGGTGGCCACTGTCGAGCGCGGGTTGCGCGTCGTGTTCTTCTGCCGGATCGCGACCGGCGGAGCGATCCCGTCGATCTCGTCCACCTCGGGCTTCTCCATGCGCTCGAGAAACTGCCGCGCGTAGGCCGACAGGCTCTCGACGTAGCGGCGCTGCCCCTCGGCGTAGATGGTGTCGAAGACGAGCGAGGACTTGCCCGAGCCGGAGACGCCGGTGACCACGGTCAGCTTGTTGTGCGGAATGGCCAGCGAGAGGTTCTTCAGGTTGTGAAGCCGGGCGCCCCGGATCTGGATGAAGTCTTGGGCTACAGCGGGCATCGGCGGGGTGAGGATAATCTTTCAGTATATCAACCGCATGTTTTGGTAGAACGCAAATGGCATACTGGAAGCAAGAGACACAATCATGTCCACGCTGCCGATCGCGATTCCGAAGGAGTTTCTGGGAGACTTCTGCGTTCGGAACCATATCCGCAAGTTCGCACTGTTCGGCTCAGTGCTGACGGCACGCTTTCGCCCGGAAAGCGACTTGGACGTTCTCGTCGAGTTCGATCCGATTCACATACCTGGCCTCTTTGGCATCGCGCGCATGGAGCGCGAACTGTCCGAATTCCTTGGCAGGAAAGTAGACCTTCGCACGCCGGAAGATCTCAGCCGCCATTTCCGGAACCAAGTAGTAGCATCTGCTCTCGTTCAGTATGAGTCCCGCTGACCGGTTGCGCCTTGAGCATATATTAGCTGTGCGGTGAGATTGGCCGGGCGTTGTTCTGCTACAGCGGGCATCGGCGGGGTGAGGATAATCTTTCAGTATATCAACCGCATGTTTCCCAAAACTGTCTTCCGGCGCCTGCTGATCGGCTGGTATGAAAAGCACCAGCGCGATCTGCCGTGGCGCAGGACGGGGGATCCATACCGGATCTGGATCGCGGAGATCATGCTGCAGCAGACGCGTGTGGCGGCGGTGATTCCATTCTACGAGCGATTCCTCGAACGGTTTCCTTCAGTGGAGAAACTGGCGCGGACGCCCGAGGAGCAGGTGCTGGCTGCGTGGGCTGGACTGGGCTATTACTCGAGAGCAAGGAATCTGCACAAAGCGGCAAAGCAAATCGTCGAGCGTGGCGGATTCCCGAGCACATACGACGGGATCCGCTCGCTGGCGGGCGTGGGCGATTACACCGCGGCGGCGATTGCCAGCATCGCCTTCGGGCTGCCGTATGCAGTCGTGGATGGCAATGTAATCCGCGTCGTCAGCCGCCTGGACAACGAGGCGGCCACCAGGGCGCGGATCGAAGCGCGGGCGCAGGAATTGCTCGATCCCAAACGCCCGTCTTTGTTTAATCAGGCCATGATGGAGCTTGGGGCCACCGTCTGCCTGCCGCGCGATCCGCTGTGCCTGCTGTGTCCTGTACAAAGCAGTTGCGAGGCCCGCCGGCGGGGTACACAAAACGAGCTTCCGGTGAGAAGCGGCCGCAAAGCGACAAAGCGCCTGAAACGTTTGCTGCTTGTGGTTGAGAAGGGCGGAAGATTGCTGATGGGTCAGGCGAGCCGGCCCAAAGGGTTTTGGGAGCTGCCGGAGGCGGGCCAGTTGCCGGCCGCGGTCCTCGGCAGCGTCGCCGGCGAGTTCCGGCACTCGATCACGCACCATGATTACCGGATTTCAGTGGCCCGGGCGCAAGTGAGGGGAGGGCCTCCGGGGTTCACCTGGATTCCCTTGAAGAAAATCGACTTACACCCGGTCACCACGGCAACCCGAAAGGCCCTGGCGTGTTTAACAGAAAAAGAAAGTTCCCGGAAAGCTTGATTTTTTTCCCCGGATGTCTTAAGACTAGGAACAAGTCTTGCTTCTGGGTCACGGGTGAGCAAAACCTCTATGTCCAGACAAAAGAAGATTCTTGTTGCCAAGATTGCGACTATTCTGGCGGCGCTGCCGCTGCTGATTTATGCGTTTGAACTCGGGCCGGATCCGCGCCATACGGGTGCGCCCGGTGACCAGACTTGCGCGATTGCCGGATGCCACACCGGGACCGTCAACAGCGGCCCAGGCCGCGTGTCGATCACGTTTCCCAGCGGCCTGACCTATGTTCCAGGGCAGAGGCAGCGGTGGACCGTCACGGTCACCGACGCACTACAGCGGGTGTTCGGATTCCAGGCTACGGCGCGACTGGAGACCAACCTGACCAACGGCCAGGCGGGCGCGTTCAACAATGTGGACACGAGCACGCAGATTCTCTGTGACGACGGCCGCGTGAAACCTGCTGCCGGCTGCGGGCAGTTTCCGGTCGAGTTCATCGAGCACTCGCGTCCGGCGACGGGAACCGGGACGTTCACCATCGAGTGGACGCCGCCGGCGACCAATGTTGGCAACGTGCGCATCTATGTTGCCGGCAACGCGGCCAATGGGGACCGCACCAACAACGGCGACCGCATCTATACCGCAAACTTTACACTGACGCCGTCTACCGGGGGCGGTCCTCCCCGGCCGACGATCACCGGACTCCGCGATGGCTTCAGCGGCACGCTTGGAGTGGCGCCCACTACCTTCACCGCGGTTTACGGAACCGACTTTGCGACGTCGACCACGACGTGGGATGACGCGATCCAGGGAAACCGGCTACCCACTACCCTCAGCGGCGTCACCGTTACTGTCGACAACAGACCGGCGGCGATCCATTTCGTATCCCCTGCGCAGATCAATATTCTGGGACCGCTGAGCATCGGCACCGGCCCCGTGAGCGTAGTCGTGCGAAACGCCAATGGGGAAGCCACCTTCACCGCCCAGGCGTCGGCTTTTCTCCCGGCGTTCTACGGCTTGGCGGACGCCAGTGGGAGGATTTATGTCACTGCTGTCGCATTGGACGGCACATTCGTCGGGCGGCCAGGCGGCCCCGATCCGCGCGTTACCCGGGCCGCCCGCCCCGGCGAAACCCTGCTGATCTTCGGCCACGGCTTCGGTCCCACCAACCCCGTCGTGCCCACCGACCAGGTGGTGACAGGCGCCCCGGCGATGACTACGCCCGTGCGCATCCTCTTCGACCAAACGGTGGCCAACGTGAGCAGCGGAAACCTCGTGTTCGCGGGCCTGTATCAATTCAACGTACCCATACCTGACACGCTGGCAAACGGCGACCACAAGCTAATCGCCGAGATCGGCTCAGCGACCAGCTCGACCAATGTCTATATTCCAGTTCAGAGGTGAGAGTGTGAATTCCAAGGCGACACGACTAATGTTCGGCGCCCTGTTTGCGTCACCGGTATTTCTGATCGCCTTCAGCACCGGTCCCCCGCCGTTGCGCACGGGCGCTGCGGCGGATGGCGGAATCAATTGCACGGCGTGTCACCGTAGCTTCGATGTGAATAGCGACCCGCGCGGCCGCGTGGTGATCACTGCTTTCAACTATACGCCGGGCGTCAAGCAGACGGTTCGCGTTCGTGTCGAGCATCCGGAAGCCCGCCGGTGGGGATTCGAGTTGACCGCGCGCCTGGTGAACGACCCCGGCAGGCAGGCGGGCGCCTTCACGCCCTCGCGCGACCAGAGGCGGGTGTGCTCGAATAACCAGGCTGGGCCGTGCAACAACCTGACGGAATTCGTTACCCACACCCACCCGGCCGATTCCTCGTTTGACTCGACTTTCCCGGGGACGGTGGGCGGGAACACCTGGGAGATCGAATGGACGCCTCCAGCCACCAACGAAGGCGCGGTGATCTTCTATGCCGCCGGCAATGCCGCCGACAATAGCGGCAGCAATACAGGCGACAGAATCTTTACGACCAGCCTCACCATCGGTGCGAGCGCTCCAGGCGGCATACGCCCCTCGATCACGCGCGGCGGCGTAGTGGAGGCGTCCTGGGACGCGGCGATCCAGGGTGGGAACCTGCCAACGCAGTTGAATGGCGTGAGCGTGATGGTGAACAACCGGCCGGCGACAATTAGCTTCGCATCTCCGGGGCAGGTGAACGCGCTGGCGCCGATCGACGACACTGTCGGCGACGTGCAGGTGGTGCTGACCAATGGAGGGGCCAGCAGCGAAGCCCTCGTCGTCCGCAAGGCCGCTGCTGCGCCGGCGTGACAGGAACCGACTCCCGCATCCGGCGCGCCGCGCGTGCCGGCGAAACCATCCAGATTCTAGGTAGCGGTTTCGGGGCGACGGACCCTGAAATGCCGGCAGATCGCGTGGTGTACGGCACTCCGGAGCTGAGATCCAAGCCTGTCATCCGCATCAATGATGTCCAGGCGAGCTTCCCAGGCAATGGGACGCTGGCGGCGGCGGGGGTTTACGCGTTCAACATCACCGTTCCGGCCGGCCTGGCGGATGGGGATTACGCCATCGTGGCGGAAGTGGCGGGCGGCATCCGCAGCGCGAATACGGTGTACATCCCGGTGGCGCGGTAAACCGGACAGGCTACCCTGTCCCCTCAATTGGTTTGAGAGAATGGGCCGTTCCAGCCCACTTTCTCTGTGGTGGCCTCCGTCGAATTCTTTCTTGCTCTGGCGTGTCAGGCACTGGCTCAGGTGTACTCGGCGGCGACTGTGGTCAACTCCGCCACCTACCGGCCCGAATTGGCGCCAAACGCATTCGGCACCATTTTCGGGGCGAGCCTGGCCTATGCGACCCGCGAGATGAGAAGTGAAGACGTCGCCGCCGGTCTTCTTCCTGTCGTGCTGCCGGGAACGGGTGTACGCGTCTTTCTGGATGGCATCGCGGCCCCGATCTGGTATGTTTCGCCGGGGCAGATCAATTTCCTGGCGCCCGGCAACCTGCTTGGTGACCGCGAAGCCAAGCTGTGGGTGACGCTCGATGGGCGTCAGGGGCCGGAAGTGCTGGTCCGGCTGAAGGCGGAGTCGCCGGGCCTGTTCCCGCTGGATCCGGAGACCATCATCGCGGCCAGGCTGGACGGCACTTTGATCCAGAGAGAAAGCCCCGCCGCCAAAGGGCAGGACATTCTGCTTTTTGCTACCGGCTTAGGACCCACCGTCCCGGAAACGCCATACCGTCAACTGGCGCGAGGCGCTGCTCCCATCGCCCGGCGCGCCGAGTTCCGGCTCTTGCTGAACGATGCGCCGGTGCCGGACGATAGAATCCGCTACGTAGGCGTGGCTCCGGACTTCGCCGGCCTCTACCAGATCAATCTGCGCGTTCCGGAGGACGCGCCGCCAGACCCGGAAGTGCGGATCGTACTCGGGGAATCGGCGAGCCCAGGCGGGCTGAGGCTGCCGCTGCGGTGATTGCCGGGCTTGCCGTCGCTGCCGGCGCCGGGCT
>JACQDF010000037.1 GCA_016201205.1 Acidobacteriota bacterium
CCCCCAATCGTTGCCCTGCTTGGGGGCGCGTGTAGTCACGAGAAAGAAGCTCCAGGAGCAACGCGTAACCCCTTGAAGTGGCAAGGGCTACCGGATGGACCCCCCTCGGTATTTAAGGGTGAACATCCGATATATAATGGCCCCGGCAGGTAAGAGAACGGACTATGAATTCCTCACCCCCAAATATAACGCAGATGCTGGCGGCTTGTAGCCGAGGTCATGCGGCGGCATTGGACCAGTTGATCCCTGTAGTCTATGATGAACTGCGTCGGCTGGCCGATCATAACTTGCGGCGCGTGTCGTCCTACCATACGCTGCAGCCCACAGCGCTGATCCACGAGGCGTATCTACGGCTGGCCGACCAGACGGATATCGGTTGGCAAAACCGCGCGCACTTCTTTGGCATTGCCGCTCACTTGATGCGCTGTATCCTGGTCGATTACGCTCGCCGCAATTACGCCGCCAAGCGGGGCGGCGCCGAGCGCCCTTTGTCGCTCGAGACCGCCGGCGATTGGGGGGAAGAGAAATCCGTTGATCTGGTAGCATTGGACGATGCGCTGCTCGATCTAGCCACTTTGGATCCACAGAAGAGTCGCCTGGTAGAGCTGCGCTTCTTCGGCGGACTCTCCATTGAAGAGACCGCGGAAGTCATGGGCCTGTCGCCGCGCACCGTCAAACGGCAATGGCGCACCACACGGGCTTGGCTGCACCGCGAGCTCCATAAAGCATAGTCTGATGACACCTGAGCGTTGGCAGCAAGTGAACGAAATATTTGAAGCGGTGTTGGACCGCCTGCCGGCGCAACGTGTGGCGTTTCTGGAGGAAGCCTGCCGCGGCGATGCCGAGCTGCGGCGAGAGGTGAAGTCGCTGCTGGTGTCGGATGTGGAGGCGTCGGGCTTTCTGGAAAAACCCGCGGCCGCCTTGACGTCGTTGGCCCCCGGCGCGTCCGGCGAGCCGCTGACGGGTCGGCGCATCAGCGCTTATCAAATTCTACGCGAGATCGGACACGGGGGCATGGGCGCCGTTTATCTGGCCATGCGCGCCGATGACGCGTTCCGCAAGCAAGTCGCCATCAAATTGATCCATCCATCTATGGCGACGGACGCCATCCAACACCGCTTCCGCCGGGAGCGGCAAATATTGGCCCAGCTCGATCATCCCCACATCGCCAAGCTACTGGACGGCGGAACCACCGAGGATGGCCTTCCCTACCTCGTCATGGACTATGTGGAAGGTCTCCCCATTGATGTCCACTGCGACACGTATTGTCTGCCCGTTGTGGAGCGTCTGAGGCTCTTCCGCACGGCCTGCGCCGCCGTTCACAACGCGCATCAGCGACAGATCATCCACCGCGACCTCAAGCCCAGCAATATTCTGGTCACGGCCGCTCACGTTCCCAAGCTGCTCGACTTTGGCATCGCCAAGGTGCTGGCGCCCGAGTTATCCACGCAGTTCCTATCCGCCACAAACCAAGGCCAACGGCCTATGACGCCCGGATACGCCAGTCCGGAGCAGGTGCTCGGCGAGCCGATCACGCCCGTCAGCGATGTCTACTCCCTGGGTGTGCTGCTGTACGTGCTGCTGACCGGTCATCATCCCTATCGCGTGCAGAGCTACACGCCGCAGGCGATGGAGCGGGCCGTTCGTGAAGAAGAGCCGCAAAAGCCCAGCCTGGTGATTAGTCAGGTTGTGAATGTGTCCGGAGGCGACGACGCCACTCGCATTGCGCGAACACCCGAATCGGTCAGCCGGACGCGCGGCGCCCGGCCCGATGCGCTGCGCCGCCAACTGGCCGGCGACCTGGACAACATCGTATTAATGGCCTTGCGCAAGGAGCCCGGTCGGCGTTACGCGTCGGCCGAGCAATTCTCCGAAGATATCGGGCGCCATCTGGAGGGTCGGCCCGTCCTGGCGCGCCCAGACACGGTCGCGTACCGCACAAGCAAGTTCATACGGCGCAACCGTGCGCGCGTGATCGAAGGGATCGTCCTGGCAGTCGTGGCGTTGGCGCTGCTGGCCGGTGGGATGTATTGGCAGGCCCGGCGCCTGAGAATCCTGAATTCACCCATGCAATCGCTGGAGGCGGTGTATCTGGCCAAAGGCTACGCCGGGAATCCGGCGCTCATTCAGAGCCGCTTCGGCAAGCAAGGCGATTTTGAATTGGTGGTCCCGCTGGCGACCGGCGGTCTGGCGCACTATCGCTGCGATAACGACAATCCGGCGCGGCCTTGGAGCAAGCCGACGATCTTTGGCGGGACGCTGGGCCCCGTCGATGCCGTGGCCCTGATACAAAGCAACGTCAGCGGTACGAAAGGCGGGCCCGGCAATTTCGAAGTGATCGCCCGCGTGGGGAGCCGCTTGGTGCATTTCATGCGAGCAGACCGCGCACCTTTCCCATGGTGGGGATCGAGTCGTCCGGTTGTGTCGGCGGAGGCCTGCGGCAGCCCGGCCCTCATTCAAAGCCGGTTTGGACCCGCCGGGGACTTTGAGTTGGTTTTTCCTCTTTGTTCCGGGGGTATTGCTCACTACCGCCGCGATAATGGAGTCACCGGCGGCTGGATCGGGCCGGTGGTCTTTGCTACGAAGTGGGGCCGGGTTGATGGGGTGACGCTGATCCAGAGCAATTTCAGCTATACCAAAGGCCCCGGGCATTTGGAGTTGGTGGCCCGTATTGGCGACCAGTTATGGCTAGCTTTTCGGCTGGATTCCGAGCCGTTCGCGTGGAGGGTATGGGATATTCCCTTTGCTTCCGGTGTCGCGGGAACCCCGGCGCTCATCCAGGGCCGATTTGGCGTCCACGGCGACTTTGAGCTGGTCGTGCCGTGGGCGGCCGGCGGCCTCGCGCACTTTACACGAGAGAACGATTCCGGCTCGCTGCTTTGGACGGCGCCGGTGATCTTCGGTCAGAGCTTAGGCCATGTGGATGCCGTGACCTTCATCCACAGCACCCTAAGCCAGACGGGCGGTCCCGGCCACCTGGAAGTGATCGCCCGCGTCGGCAAACGACTGGTCGGCTTCTGGCGGGACGACGCGCCGCCCTTTGCCTGGCACGAGGGCCACCCGCCGGCGTTTCTGCAAGGGGGGACGGAGAAGGGGAGATAACCACGAAGGTTTTCTTTCGTGAGCTTCGTGCCCTTCGTGGTTGAGAGATATTCGTCTGGTCATTAGTCACTAGTATATCGTTTCATTGAAACATATCCATTATGCTGAGAGGGCTTCGAACTTTTTCCAACGATGCACCACTGGAGCCTGGTTGATTTCAGCAATGCCTTGCAGGATACGGTTCCGCAGCTCCTCCCAAGATTGAAC
>JACQDF010000166.1 GCA_016201205.1 Acidobacteriota bacterium
GGCGGCTCTGGTTGCGGCGGCTTCTGGGGCGCCTCGTGTGCGAGCCCGGCTGAGAGAAACGTCCATGCCACCAGGTGGCGACACCAGCTCACATCCATGAGTATAGCGTTTGCCACAATGGTTCCAGATCCGTTCCCCGGATCTGTTGCATGGACCTGCGCGAAAAAGCGGCCCAGCTTCCCGCCGGGCCCGGTGTGTATCTGTATAAGGATGCCGGCGGGACGATTCTGTATATCGGCAAAGCGAAGAATCTGCGCAGCCGCGTCCGCAGTTATTTCTCCGAGGAGCGGCTGGCGGATGTGAAGACCGGGACGCTGATCGCGGAGGCGGCGGACGTCGATCACATCCTGGTCGACAACGAAAAGGAAGCGCTGGCGCTGGAGAACAACCTGATCAAGCAGCATCAGCCGCGCTTCAATATTCTGCTGCGCGATGACAAGACCTATCCCTACATCCAGCTCACCCAGGAGAAGTACCCGCGTGTGTACGTGACCCGCAGGCTGAAGAAAGGCGAAACTTATTTCGGACCGTATTTTCCGGGCAACCTGGCGCATCGAGTGGTGAATTTCATTCACCGGCGCTTCCAGGTGCCGTCCTGCAAAGTGGATCTGACGCGGCCGCACGCTCAGCCGTGCCTGGAGTACCACATCCACCGCTGCCATGGCCCGTGCGTCGAGGGGCTGACAACGGATGAGACTTACGGGCAGGCGGTTCGCGACGTGAAGCTGTTCCTGGAAGGGCGGCACCGGCATCTGATCGCCGGCTTGCGCGAGCGCATGGAGAAGGCGTCCGGAGAATTGCGGTTTGAGGAAGCGGCCGCGCTGCGCGATCTGATGGCCACTGTCGAGGAGATGGAACAGCGGCAGAAGATGGCCGCCGCCGAGGGAGATGACACTGATATCCTCGCCTGGCATGCCGAACCGCCGCTGATTGCCGTGAACCTGTTTCATCTCCGCGGCGGGCGCATCGTGGACCGGCGCGAGTTCTTCTGGGAGGACCAGATGAGCTTTGACGCGGAGGAGTTCATCGCCGATCTGCTGTTGCAGCTCTACCTGGACCAGCGGTACATTCCGGGGCGCATCCATGTGCCGGCGGAGTTTGAGGACCGCGAGGTTCTCGAGGAGCTGCTCAGCGAGAAGCGGGGGCGCAAGGTCGAGATCCACACGCCGCAGCGCGGCGAGAAGCGGGCGATGCTGGAGCTGGTGGAAACCAACGCCAAGCACAGTTTCGATCTGCGGTTTCGCGTTCGCAAGCCGGGCTCGCGGGCGATCCAGGAAGCGCTCCAGGATACGCTGGGGCTGGAGGAGCCTGTCCGGCGAATCGAGTGCTTCGATATCTCCCACATCCAGGGCACGGACAAAGTCGCCAGCATGGTGGTGTGGGAAGACGGGCGGATGAACAAATCCGGCTACCGCAAGTTCACCATTCAGACGGTCACCGGCAACGACGATTTTGCGTGCATGCGTGAAGTGATCACCCGCCGCTACTCGCGATTACGGGCGGACAAGAAGAGGATGCCGGAGCTGGTGCTGGTGGATGGCGGCCTGGGACAACTGCATGCAGCCGCCGAAGCGCTGGAGGCGATCGGGATCATCAACCAGCCGCTGGCGTCGATTGCCAAGCGCGAAGAATGGATCTACGTGTATGGCGCCGGCAGCGAACCGGTCATCCTGGACAAATTCTCGCCGGTGCTGCATCTGGTGCAACAGGTGCGGGACGAGGCGCACCGGTTTGCGGTGACCTTCCACCGCTCGAGGCGCAATGCGCAGCGGCTGGCGACCGAGCTGCTGGATACGCCGGGGATCGGCGACAAGACGGCCCGGAAGCTGCTCCAGCATTTCGGCAGCCTGGAGCGGGTGCGGGCGGCGACCGAGGGCGAGCTGATGCAGGTCGCGGGCCGGACGGCGGCGCGGCGGCTGAAGGAGCACTGGGCGAGTCAGGCGGCGCGGTAGCGCTGGATAGCCTCTTCGTCGATGTCTATGCCAAGTCCGGGCTCCTGCGGGATGTCCAAGTAGCCCTCGTTGGCCCGGAGTTTCTGCTTCGTGATCTGCTCGCGCAGATTGGTCTCTTCTTCGGTGACGAATTCGCAGATGAGGGCGTTGGGAATCGAGTTGAGCCAGTGGAGCGCGGCGGTGACATTGATGTAAGTGGTGAAGCCATGGTTGGCGACGGGAAGTCCGCGGTCCCAGGCGAGGGCGGCGATTTTCATCGCTTCGGTAAAGCCGCCGCAGCGGGTGAGATCGACTTGCACGACGTCGATGCGGCCGCGGTCCATCAGATCGAGGAACGATTGGCGCCCGCTTTCCTCCTCGCCGGCGGCAATACGGATCGGCGTGGCTTCCGCCAGACGGCGGTAGCCTTCGTAGTCATCGGGGCGGAGCGGCTCTTCGAGCCAGAAAATGTCGTATTCGGCGAACGCGTTGGCGCGCTGGAGTGCGGTCTTGGAATCCCACACCAGACCGGCGTCGATGAGCAGATCCGCGCCGTCGCCCAGACCGCGGCGGGCTTCGCGCACCAACGCGATGTCGGTTTGCTCATCCTGGCCCATCGGATCCCAGCCGAACTTGACGGCGCTGAAGCCCTGGTCGCGGAAGCGGCTGGCCAGCTCGCCGGTGGCCTGCGGCGTAGCTCCGAACAGCGAGCTGGCGTAACACCGGATCCGTTTGTGGAAGCCGCCGCCAAGCAGCTTCCAGACAGGCACGCCGAGCGCTCGGCCCTTGATGTCCCAAAGCGCGATGTCGATGCCGCTCATGGCATGGAAGGCGGCGCCGCGGCGGCCGCCGTATACGTTGGCACGGTACATCTTGTGCCAGATCTTCTCGGTCTCGAAGGGGTCTTCGCCAACGACGATTTCGGCGAGCCCGCAGGCCGTGGTGTGCGAGAAGGGGCCGTCGATGGCGCCTTTGACGGCCATCGGACTGGAGTCGACTTCGCCGATGCCGGTGATGCCGGCGTCGGTCTCGACGCGCACGATGAGCGCGTCCTGGCCGCTGTCGCACTGGAAACGCACTTCGGGCTGGCGGAGATAAATGGCTTCGACGCGGGTGATCTTCATTGGGGTCAGCAGCGAGTATAACGCGCGTGGGTGCTAGAATAGAGAATTCGGGCCGTGGCGCAGCCTGGCTAGCGCGCTTGCTTGGGGTGCAAGAGGTCCCGGGTTCAAATCCCGGCGGCCCGACCAAAAAAGCCGGGTCCCTGGGTGGCAGAGTGAGTATCCCGAGATCAGCAAGGTTGTCGGGCATCTCAAGAAGACGCACGAGCATGTCGGGCTCGAGGAATTGTGGACTTGCGTTGATCTCCACGCGAAGTTCCCGGGCTCATTCCCAATCTCGTGGGCTCCTCGGGGCCCAGTGGTTAGGGAGTTGAAAAGCGTGCTCGTCCGGACGTATGGCCGCTCATGTGACGAGCTTGCGAACAAGGTATCGGACACGGATAGCTGCACGGTGGTGGCGTCCGTTGCGAAGGAAATCAAGGCAGGCGATTCCCTCATTTCGTTCAATTACGACACCGTGATTGAACGGATCGTTACAAACCTCAAAAAGACGTTGCGTCACGGCAAAGATCTGAAGCCGGGGACGATCCGATTCGCCAAGCCCCATGGCTCGGGTTCGTGGCCGATCGGAAGCCTGGACTATCACGTGACCGACGGAGAACCGCTACTGATCTCACTGGATCACGAGGAGGTGAAGCAGCGTTGTGGGCCGGACCCATTGCTGTTAGGCGCAGTGCCGCTGAAGAGCGAACTGATATTCGAGGTGCAAGAATACTACAGGGCCAGCCGCGTGTTCGAAGTGATTCGTGAGCAGTGGCGGGCTGTAGCGAACGCTGTGGGAACTGCCGAGCGTATTGTCGTCCTCGGATACAGCTTTCCGAAGGAGGACACGTACGGCAGATTCTTCTTTCGCGAGGGCATGAGCATGCGGAAGCCGCTCGACCTACCCTTGCACGTTGACTTCTATAGCCTGTCCGGCGATCAGAAGGCCATACAAGAAGTCTTTCCGACGGCCAAACCGATCTGCTTCAAGGGTCCGGTCACGCCTGCCGCGGTCTAACTAACCACTGGGCTGGGACCAACCAACGCCTCCCCCCGATTGGCTTCGAGCACGGTGAGCCAGCTACAAGCCTCGTGCAGAAGTCCCGAACTCGGCTTGTCTTGCACAACGCGGCGGGTCGATAATGTTTGAGAGGGAGAAATGGCGTTCAAGCCGACTGAAGATTCCCGTCTATCCCCAGCGTACTCGGTTACCGAAGCGGCCCACTACTTGCGCATGCCGGAAGGAACCTTGCGCAGTTGGGTGCTGGGCCGGTGGTATCCAGTTGCTGGACAACCGAAGCGATCCCGGCCGCTGATTCACCTGGACGATCCGCAACGGCAGTATCTCTCTTTCATTAACCTGGTCGAGGCGCACGTCCTGGCCGCCATTCGTCGTCGGCACGGTGTCAAGCTTCCGAAGGTTCGCACCGCGCTCGACTACGTGAAGCGGCAGTTCCAGGTCGAGCGCCCTCTCATCGATCAGACCTTCCAGACCGATGGTTTGGACCTGTTCGTCGAGCGTTACGGGGATTTGATTAATGCGTCGCGCGAAGGCCAACAGGCAATGAAGGAAATCATAAGCGTCTACCTCAAGCGGATCGAGAGAGACGCGAAGGGCCTCCCGATCAAGCTCTACCCCTTCACTCGCGATACCGAATCGGATGCGGCGCCCAAGTCCGACCCGCGCGTCGTGGTCATGAATCCGGCGGTTTCTTTCGGTCGACCAGTGATCGTCGGCACGGGCATACCCGTTTCAGCCATCTACGAGCGTTACAGGGCCGGCGATTCCGTCGCGGACCTCGCGCAGGCCTTCAGTCTGGACACCAGTGAGATCGAAGAAGCCATCCGCTGCGAAGCCGCCTGATGAAACGACATTTTTCATCGACAGGTCGCTGGGCATAGATCCCATCCGAACGGAGCTCATCAAGGCCGGTCTCGTAGTCGAGATCCACGATGACCATTTTGCGCGTGACGAGGAGGACCGCGTCTGGCTTCGGACGGTCGGTGAGCGGGGCTGGGTTGTGCTCACCAAGGATCAGAGGCTGCGATACCGTCCGCTGGAGATCGCCGCGCTGAGAGCCAGCAAAGCCAGAGTTTTCGTCCTTACTGCGGGAAATCTCCGGGGCATCGAAATCGCGGCGGTCTTCTTGGCGGCGCTGCCGCAGATCTGCAAAGTCCTGCATTCCTTGCCGGGACCGTTCGTCGCCCGCGTTTCACAATCGGGCCATGTCAAAGTCACGTAGCCGGTCCACAGAGGGGTGGTCGCGATTTCGGGGCATCGTCCTTATAGGAAGAACTTCTGGCGTCGTCTCCTCCAG
Organism: Acidobacteriota bacterium; assembly: GCA_016201205.1. GTDB lineage: Bacteria > Acidobacteriota > Terriglobia > Bryobacterales > Bryobacteraceae > CADEFT01. Next base: position 5,353 of record JACQDF010000166.1, read on the forward strand.
CGGACCAGGAAGGTCAGTGGCAACCGCGCGCGCGAGGAGCAGGATTGTGGAGTCCGCGTGGAGTCCAATCTGCCCCGACCGGTGTCCTGGCGTCCATTTGGCGTCCAATTTTGGACGCCAAGGAGGAGCCGTATGGACAATGCCCCTAATGAACGAATCGTGAAAACGCCCGGAACCTCTGGTGGAAGGGCTCGCATTGCGGGCCACCGCGTGCGTGTCCAGGACATTGTCATCTGGTATGAGCACCAGGGCATGACTCCGGACGAGATTGTCTCGGATATTCCCAGCATCACCCTCGCTGACGTTCATAGTGCACTCGCCTACTACTTCGAACATGTGCAGGAAATCCAGGAGGAGATGCGGGCGGATCGCGTCTATGCCGAGGAGTTCCGTCGCAATCATCCCTCGATGCTGGACGCGAAGTTGGGTCAGGAGCCATTGAAAGAAGCATCCTGACCGGCGCCTGTTACCTTTCATCTGGATGAGCACATCCCTCCGGCGCTGGCAGATGCTCTTCGTAATCGGGGCATCGACGTGACAACCACAGCGGATGCCAGGTCTGATGGGAACCGATGACCGTGAGCATCTCGCCTTCGCGGCCAATGCGGGACGAGTTGTCATCACTCAGGATGTGGACTTCCTCCGGCTACACGCAGAGGGTGCACCTCACGCGGGCGTCGCGTACTGGCGACCACAGGTGCGAAGCATTGGAGACGTACTGCGACGCCTGGTTCTGATTCACGCCGCATTATCGCCTGACGACATGAAGAACAGAGTCGAATACCTTTAGACGGATTGCTTGGGGTGCAAGAGGTCCCGGGCTGTGACTCGGGAGTGCGCGACGCACTCCACCAAGCCGCAGAGACCGAGGGTTGCGACTTCCCAGGATTTGGGCCGCACAGTTTTCGCCGCGCCAACATCACATGGCGGCAGCAGGTGGGAGGCAGCGCGATCGAGGCGTCAGAGATCGCCGGCCACAGCGACCTGGAGATGACAGGCGAATACGCGTTCGTCGCGCCCGAGAGGCAGAATGAGCTGACTCGCCGCATCCAGCAGAAGCTCGCAAAAGCAGCAAAGAAAAAGGAGCCGCAACCGATAGCTCCCGTTCCGCCCCAATCAGGCACGCCTGAGATCTCGCCAATCCTCGCCGACGCCGAGCCGGTAACGACTGTGGTCCAGTAGATCTTGCGGCACGATCCAAACAGAATCGGTCGCAGACGCGTACAATAATCGGTGACCCAGAAGTCACCGTGGAAGGAAGATGGCTTTCAGTCCGGACCAGATAGTAAGCCTCCCTGAATTTGCCGCTCACCTCGGATTGGCCTCGCCGGAGTTCAGGGTCGATCGCATCCTCAAGGGTGGCATGGGCGAGTGCATCCGCGTCGTCCAAGATGAAAAGTCGTTTGCACTGAAAATGATTCAACACGACATCGTCGAAGATTCTGATGCCTGGAATCGGTACCTTCGCGAGCTGCGCGTCTGGACGACGCTGTCGGCCTGTGACGGAGTTGTGGAGGCGTTTTGCATCATTAGGATCAATGAACTCCCTGTGGTGTGCTCACGCTGGATGCAAGGCGGCAATCTCAGGAGGCACCTCAGAAATCGGTCCCCAGAGTTCTTCTTCTCAGTGATGGCGCGCGTCGTCGGCACGCTGGCTTGGGCGCATCAACAGCATAAGGTCATCCACCGAGACCTAAAGCCGGACAATATCCTGCTTGATGAAGCCGATCTGGCATTCGTGTCGGACTGGGGGCTGGCTCGCCCACTGACCGTCACGTCCGAACCCATCGACCGCGCGTCAACGGTAGCTCGTGGCAGCGCTCGTCCAGCGCTGACTGCGGCTGGGAGTTTCCTTGGCACCGTTTTCTACGCCTCGCCGGAGCAGCTCCTGGGATATGTAGACCTTGATCACCGAACGGATATTTACAGCCTGGGTTGCCTCATGTATGAATGGGAAGCAGGCAGTTGCCCGTTCACCGGCACCACGGCGGAAGAGATCCGCTTGAAACACTTGTTCGAGGCGCCGGCGCCTCTCGAACGCTTTCTCAAAAGGACCGCGTTTGGCGCGGAGGGCGCCATCCGCGAGTGCCTGGAGAAAGACCCGGGGAAGAGGCTGGCTGACTATTCGTCCCTCGACCTTGCGTTGGCGCAGGCAGCCAACAAGCGCGGCGTTCGGTACCAGCGATTTCGCCCCAAGCTCCGCTACGAGATGCCCATGGTGGGGGCTAGGAAATATCGTGAGCATGTTCGACCAGGCAGCGCCGGCATCTGGAATGAAACGGGAACTCACTGCGTTATTGAGCAGTCCGAGGTCGATCAGTTTCTTCGGGAAGCGCAGGCGCTAACCTCCGTTGGGGATTACAGCAAAGCGGCAGAAATCTACGGCAGGCTGTTCGTTCCCGAGATGGTCACGGCCGTCCCGGACTACCCTTACAATCAGCACATCGCGATCGGATATGCGGTTTGTTTGACCGCGCTTGGCCGGGCCGAAGAGGCGATCAAGGCATTGGAATGCCTCTCTGCGGCAAGAGAGAAACCTGCCGAGTACTTCGTCAATCTTTCACTTGCGTTGATCAGGCGGAGCGCCCATCGTGCAGCCGCGACAGCGGCAGCCGATGGATTGCGGCTGTACTCTGATGACCAGGATCTTATCGGGAACCTGCTCACCGCCCAGACTGCATTGGAAGCGTTTGCGGATGCTGCGGAGACCGCGAAAGTCAGACTGGCACACAAGCGGGACGTCCACTCGTTACACGAAGTCGCGGTTCTACATTGCAGGTACGCCGACAAGATTCGCGAGCCTGATTGGCCGCTGGCCGTCAAGCACCTGAAGTACGCCGTGGGCCTTCTCCGCGAGGCGAAGGATCTGAACCCACGATACCTTCAGGTGCGGCTCCAATTGACAATGGCGCTCGAGGCGATGACGGCGTATTCTCAGTGCTCGGTTGAGATCGCCGCTGCCAAAGACCTGCCGCTACATCTATCGGACCGCGTTTTTCTGGCCTACCTGTGTGCTCGCTGCCTCGACCGGGTCAACGCTCACAAGCGCTGCTTGAAGTTCTGCGATGACTGGCTGAAGCGAATTGCCGAGGTTCAGGCAACGAATCCTGTGCCGAGACATAACATTGTCAAGCTCGAGCGGGTTCGGGCGGTCACCATCGCAGATGGGTTTTGTATAG
>JACQDF010000171.1 GCA_016201205.1 Acidobacteriota bacterium
CTTGTCACCCGCCGCCGGCGTTCTGCATCTGCCCAAAAAGGTAGGAAAGGAATTCGATGACTGTAGAGAGCTATCTGCGATTGATTGCTGGAACTTTTGTTCTGCTGAGCCTGGCATTGGGCTATTGGGTGCATCCCGGCTGGTTCCTGTTCACCGCGTTCGTCGGGCTGAACCTGTTGCAGTCAGGTGTTTCCAACTGGTGCCTGATGATGACGATCCTGGGCAAGCTGGGTGCAGGGCAATGATGCGCTGGCTGGCCGCCCTGACGCCGGTCTTGGTTTGTGCGCAAGAGGGACTGACGCTGGCCGAAGCAGCCAGGCTGGCACAGGCACAGCATCCGGCATCCAAGGCCGCCGGCGCTCGCGTCACCGCCGCCGGTCTGCGAATCGAGCAGGCCCGCAGCGGATACTTGCCCAAGATCCATTACACGGAGTCCTATTCCCGAGGCAACAACCCGGTCTATGTCTTTGGCAGCCTCTTGAACCAGCGACGGTTCACCGCCGATGACTTGCGGCTGGACAGCCTGAATCATCCGGCGCCGGTGAACAATTTCCAGAGCCTGGTGGCGGTGGACCAGACGGTGTTCGACGCGGGGCAGACGAAGAAGCAAGTGCAGGCGGTCGAGCTCGAAACGAAGCTGACTGCCGAGGAGCAGCGGCTGACCCGGATGACACTGGCGGCCGCGGCGGTGCGAGCGTATTTCGGAGTGCTGCTTGCGGAAGAGAGTTCCAAGGTGGCCCAGGAAGCGGTGACGGCCGCCGGCGCGGATCTGAAGCGGGCGGAAGCGATTCGGGCGGCGGGCATGTCCACGGACGCCGATGTTCTTTCCATCCAGGTGCATCTGGCGGCGATGCGCGAGCAGCAGATCCGGCGGCGGTCGGAGTTGGAGGTGGCCCGCGCGGCGTTAAACGAAGCACTGGGCGCGCCGCTGGATACGGTGCGCAGGCTCACCACTTCGCTCGCGTCGCTCCCGGCGGCGCCGGCGGGACAAGGCGAGTATGAGAAGAAGGCGGTGGCCGAGCGGCCCGACGCGCGCTCGGCGGCGTTGGAGACCCAGTTGGCGCAAGCACAATCGTCCCAGGCGCGGGCGGCGTACTTTCCCCAGGTGAGCATTCGCGGCGCGTTCGAAGCCGACCGCGGGCGTTTGGTGACGCACGGCGGCGCGAGCTGGTTTGCCGGCGTCACCATGCGCTGGAACCTGTTCAACGGCTATGCGGACCGCTCGCGGGTGCGCGAATCGGAGCATGCGGTGCGGATCACGGAATCCCAACGCGAACAGATTCATGCATCGCTCGAATTACAGGTACGCAAGGCGTATGCAGAGCTGGCGGCAGCCACGGAACGGATCGGCGTCGCGGAAGCGGCGGTGGCGCAAGCCGGGGAAAGCCTCCGCATCACGCGCAACCGCTACCTGAGCGGGTTGAGCACGGTGACGGACCTGCTGCGCAATCAGACGGCGCGGATGGAGGCGAGCTTGCGTAAGCTGACGGCGGTGCACGATCAGCGTGTGGCGGCCACCATGCTCGAGCTGGCGGCGGGGACGCTGTCGCCGGACTCGGAAGTATTGCGATAAGGCGGGAGACAGATGAGACGCTCTGTTTGGATCCTGGTCACGCTGGTTTCCGGATGCGGTCACGCGCCGGAGCGAGCCGGCAAAGAGAGGAAGACGGCGCCGCCGGTGGCGGTTTCCACAGTGGCTGCTTCGGTCGAAGAGTGGGCTTCGGGGAGGGAAGCGGTTGGCACCGTGCGGGCGCGCACGACAGGCAGTGTTTCCTCGCGCATCATGGCGTATGTGCGCGAGGTGCGCGTGAACACAGGGGACGTGGTGAGCGCGGGGCAGGCGCTGCTGGTGCTCGACTCGAAAGAGCTGGATGCGGCCTACCGGCAGGCGGAGGAGGCGCAGCGGGAAGCGCAGAGCGCGGAGGCTGAGGTGAACGGCGGCATCGCGGCAGCCAAGGCGCGGCTCGATCTGGCACAGGTCACCTTTCAGCGCATGAAGGATCTGTTCGACAAGAAGTCGATCTCGAACCAGGAACTCGACGAGGCATCCGCCAAGCTGCGGCTGGCGGAGGCCGGCTATGACATGGCGCGTTCGAAGAAACAGCAGCTCGATCACAAAATCGCACAGGCGGGTGAGGCGCTGAAGAACGCATCGATCCACTGCGGCTACGCCGAGATCGCCGCCCCATTTGCCGGCATGGTGACGGAGAAGCGCGTCGAACCGGGCAACCTGGCGACGCCTGGCGCGCCGCTGCTGATCGTCGAGCAGGCAGGAGCATACCGGCTCGAGGTTCCGGTGGAAGAGTCGCTGCTGGAATCGCTGCGACGCGGCCAGGGCATCGAGGTCGGGATCGAAGCGCTGAATCGCACCGTCAGCGCGCCGATCGCGGAGATCGTGCCGGCGGTGGATCCGGCGTCGCGCTCGGGGATTGTGAAGCTGGATCTGCCGCCGCTGGCGAGTCTGCGCAGCGGCATGTCCGGCCGGGCGAAGTTCCCGGCAGGCGTTTCCAACGGGCTCACGATTCCAGCCGATGCGATTCGCACGCAGGGATCGCTTCAGTTCGTGATGGTGGCGGATGAGGGGCGCGCTCGCAATCGCATGATCGCCGCCGGCGAGCGGCGCCGGGATCGCGTGCGGGTGCTGAGCGGGCTGGCGGAGGGCGAGAAAATCGTGTATCCACTCCCAGGCACGCTCGCCGACGGTGCAGCAGTCGAGGTAAAGCAGTGAACCAGCGGCAGCTCGGCATTTCGGGGCGCATCGCGCGCACCTTCCTGAACTCGCGGCTGACGCCGCTCTTCTTGATTTCCTCTATCCTGGCAGGGCTGTTTTCGCTGTGGCGGCTGCCGCGAGAGGAAGAGCCGCAGATCGTCGTGCCGATGATCGACGTTTTCGTGGCGATGCCGGGCGCTTCGGCCCGCGAGGTGGAAGAGCGCGTCACCAGGCCGATGGAGAAGCTTCTCTGGGAGATTCCCGGCGTCGAGTACATTTACTCGACCTCGAGTCCCGGCGGCGCGCTGGCCATTGTGCGCTTTCGCGTGGGGGAAGACGAAGAGCGCAGCATCGTCAAGCTGAACCAGAAGATGTTCGCCAACTTCGACTTGATCCCACCGGGCGCTTCGCAGCCGCTGATCAAGCCTCGCTCGATCGACGATGTGCCGATTCTCGCTCTCACGTTGCACAGCGGCCGCTACAACGATACCCAGTTGCGGCAGGTGGCCGCGCAGGTCCACGACGTGATCAAGCAGACGCCGGAAGTGTCCGCCGTGCGGATCCTCGGCGGCGCGCGGCGGCAGATCCATGTATCGCTCGATCCAGCCGCGCTGAGCAGGTATTCGCTGACGCCCTTCGAAGTGTTTCGGGCGCTGGGCGCCGCCAATCAGAAGCTGCCAGCGGGGCGGTTCGCTCAGTCCAATCGCGAATTCGTGCTCGAGGCCGGCGACTACTTGCGCACCGCGAACGATGTGGAGAGCGTGGTTGCCGGCGTGTTCGAGAACCGGCCGGTTTTTCTTGGGGCTGTCGCCGAAGTGTCCGACGGCGGCGAGGAGCCGTCGCAATATGTGCAGTTCGGATCGGAAGACGGCTTCGAGCCCGCGGTGACGGTGGCGATTTCCAAGCGTAAGGGGACCAACGCCATCGAAGTCGCACAACAAGTCCTGCGCCGTGTGGACACAGTTCGGGGGAGCGTCATCCCGCATGAAGTGTCCGTGACCATCACCCGGCACTATGGGGAGACGGCGGCGGAGAAATCGAACGAATTACTTTCCCACATGGGCATCGCGGTTGTGTCGGTGAGCGTGTTGATCGCGCTGACGCTGGGACTGCGCGAGTCGCTGATCGTGTTCGCGGCGATTCCGGTGACGCTGGCGCTGACGCTGACCACCTTTTACTTATATGGCTACACGCTGAACCGCATTACGCTCTTTGCGCTGATCTTCTCCATCGGCATTCTGGTGGATGACGCGATCGTGGTCGTCGAGAACATCGTGCGACACCAGCGGCTGGCGGGAGCCCATCAGAAACCGATTCTGGATCTGGCGGTGGAGGCGGTGGACGAAGTCGGCAACCCGACGATCCTGGCCACGCTGGCAGTGATTGCCGCGATCCTGCCGATGGCCTTCGTCGGCGGATTGATGGGCCCGTATATGCGGCCGATTCCGATTGGCGCGTCGGCGGCGATGGTGTTCTCGCTGCTGGTGGCGTTCATCGTGACGCCGTACGTGGCGGTTCGTGTTTTGAGAAAGCATGCCGCCCATGGCCATACGAGCGAAGAAGCCTGGCCCACGCGGCTGTACCGCCGGCTGATGGGCGGTTTGCTCGGCAGCGGCGTGCGGCGCTTCGGTTTCCTGCTGGGCGTCCTGGCGCTGCTGGCCGGATCGATGACGTTGATCTACACGCGGTTCGTCAAAGTGAAAATGCTGCCGTTCGACAACAAGAGCGAGTTCCAGGTGATTGTCGATATGCCGGAAGGGACGACGCTCGAGGAAACGGCCCGAGTCACGCGGCGCCTGGCGGAGGTGGCGCTGAAGGTGGATGAGGTGACGAATGTCCAGACCTACGCCGGCCTTGCGTCTCCATACAACTTCAACGGCCTGGTGAGACATTATTACTTGCGCAGCGGTTCCAACGTGGCGGATATCCAGGTGAACCTCGTTGGCAAGCATGAGCGCACCCGCCAGAGCCACGAAATCGCCAAGCAACTGCGGATCGCGCTGCGGCCGGTCGCAAAGCAGGCCGGCGCGAATGTAAAGGTGGCCGAGGCGCCGCCAGGCCCTCCCGTTTTGCAGACGCTGGTGGCCGAAGTGTACGGGCCGTCGCTCGAAAGCCGCATCCGGATTGCACGGGAGATTCGGGCGCAGATGGAAAGGATAGACGGGATTGCCGATGCGGACTGGTACGTCGAGGACGACCAGCCGAAGTATCGCATCACGGTGGACCGCCACAAGGCAGCGCTGCACGGAATCGCCGAGGCGGACATCGCGCGGACGCTTCGCATTGCGTCGGCGGGTGAAATCGCCGGGCTGCTGCACGAGCCTGCCTCAAAGGAGGACGTCCCGATCGTGGTGCGGCTTAATCGTGCGTCGCGGTCCGACATGGAGAAACTGAAAGGTCTGCGGCTGCGGGACGGGCGAGGCCAGCTTGTACCGCTGCGCGAACTGGTTCATGAAGACAAGGTCCTTGAAGACCGCAGCATCTACCACAAGAACCTCATGCCGGTGACCTATGTGACCGCTGACGTCGCCGGCGCCATCGAGAGCCCGGTGTACGCGATGCTCGCGCTGGCGCCGAAGGTCGATCAGATCCGGATTCCGGAAGGCTACCGCCTCGAGCAGTACACGGCGCAATTGCCGGATTCCGATCAGGTGTACGCGATGAAGTGGGATGGCGAGTGGCACATCACCTATGAAGTGTTCCGCGATCTCGGTCTGGCGTTCGCGGCGGTGCTGGTTCTGATCTACGTGCTGGTGGTGGGCTGGTTCCAGTCGTTCCTTACGCCGCTGATCATCATGACCGCAATCCCCTTCTCGCTGGTGGGCATCCTGCCGGCGCATGGGCTGCTGAACGCGTTCTTCACAGCGACGTCGATGATCGGCTTCATTGCGGGGGCGGGCATCGTGGTGCGGAATTCGATCATCCTGGTGGACTTTATCGAGCTGCGCCGCAAGCAGGGGATGACGCTCGAGGAAGCGGTGGTGGATGCGGGCGCGGTGCGCTTCCGGCCGATGATGCTGACGGCGGCGGCGGTTGTGGTGGGATCGAGCGTGATTCTGTTCGATCCGATATTCCAGGGTTTGGCGATTGCGCTGATGGCGGGCGAAGTCGCAAGCCTGCTGTTGTCGCGGATGACAGTGCCGGTGATTTACTACGTTCTCGACAGCCGGCGCAAAGTGGAAGCCGGTGCGGAGGCTGAAGCGCCCCAGCCGTCACTCCTCCCGTAACACGATGGCGGGATCAGTGCGGGCCGCACGCCGGGCCGGACGCCAGATGGCCGCCAGGCCAGTGGCGGCGAAGGCCAACGCGGAGAGCGCCAGTGTCAGCGGATCCATTGCGCGCACCCCGTAAAGCTGCGTTTCCAGCAGCCTGCCGGCCACAGCTCCACCGAGCATTCCGCCCGTGATTCCCGTGCCCAGAACGAGAGCGCCCTGCCGCAAGAACAGGCCCGTCACGTCGCTCGCGCCGGCGCCGACAGCCATGCGAATCGCGATCTCGTGCTCGCGCTGCTTCACGGCATAGGCAATCACGCCATACACGCCGACCAGCGCCAGCAGAGCCGAGGACAAAGCGAACCCCGCCAGCAGTGACGCCAGGAACTTGGGCCGTGCGAACTGCTCCGCAATCCAGGCTTCGAACAGCCTCAGGTTCAGGGGAACCTCCGGGTCAATCTCCTTGAGTGCCTGGCGGACCGCGGCAAACATGGTCTCCGGCGGAGCCGCGGTGCGTACGTAAAGCCGAACAAAGCGCCCCGGCGCCCGGGCGATCCGCCGCCGTGAACGCGCGTCCCTGCGTGATTGGCACGCCGAGCGCGGCTAAATAGCCGGGGCTCACCCCGATCACGCCTGCCTGGAGTCTGACCGCCTGTTCGGCCTCGACTGGCTGCGGCCGGGGCGGCTGCAAAGCCGGCCAGTTCGAGAGCGCCGCCGATTCAACGCCGGGAGTCTGCTCGAGACGCGCCAGCAGGCGCTCGTAGAAAGTCAGCCGGCGGGCCTCATCCGGGTAGCTGCGCTGCCGCAAACCCAGAGGTCCGGAAAGCACACGCTGTGCCTGATAGCCGAGATCCACTTCGAGCATGTTGGTCACAGTGCGGATCATGAGGCCGCAGCCGGCGAGCAGGGCCAGCGAGGCGCCGACTTCGAGAGCGATCAGGATGGAGCGCGTGCGGCGGCTGCCTGTGCCTTCATACCCGCTCCGGCGGCCGCGGTGCATGGCGCTGCTGAGACTGGTGCGCCAGCAGGCCGCCAGCGGCGCCAGCGCGAACACGAGAGCGGTGACGAGGCAACAGGCGGCGTCAGCCGCCAATACCGTGCCGCTGATGGCGATCGCGGTTGCACCGCCTGGCGCCGCCCGGCCCAGTTGCTGCTGGATGACGGGCGCCAGCCAGTCGAGCGCCAGCCAGCTTAGTGCAATGCCCGCCCCTGTCGCTGCCGCTCCAACGAGTAGCCCCTCGACAATCAGCATCCTCGCAATATGGCCGCGGTGCGCGCCCAGCGCGAGTCTCACGGCAATCTCCTTTTGCCGTCGCGCCGCCCGGATCAGCAACAGGAATGCGACGTTCGCGCAGGCAATCAGCAGCACGATGCCGGCCGCGGTGGCGATTACTTGCAGAATCGGGCGCAGGCGGCTGACATATTCGCCGTGAGTCGAGCGAAGCTGCGCCCGCCAGTCTGCCGGCAGCGATCCGATTTCGCGCTTCACCAGCTCCGTGATGCGCCTCTCGGCCTCGGCGGGCGGAACACCCTGGCGCAGGCGCGCCATGTACGGATAGCTGGGCGCGCGCAGCGGCGCGAGGATCTCGGTGTAGGGATTCGTATGCCAGAACTCCGCCGGCAGGACGCCGATGATGGTAAAGACTTCAGCTTCCTCCGGCCGGTCGCTCACGTAGGCTTCAAAGCGCCGCCCCACGATGGCCGCGTCGCCGCCGAAGCGCTTCTGCCACAGCGTGTGGCTGATGAGAGCCATCTGCGGGCTTCTGGGCTGGAATTCTTCAGGCGAGAATGCGCGGCCGATCGCCGGCCGGATGCCGAGTCCATCCATGAAGCCAGGCGTCACCCATGCCCCGGGCGCTGATTCGGGGTGCTCGCCTCCGATCAGGTAAAACATGTCGAGGTCCCAGGAGACTGGATGTTCGATGAGATCGCCCAGGGCGACCCAATCCAGTTTTTCGAGGCCGCGCGGATGGTTTTGGCCGGGCGTGGAATAGAGAATGTTGTACAGTCGCGTGGCGCCGGGATAAGGCAGCCCCTTCCACAGATAGGCGTTTGCCACCGCAAAAACGGCTGTATTCAAAGCGATGCCCAGGGCAAGCGTCACCACAGCCGCGGCGGTGAACCCGGGATTGTTCCACAGCGTGCGGGCAGCGATGCGGAGATCAGCGGTGAGCCAGCCCGGCATATTACGGCTTCAGCATGATGCCCAATTCGCGCAGCGCTTTCTCCGGCACCGCCGACGGCGCGTCGCACATCAAATCCGTCCCCCTCGCCGTCTTCGGGAAAGGGATCACGTCACGGATCGAGCTTTCCCCGGCCAGAATCATCACCAGCCGGTCGAGGCCAAGGGCGATGCCGCCGTGCGGCGGCGCCCCGTACTCGAGCGCGTCCAGCAGAAAGCCGAATTTCTTCCGCGCCTCCTCATCGCTGAGGCCGAGCGCGGAAAAGACTTTCGCCTGAACGTCGCGCCGGTGAATACGGATCGAGCCGGAGCCCAGCTCGACGCCGTTCAGGACGATGTCGTAAGACTTGGCGCGGCAGCGAGCCGGATCCGATGTCAGCTTGTCCAGGTCCTCATCGTGCACCGAAGTAAAAGGATGGTGGGCGGCGTTCCAGCGTTTCTCCTCCTCATCCCACTCGAACATGGGAAAATCAACGACCCAGAGAAACCTGAACGTCTTTGCATCGAACAGCTTGTGCCTGTCCTTGTATTTCTGGGCGGCGTAGAGACGCAGTTGGCCGCAGGCCAGCAGCACGGTTTCTTCGGGGCGGTGGCCCTTCTTCTCACCGGGCCAGCCGGCGAGCAGCAGAAGATCATTCTCGCCGGCGCCGGAACGTTCGCGCACCTTCGCCATTTGCTCCGGGAAATCGCGATCGAGACGCTTGACGTCGTCGTAGACACGCAGGCCGCGTTCCTGGCCGAACGCTTTCATTTCATCTCGCTCTTTGCGCGACGGCGAGCCGGTGTTGGGGATGTGAATTGCCGCCAGCGGCAGACCTTCCGCGGACAGGCCTGCCCCCGCGAACAGATCCTCGACGCAATGGAAAGGCGGGATGCGCAGATCCGGCTTGTCGATTCCGTAGGAGCGCATGGCCTGTTCGTAGGTCAGCCGCCGAAACGGCGTCTCGATAGAGAAGCCGGCCACTTCGAAGGCGCGCCGCAACATCGGTTCAATCACCTCGAAGACATGCTCCTGCTGCGGGAAGGACATCTCGAGGTCGATCTGCGTGAACTCGTACTGGCGGTCGGCGCGGAGGTCTTCGTCGCGGAAGCAGCGCACGATCTGGAAATATTTTTCGTAGCCGCTGACCATCAGCAGTTGCTTGAAAATCTGCGGCGATTGCGGCAGGGCGTAGAAGCTGCCCGGCGTGATGCGGCTGGGCACGAGGAAGTCGCGCGCTCCCTCGGGAGTCGACCGTGTCATGAACGGCGTTTCGATTTCCAGAAAGCCCCGCGAATAGAGGAACTCGCGCACGGCGAACGACACATTGGCGCGCAGAATGATATTGCGCTGCATCTGCGGCCGGCGCAGATCAACGAAGCGATACTTGAGACGAACGTCTTCGGCGATCTCGGCGAATTCGTCCAGCGGAAACGGCGGCACCCGGGATTCATTCAGAATCCAGACTCTTTCGGCGACCACCTCGACTTCGCCGGTGGGGATACTGGCGTTGACCGTCTCGGGAGTGCGCCGGGCCACCTCGCCTTCCACGGCGACGACATACTCCAGACGCAGCATCTCCGCCCTGGCGTGCACGCCGGCGGCGACGTCCTCGTGGAAGACCACCTGTGTCACACCATCGCGGTCGCGCAGATGGAGGAAGATGACGCCCCCCAGGTCGCGGCGGCGATGCACCCACCCCATCACCAGGGCGCGCCGGCCCGCGTGTTCGGCGCGCAGTTGCCCGCAAGTGTGTGTGCGGCGCAGTTCGCCCATCAGATCCAGAGGTACGGGCGTCCGTTGCTCAGTGCTTTCCGCCATAGATTCGTTCCGCCAGTTGTTCGCGAGAAAGGGTCTCCTGCTCGCCGGTCGCCATGTTCTTCAGCGCATAGTTGCCGGCGGCGATTTCGCTGTCGCCGAGGATCAGCGCGTAGCGTGCGTTGAGCTTGTCGGCTGTTTCGAGGGTGCGCTTGAGCTTGCCCTCAAACGCCATCTCGACGGCCAGCCCGTGGCGGCGCAACTCGCGCGCCAGAATGGCCGCGTGCCGCAGCGCTGGTTCGCCTATGGGCGCGATGAACAGATCCACCTGATCCTTCTGCAATTCCGGATGCGCCTGCTCGGCGCCCATCACCAGGCGGTCTTCGCCGATCGAGAAGCCGATGCCGGGCGAGTGCACTTTCGAGCCGAGCGCTTCCGCGAGGCCGTCGTAACGCCCGCCGCCCAGCACGGAGTTCTGCGCCCCCAGCGCGCCGTGCACCACCTCGAATGTCGTGCGCGTGTAGTAATCCAGGCCGCGCACCAGCCGCGGGCGGATTTCGCTCGAGATGCCGCGGTCTTTCAGATAGGCCTCGACCGCGGCGAAATGGGCGCCGCAGGCTTCGCAAAGATGATCCAGAATCGAGGGCAGCGCATCGATGACGGGCTGGCACTCCGGCACTTTGCAGTCCAGCACTCGCAACGCGTTGGTGTCGATGCGCCGCAGGCAATCCGGGCAAAGCTTCTGTGAGACTTCGGTCAGTTTCTCCTTGAGACGCATCACGAACTTGGGCCGGCATTCATTGCAGCCGACGCTGTTGAGGATCAACTGAAAGCCCTCGAGGCCGGCCGCGCTCAGGATCTCGAGCAGCATCTCGATCACTTCTGCGTCCACGGCAGGCGACTCCGACCCGATCACCTCCGCGCCGATCTGGTAGAACTGCCGGTAGCGTCCTTTTTGCGGGCGTTCACGGCGGAACATCGGGCCGATGTAGTAGAGCTTTTGCAGGCCAGGGCGCTGATCAAGCCGGTGCTCGATAAAGGCGCGGATCACCGAAGCGGTGTTCTCCGGCCGCAGCGTCAGCGAGCTGCCGTCGCGATCTTCGAAGGTGTACATCTCCTTGCTGACGATGTCGGTGTCTTCGCCGACCCCGCGGGCAAACAGCGCCGTTTCCTCGAAGATGGGCGTGCGAATTTCCTGGTAGTGATAGGCGTGGAGCACACGCCGAGCCGCCGACTCGACGTGGTTCCACACCTTGCTCGCCGGGGGCAGAATATCGCGCGTTCCTTTGACTGCTCGAATCAAGTCGGCTCTTCCCTGTACTGCCGTCGCAGCTCGTTGTAATGTTCGGCGTTGATGCCAAAACGCTCCCGCTCTTGCCGGCTGACTTCGCGTTTCACCTTCGCCGGCACGCCCATGGCGACGCTGAACGGCGGAATCTCGGCGCCTTCGGGCACCAGCGCTCCGGCGGCGATCACCGAGCCCCGGCCGATGCGCGCCCCATTGAGCACGATCGCTCCGATGCCAATGAGGCACTCATCCTCGATCGTGCATCCATGCAAGACGCACCCATGGCCCACGGTGACGCGGTCTCCGATGGTGAGAGGGAAGCCGTCGCTGTCCACGTGGAGCACGCTGTTGTCCTGAATATTGGAGCCCTCGCCGATGCGGATCCAGTTGACGTCGCCGCGCACGACGGCGTTCGGCCACACGCTGGCCTGCTCGCCGATGACGACATCGCCGATCACCTGCGCGCTGGGGTCGATGTAACAGGACGGGGCGATCTTAGGGACAGCGCCCCGGAAGGAGCGAATCATGAATGCCGGGTAAACTTCTTATGCTAGCACGATCGCCCCCGCTTGCTCACGCGCGCGGCTCAGAAAGCGCTTCCGAGCCGCGACCGTGAGGGAGCGGTTGGAAAATGACAGGCCCTTACTCGGAGCGCAACGCTTCGAGCAGCGGATTCCGCAGCGCCGCTTTCACCGCGATCAGCGACGCCACCAGGCCCGTCGCGGCGACCGCAGCCAGCAGCAACGCCGTCGCCGCAAGCGGCAGCGCGCCGCCACGCTCCGCCAGGGCCGGCACAATCGCCAGCGCGGCGCAGAGTGTGCCGGCAGTCAGGCCGCACGCCAGCAGCAGCATGTTCTCGGCAAGCACCAGCACCGCCAGTTGCGAAGGCTGGTAGCCGACCGCGCGCAGCAACGCCAGCTCGCGACGCCTCTCGAGCACGTTTCTCAACAGCACCGCGCCCAGGCCGATCGTGCCCAGCAGCAATCCCATGCCGCCCAGCGACTGGAATGTCGAGATGTAGGCGTTCTCCACTTTGTGGTACTGGCCGAGCCGCTCGAGGGTCGATTGCAGATCCAGCCCGTAGTCGCTCAGCCGCTCTTCCATCAGCGAAGTCAGCTCCGCGACGCGCGCGGCCGGCGCCTCAATCAGGAACACACGGAAGCCCTGCTGTTCGGGAAACGCGCGGACGAAATCAGATTCCAGCACCAGGATTTCGCTTTGGAAGATGCTGTCGCGCAAGACGCCCGCCACTTGCAACCGGACCGGATTGCCGCTCTCCGCCCGCAGCACGATCTCATCGCCCAGCGACTTGTGGAGCACATATTGCAACGAGTTGGCATCCACGTAAGCGCGAATCGCGCCGGAGGCGACCTGGCTGGCTTTGCCGGCCATCGGAAAACGCGCCAGCACGTCCTCGGGCACGCCAAGCACGCGCGGATTGCTCGGCTGATAGAGGTTCAGGCAGCTTGCGTCATCACCGGGCCGCAAGCGCATCGAAACGATCCGGGTCCGATCGAAGACGGATTCTGCTTCCGAGGGGAAGCCGAGTTCGGAGCGGCCTTCGGGGACGCCGGGGTTGTGGATCAGCGGCAACACAGACTCACCGGCGAGCGCGAAACCGCCAGTCCCAGGCCGCTTCGCCGGATTCTCGGAAGCATCCTGCTGGCGAAACGCGGAGAGAGCGACAATCAGGAACGTCGCGAACGCGATCAGAGACATGGACAGCACGCTGCGACCTGGACGGTGCGTCGCGTTGCGTAAGCCGAGCCGCCACACCGTGGCGGGGTTCACGACGCCTTGCGCCAGCCAAACCCGCGCGGCGGCCAGCGACGCGATCAGAAACATGGCGCCGGCGCCGAAAAACCCGCCGGCGGCGGCCAGCAGGCCGGCCAGCGACGCCGCCAGCAGCGCAACCCCGGCGGCGCCGGCGGCAATGCCGATCGCAACGTTGCGGCGCTGCTTGAATGCGCTGATGGCAGGCGACTCCGGACTCGCATGCAACAGCGCTCGCGGCGTGGGCCGTTTGAGAGCGCGCACGGTCAGTGCGGTGACGACGGCCGCAGTCAGCGCTCCGGCGAGGGCGCCGGCTGCCAGGGATGCAGGATTGGCATGGAGACGCAGCAGCGTGGTGCCGATGGCATCCACCCACCAGGTGCGCAGCCCGTAGAGAATCAATCCCGCATAGGCGGCCGCGGCTACCGCACCCGCCAGCCCGCCCAGCACTGCCAGGACGAGTCCTTCCGCCGCAAACAGCTTTGCAATCTGCGGAAGCGGGAACCCGAGCGCGCGCAACAAGCCTGCTTCGCGATAGCGCTGCTCAACTCCCAGACGGAAAAACAACCCGGCCAGCAGCAGAGCTGAGATGACGAGGAAAAAACTGAAGTAGAGGAAATACTGCCCGAAGTCCGTCGCGCCTTGCGAGGCGAGCAGTCCTTGCTGGCGCGCGGGGATCACGGCCAGCCCCATATCCCGCGGATGCAATTTGCGCCGCAACGCCTCTTCATAGCGCGCCCGCGTCTCGTCCAGGTCAGCTCCGGGCGGCGGAATCACGCGAAGAGAAGTCAGCTTGCCGAACCGCGTTTTCCAAAGCTTCTGCCCGGCTTCGAGCGGCACGAACACTTTGGGTGTCGTCCGGTACTGGTCCCAGTAGTCTTCATCCTGCTTGCGAATCCTGCCGAGATCCATGGGAAACGGCGGATCCCAGTCGTGGATGCTGTTGGCCTCGGTGATGCCGGGGTACTCGGGCGCAAAGTCGCGATCGGCGGCAACTCCGCGAATCGGCGTCACGCCGGCGATCTCGAAGGATGCGTGCTCAGTCGCCAACCGTCCTTGCTCCAGCCACACGTAATACTCGAAGTGGAGCCTGTCGCCCGCCTTGGCATGCAGGTCGCGAGCCGCCCATTCGTTGAGAACGGCGCCCATGCCGGGTCTGCCGAGCAGCTTCAGATCGAGCGCCGTCACCAGCGAGTACGGTGTCTGGCGATCGCCGGCGCGCATCGAGTTCACAAGGTAGGTGAGCACGCCTTCGGCTCGCGCGCCAATCTGGGAGGCGGCGCTCCGGCCGGCTTCGGCAAGCGCATCGTTCAGCACCATGCTGGCCGATTCGAGCGACAACTGCCGCTGCCGTTCCAGCGGCCTGACCCGTACGCCGAGGTCTTCCAGCGTGGCTTTGTCATGCAGCACGCTTTCCAATTGCGGAGTCGAGGAGGCTGTGGAAAGGAGAATGACGTTCGCTTTGGCTGTCTGGCCAAGGTCACGTTGCAGGCGCGACAGCGAAACGAAGATGGCCCGCACATTTGCCTGGCTCGGCCGCAGCGAGAATTCGCCTAACTCTTCGGCGGGCAGCGGCGCTCCGGCCGTCAAGCGCACGGTGCGGACAGTCTGATCTTTGCGGCCATGCAAGGATTCCGCCGGAAGCTCGCTGGGCTTGCCGAGGCGCATCACAATCGAATCGCCCGCCTTCACCGCCAGTTCCTCGGCCAGCGGCGGGCTCAGCCGGGCAGTGCCGCCGGATGGCGCATCCAGGGAGAGATGCACTCCATGGAATTTCCAGAATCCCTCGTCTACGCCGTAAACGGCCACTTTGGAAGCCATGCGGCTGCCGCTGCTGACGATGCCTTCCAACGCAAAGATCGAATGCGCACGCAAGAGAATGCCGCGCTGGGCCGCCATGCCGGCAGCCAGTTGCTCGCGAAACGGATTCTCACCGGTGATGACAAAATCCGTCCTGCCCAGCCGGCCCGCGACCAGCTCGCGCAGGCTGCCACGCACAGAGTCGCCCACCAGCAGCGCGCCTGCCAGCACGGCTACCGCCGTGGCGACACCGCCAACCACGGCCAGATTCGTCCGCCAGTAGTGCCGGAGGCCGCGCCAGACGAGTGAGGAACGGTTCACTTTGAGCCTCGTTCACCTGTTGCGCAGCGTCTGATCCTGCATCTCCATGCGCAGGCCGAAACGATCGGCGACTTCCGCGCTGTGGGTCACCACGACGAGGATCGTCTTCTGCGCCTTGTGCAACTCGGTGAGCAAGTCCGTGACGGCGCGCGCGGACTTGCGGTCGAGGTTGCCGGTCGGCTCATCGCACAATAACAGAACCGGCTGGCGGATCAAGGCGCGCGCCAGGGCGGCGCGCTGCTTCTCGCCGCCGGAAAGCTCACCTGGCTTGTGGGTCAGACGGGCGGACAGCCCCACCTGGTCGAGCAGGCGTCTGGCCAGCTCGATGGTGCTGGCGTCAGGGCTGCCGTCCACCAGCGCCGGCGCCAGCACATTCTCGATCGCTGAGCACTGCGGAAGAAGGCAATGATCCTGGAAGAGGAATCCGATTTTGCGATTGCGAAAACGCGCTTGCCGCCGCTCATCGAGCGCATACGGGTTCTCGCCATCCAGGGCCAGCGTCCCGGAAGTCGGGGCTTCCAGCGCGCCGAGGATGTAAAGAAGCGTGCTCTTGCCGCTGCCGGACGGCCCCATGATGGAGACGGCGTCACCCCGCTGGAGCGAAAGGTTGACATCGCTTAACACCGGCAGAGGGCCGTTGGCGGTCTCGTAGCTCTTGTCAAGATGTCGGGCTTCCAGCAAACCAATAGTTTAGCTGCGCAATCGGTGTTGTCTGTAATCGCCACGACCCTCTTATGCCACGACCTCTGTTATGTTGTTGTAAGGATGCGCATCCTGGTCATCGAAGACGAAAAGCGCATTGCCGATTTCCTCGGCCGGGGTCTGGAGAGCGCCGGCTACGCCGTCGATGTCGCCCACGACGGGCAGAACGCCCTCAGCCTCTCGCATCCCACCGCGTATGACCTGATCATTCTGGATCTGATGCTGCCCGACATGGACGGGCTGGATGTGCTCGCCAAGATCCGCAACCGCAAGCTATCGCCGCCGGTGCTGATCTTGAGCGCGCGGAACGCGGTGGATGACCGTGTGAAAGGCCTCGAGCTGGGCGCCGATGATTACCTGGTCAAGCCATTCGCGTTTGTCGAGCTGCTGGCGCGCGTCCGGGCGCTGCTGCGGCGTGGCCAGCCGACTCCGGAACGGCTCCAGGTGGGCGACCTGGTGCTCGATTGCATCCGGCGCAAGGCGACCCGCGGCGGGCAGACTCTCGAGCTGGCGCCCAAGGAATTCAGCATCCTCGAGTACATGATGCGGAATCCCGGCCGCCCGCTCAGCCGGACGATGATCGTCGAGCACGTCTGGGACATGGATTACGACGGGCTGACGAACATTGTGGACGTCTACATCCGGCACCTGCGCTCGAAGATCGACGAAGGCTGGCCGGCGCGGCTGATCCATACGGTGCGCGGCATCGGCTACATGCTGGATCTTCCCGAGCGCGGCCCTGAAAAGACCATGGAGCGTTGAAGCCGATGCGAACGCTGCTCGAAAAGCTCAGGTTCGTGCGGGCGCTTCGCTTTCGTCTCACGCTCACCAACGCTATTTTTCTCACCGGCCTGCTGTTGGCTCTGGGGTTCTTTTTCCGAGGCGTATTGAGCAATATTCTCGACCGGCAGATCCGCGACATCCTCGATGAAGAATGGGGCGCCGTCAAAGGCTACCTGGTGATTCACCGGCGTGAGCCGACGTGGATGTACGATCGCACGGACCAGGAAGAGTCGTTTATCGTCGAGCGCCTGCGCCGTGTCTTTCTGCTTGCCGATTCCAGCGGCAAGGTTCTGTTTACTTCGCCGATCTACGAGGATCTCGGGGTGAACTCCGCCGATGAGATCCGGCGGGTGCTGGGATCGAAGCAACCGTTCTGGCAGGTGCGCAGGTCGAGCGAAGGCGAGCCGTTCCAGATCCGGGGCGGGACGTTTGTCGACGACAATGACCAGGTCTACTTCGTGGCCATCGGCAGGTCGCTGGCGGTAAACGAACGCACGCTGCGCGAGTTCAACAACAACTTCTTCCTGGCGCTTCCAATTCTGATCCTGAGCGGCAGCCTGCTCGGCTGGTTCGTGGCCGGACGCGCGCTGCGACCGGTCAACGATCTTGCGCTGGCCGCCGGGCGCATTTCCGGATCGAATCTCAGCCTGCGCATTCCACTGCGCCGCTCGGGTGACGAGCTGGATCACCTGATCGGCACGTTCAACCACATGGTGGAGCGCCTGGAGCAAAGCTTCGAGATGACCCGGCAGTTCTCGACCGATGTTTCACACGAGCTGCGCACGCCGCTGACGGCCATTCGAGGCCAGCTCGAGGTGGCGCTGTTCACGGCCAGCAGCAAGGAGCAATATCGCGAGGCGATGATCAACGCGCTCGAAGAAGTCGACCGGCTCTCGCAGACCGTGCGCGCTTTGCTGCTTCTCTCGCAGGCCGAATCGGGCCAGCTTGCTCTCCAGAAATCGTTGATCGAGCTGGGACCGGTGGTGGAGGATATCGTGGACCAGTTCCAGATCCCCGCCGAGGAAGCCCGGCTGCAACTCAGGGCGGAGACCGGCGGCCCTGCCTGGATCGAGGCGGACCGCCTTCAGATCGAGCGTCTGGTGGCGAATCTGCTGTCCAACGCGGTCAAATACACGCCGGCGGGCGGCAGTGTCACGGCCCGCGTCCGGACCGGGGAAGGCGCGGTGGTGCTGGGGATCGAGGACACGGGCATCGGCATTTCGCAGGAGTACCTGCCGCACATTTTCGACCGCTTCTACCGCGTGCCAGGATCGTCGAAAGAGAAACAGGGACTCGGTCTCGGCTTGAGTTTCGTGGCCTGGATCGTGAAAGCGCATGGTGGCAACATCGATGTCGACAGCCGGCCCGGTGAAGGCACGCGGTTCACGGTGACTCTGCCATCGGCGACCGAAGCGCCGGCACCGGTTATCGAGCAAACGACCCCGGCGGCGCAGGCCTGAGTGTAGCGGTATACTTTTCCGAGACGACGTATGCTTGTCCATTTGCTGTGCCTCGTATTCTGCGCCGTTCTGCTGGAGGCGCAAACCGGCCCGCCGCCCGCACCGATCACTCCCGCCCCCGACCGCCGGGCGGAGGAAGGGGAAGGCCCCTTCGACCGGATGGTGATCCGGGGCATCACGATGATCGACGGCGCCGGAGCGCCGCCGCAAGGACCTGTGGACATCGTGGTGGAAGGCAGCCGCATCAAAGAAGTGCGCAGCGTCGGAGCTCCCAACGCGCCGCTGAGGGAACGCGGCCGTCCGGCAAAAGGCTCTCGCGAGATCGACGGCGCGGGCATGTACGTGATGCCCGGATTCGTCGATCTGCATGTGCACACGGGGGGCGCCCCCAAGGCGCCCGAAGCGGAATACGTTCACAAGCTCTGGCTGGCGCATGGAGTCACGACCGTGCGCGGCGTGCCGGCCGGCGGCATGGACTGGACGCTGAAGGAGCGCGAGCGCAGCGCTCAAAACAAAATCGTGGCGCCGCGTTATTTCGCTTACCACCGGCCGTTCACCGGCGAAGGATGGAAGAATCCGGACGTAATCACGCCGGAGGTGGCTCGCGAATGGGTGCGCTGGGCGGCCAAGAAGGGCATCGACGGACTCAAGCTCGGCGCGCACGATCCCGAGATCATGGCGGCGTTGCTCGAGGAAGCCCGCAGGCACGGCCTCGGTTCGACTGCTCACCTGAACCAGTCGGGCGTCGTGCGGATGACGGCTCGGGATGCGGTTCGCCTCGGGCTTGGCACGGTCACGCACTTTTACGGCCTGTTTGAATCGCTGCTCAAGGATTCGAGCATTCAGCAGTATCCGGTCTCGCACAATTACAGCGATGAGCAGAACCGCTTTGGCCAGGTAGGCCGCCTTTGGGACAAGATCCACCCGCGCGGCAGCAAGGAGTGGAACGCGCTGATCGCGGAGTTCCTCGAGAGGCGGGCTTTCCTGGATCCGACACTGAACATCTACGCCGCCAGCCGCGATCTGATGCGCGCACGCACGGCGGAGTGGCACGGCAAGTACACCCTGCCCTCGTTGTGGAAATTCTACGAGCCAAGCCGCGAGAATCACGGCTCCTATTGGTATTACTGGACCACCGAGGACGAGTATCACTGGAAGAAGTTCTACCAGGTGTGGATGAGCTTTCTGAACGATTTCAAGAACCGCGGCGGGCGCGTCACCACGGGGACGGACTGCGGCTTCATCTACAAGCTCTACGGCTTCTGCTACGTCGAGGAACTGGAGCTGCTGCGCGAGGCGGGCTTTCATCCGCTCGAGGTGATCCGCTCGGCGACGCTCTATGGCGCGCAGGCCTTGCATGAGCCCAAAGGCAAGCCCATTGAATTCGGGATCATCCGGCCGGGCCTGCTGGCGGACCTGGTCATCGTGGACCGGAACCCGGTCGAGAACCTGAAGGCGCTGTACGGAACGGGCGCCATCCGGCTGAACGACGAAACGGGGAAAGCCGAGCGCGTCGGCGGCGTGAAGTACACCATCAAGGACGGCATCGTGTACGACGCAAAGAAGCTGCTGGCGGATGTGGCGGCGATGGTCGAGAAGGCGAAAACGGCGAGTGTTCCGAGCGGGACGGAGTAGTCAAACCGAACGCCGGAGCTTGCCGATTGAGGACAATGAGGCATCGTGGAGGAGCTTTGCCATGCCCCCAATGCACACCGTAAACCGCCAGCCTCTGGCCGGCGACTGGAACCAGCGCCGTCCGGACGGCTACGATGTCGTGATCATCGGCTCCGGCTACGGAGGCGCCATCACCGCCGCCCGGCTCGCCACTGCGCAGTGGCCGGGTGCTAAACCCACCCTCTGCCTCCTCGAGCGCGGCAAAGAGTGGCTGCCCGGCCAGTTTCCCGACGACATTCTCGCCGGCGGCCAGTCCATCTTCGAGCAGAATCTGAATCCGCTGGGGCTCTACAAGCTCCAGGCGGGCGCCGATATCGTCGCCATCATGGGCTCCGGGCTGGGGGGCACGTCGCTGATCAATGCCAACGTGGCGATCCAGCCGGACGATGACGTTTTTGATGACCCTCGATGGCCGCAGGCGATCCGGGACAGCCGCGACGCCGGACAACTGCAACAGTTTTACGATCGCGTCCGGTTCACCTTGAATGCCGGGCAGCATCCCGACGGGAATGCGCTGAGCAAAGTCAAGGCCATGCAAAAGGGCGCTCAAGGGGACCCGGAGGCGCGCTCGTTTCTGCTGGACATCGCCGTGAATTTTCAGCCCGACGGGCCCAATCGATGGCAAGTCGAGCAGCGAAAGTGCATCAACTGTGGGGATTGCGTCACCGGCTGCAATGTGGGCGCCAAGAATACGCTGGACACAAACTACCTGGCGATCGCCAGCTTCGGCGGCGCCGCGCTGTTTACTCAGGTCGAGGTGCTGCACCTCGAGAAAGACCCCGCCGGTGGTTACACGATCCACTACTTGAGGCGCTCCGGAGCGCCGGACGCCGAAGAACGAGGGACCATGCACGCACGGCGAGCGGTGGTTCTCTCGGCCGGATCGATTGGTTCCACGGAGATTCTGCTGCGATCGCGAGCGCTTGGTCTGAGCCTGCCGGATACAGTCGGCGCCCGGTTCAGCGGCAACGGCGATTTTTTCGGTCTTGCCTACAACAGCGATCAGCGCACCGACGTGCTGGGCTGGGGCGCCTATCCCACCAGCGGGCGCGCTCTTCGTCTGCAACCGGGGTCAGGCCAATTGCTGCATCCCGGCCCCACCATTGTCAGTGCCGTTCGCTACAACGAGAACCAGCCTCTTCCCGCGCGCGTTACGATCGAGGATCTCTCGTTCCCATTGATGTACGTGGATGCCGCCCGCGCCGCGTTCGCTGTGATCAGTGGCCGGGACACGGATCCCGACGACTTCATCGACAATCTGAAGGAATTCGGCCGCCGGACGCTTGATTTTGCCGCCATCAACCCGGCGCTCGAGCGCGGTGCGCTGAATCACACGCTGTTGTATCTGGTGATGGGAATCGACAACGCCAGCGGAACCATCACACTGGATCCGCTGACCCAAAGGGCGAGTATCCACTGGCCGGGCGCGGGCCAGCAAGCCTTGATCCAACTCCAGAACAGCTTGATCGCACGGCATGCCACTGGTCTTGGCTCGACCATCATCGAGAACCCGCTCTGGGGCTTCTCGCCCTGGCGGACCCTGGCTACAGCCCACCCCTTGGGCGGCTGCCCGATGGGCGAAACCCACGCACAGGGAGCAGTGAATCACCTCGGCCAGGCCTTTGACCAAACCGGCGGTCTTCACGACGGACTCTACGTCACCGACGCCTCGATCGTGCCCGCCGCCATAGGAGTGAACCCGTTTCTCACCATCTCCGCGCTCAGCGAACGAGTGGCGGAGAGCATCGTCACTGTGCTGGGCGGCGTGCCCTCGGTAATCGCTTCCATACCATAAGCTCATCGTGCGCGGCAGACCGCCGAAGAACCAGACAAAGTGAACGGTATTGAGGCTAACGGAATTGCTCGAATTCTTTCTCATCTATGCCCAGTTGGTCCAAGATTCGGTAGAAAAGTGGAGGGCCAATTTGCCGTCCGCCGTGGATCGGGATCGTTGTGGCGCGCCCGTCGGGATGCTTCCAACGCTCGTGGCTACCAGTTTGGCGCGCCCTCAGAAAACCAAGCTTGCTCGCGGCCCTGCGAAATTCGTGTGCTCGGGCGCTAGCTAGCTAGGCATGCACGATCTCGGTTGTGTCGGCGGGCAAGGGCTGATCCCTTTCCCGGTATTCATCCGAAATCAACCGAAACACGGCGGCCAACTCGACCAGGGCTTCTTCCCGAGTCGGCATGAGCGCATGGCATCCGGATATCGCCGGGATCTCCGCTACCCATCCTTCGGGTTGGTTTCGATACAGCACCACCTTGTAATCGTCGAAGCTCATCGATTCACTATTGTACTCCGGCTCGCCTGGAGACTCCAAACAGCTTGATCGCGCGGCATGCCGCCGGTCTTGGCTGGGCGGCGTGCCCTCGGCAATCGCTTCCATACCGTAAGCTTTAGAAACTGTACTTCAACGCGAACTGAATCCGGC
Source organism: Acidobacteriota bacterium (assembly GCA_016201205.1). Lineage (GTDB taxonomy): Bacteria > Acidobacteriota > Terriglobia > Bryobacterales > Bryobacteraceae > CADEFT01. The sequence continues at coordinate 22,073 of JACQDF010000171.1, forward strand.
GCGGCTCGTCCGCCGCGTTGATCGTCGCTGTCGCCTGGCCGCGCAAGCCTCCGCTCGGCTGGTCGAATGTCGGCGTGTTGGTGAAGTTGAAGCTTTCAAAGCGGAATTGCAGCGAGTGGCCCTCCCACGGCATCGCGAACCGCTTGCCGAGGATGAAGTCGAAGTTCTTCGAGCCCGGCCCATAGAGCACATTCCGGCCCGTGTTCCCATAGACCCCCGGCGCGCTGGCCACGAAGGCGAACTCGTCGAACCACTTGTCAATGGTCGGGTTGGGCAGCGTCCCGGCGCCGGTGCGATTGCCGCGGTTCGATGTGCCGCTGTTCTGCGGATCGCCGGGGTAGCCCACGTCAAACGGAAATCCTGTGCGGAACGACAGAATCCCGCCCACCTGCCAGCCGCCCAGCACCGTGTTCAGCGCGCCGTTCCAGCCTCCTCCGATGGTGCGTCCTCGTCCGAAGGGCAGCTCATACGTGAAACTTCCCACGAAATTGTGACGCCGGTCGAGACTGGCATTGCCTCGCTCATTGCGCAGATCATATTGGTTGGCGCGTCCGCCCAGCCCTTCGTCCAGCGACTCGTTGCCCTGGTCAATGTTGTGCGACCAGGTGTAGGAGGTGATGAACGTCAGTCCCTTGGAAAATCGTTTCTCCGCCTTGGCAACCAAGGCGTTGAAACTGGAGTTGTAGCCGGGGTCGCGCAGCGTCACCCCGTTCCACTGCGGCCGCACGCGGCGCTGGCTCTCGGGGATCGTTGGATGCGGGCCGCCGTTATTGATGTTGCGGCCCTGGTACAAATGGGTCCCTTTCGCTCCCTGATATCCCACCGCGATCAGGATGTCGCCGGGCAGCTCTCGCTGGATGTCAAAGAACCACTGGGAAGCGTACTGGTTCGGGTACTCATCGGGGCTCGCCTCGACCGAAGTACCCCGCACCGGCGCCGCCGCCGGCAATTGCACCGGCGCGAACCCATCGCGCACGATGGCCGCTGCGGTGATGTTGTTCGTGTTGACCGTCACTTCCGTAAAATCGGGCGTCTGGTTGATCCAGCGTGCGCTCTCGCTGGTGAGATAATCCGCCTCGCCGTAGAAGATGCCGCCGCCAACGCGGACCACCGTCTTCTCCGTCAGCCTGTAGGCGATCCCCAGCCGCGGCGCAAAGTTGTTCCAGTCCTGTTTGCAGCCGCAGTCCCGGCCGCTCTTGGGCCGCTCGAAAGTTTCATAACGTGGATCGGTCCGCGCTACGTTGAATTCGGTGAGATAGCGGCTCACACCGAGTCTGCCGATGGGAACGCCCTCGGGAAAGTAGGGCGACTGGAACAGTTCCCAGCGCAGCCCGGCGTTCACTGTAAGCCTGCGGGACACTTTCCAGTCATCCTGGACGTACACTCCCCAGTAGGGGGAGATGGCGTCCTCGCTCAACTGATTGCCCACTGTGGTTCCGCTGGCCCAGCCGAGCAGCATGTCCGCCAGCCCGTTGCCGGTGGCCGTCCGGCTGGCCGCCACGTTGGGCTGCTCGGCGGTGAACACTTTGCTGAAGTTGAACTGGCCGCGCCGGAACCGCTGCGCCTCCCGGAAAATATCGCTCCGCCGCCATTCCACTCCGGTTTTGATCGAGTGGCTGCCTTTCTGCCACAGCAGATTATCGTTGATTTGGAGATTGTCCAGCCAGTTCCGGTTCGGCCAGAAGCTCCGCGATCCGATCTCGTTGTAGCCGCTGGGAGTGAACCGTGCCAGGCCATGGTCCAGCCCGTCACCGAAATTGTCGCCGGGCACGCCCTTCACACCATACTTCTTGTTCAGATTCTCCGTGTCCAGAATGTCGAAGCGTGTCGGGTAGTGCATGAAGCCGAACCGCGCTTCGTTGTAGAGCGTTGGCGTAAACGAGTGGGTCCAGCTTCCCGTGATATTGTCCGAAGGCAGATCCACCGTCTGGCCCAGGCCGCCGCCGAAGGCCGATGCCGGCAGGACGCCGTTTTGCAGCTTGTCGTCGCGGCGGATGCTCCAGCGGTAGAACGTGCGGTCGCGGTCGGAAAAGTTGTGGTCCACTCTGACGTCGTACTGATTTGAAGTGTCGCGATCGCTGGGCGCAAAAAAGTAGTTGTTGGGCTGGTACTCGCGGCCGGTCACGTTTGGAAACGGGTATTGGTCGATGATGGGCCTGACCACCGGGTCAAAGCGGCTGGCCGGAATGCGGTTGTTGGCGAAAGGAAGACGTCGCGCATCGGCCCCTGTTCCCGTTGTGGTCAGCGGATCGAAGATGCGGTTGCGGTTCGTGCCTTCCAGCGATACATCCCCCTGCCGCGCGAGCGCACTGGGCACCGTCGACAGGAAGCTCCTGCCGCGGCGAATCCTTGTTCCCTGGTAGCTGAAGAAATAAAACGTCCGGTTCTTGAGCACCGGCCCGCCCACCGTTCCCCCGAACTGGTTCTGCCGCAGCGTCGGCTTCTTCGACCCGGAGCGGTTGGCAAAAAAGTTGGTCCCATCGAACTTGTCGTTGCGGAGAAACTCGTACACGGTGCCGTGCATCTCGTTGCTCCCGGACTTGGTCGAAACGACAACCTTGCCGCCCATGCGGTAGCCGAATTCGGCGGAATTGTTGTTGGTGACCACCTTGAACTCGGCGATCGCATCCACCGGCGGCTTGGTGGCTTGCGCCTGGAACCCGAGCGGCCCTCCCGATGCACGCGAGCTGTTGTCCACGCCGTCCAGCAGCACGTTGGTCTGATAGGCCCGCTGGCCGAGGGCAATGAATCCGCCTTCGGTCCCGTCCTCGCCCGCTGTCCTTGCGCCATGTCCCAGGGTTCGCGCCGGCAGCACGCCCGTGGACAGCTTGGCCAGCTCGAGGTAGTTGCGCAGGTTCAGCGGCATCTCGACGATGCGCTTGTTCTCAATCACCTGGCCCATCGTGGTTGTCTCGGACTCGAGCAGCGCGGACGCCGCCGTCACTTCCACCGTCTCGGCCACCGTGCCGATCTTCAACGCGAAGTCGACACGCGCGATCTGATCGACATCCAGCTTCAGGTTGTCGCGGGAGACCGGGCTGAACCCGGACCTCTCAGCCATAATGCGATACGTCCCCGTCGGCAGGAACGGAGCCGAATAGAATCCACGCTCGTTCGTCTGCACGGCTGTCGTCACGCCGGTTGCGACGTTGGTGATCGTGATGTGCACCTGCGGGACCGGAGCCGCGCTCGGGTCCGTAACAACTCCCTGGATGCCTGAGTTCTGCGCCAGCAGCGCAGCGCTGAAGAAGATGAAGGCGACCGTGAAACGTTCCATCGTGTACTTATGCTATCTCGTTCGCGATGCGGGATGGGAAGCCCATCCTGCTAACATGAATCGTCGAGCCGCCGACCATGCCCGGCGAAGCCACTGCATTCACCATTGCCTGCGCGCAACACATCGGCCAGCGCCACCAGCAGCAGGATGCGTACGCGTTCATCACGCCGCCCGATCCCGGCTATGCGGAACATCGCGGGCAATTGGCCATTGTTGCGGACGGGATGGGCGGCATGGCGTTCGGAGATCTGGCTGCAAGGTGCGCTGTCCAGGTGTTCCGGCAGTCCTATAGTGGAACAGAGCAAGGCGATGCCCTCTCCGACGCTCTTCTGCGCAGCCTCGAATCTGCCAACGCCGCCGTTTGCGAGCTGGCGCAACAACTGGCCGCCTCGGGATTGATGGGCACCACGCTGATTGCCACGGCCCTGCGTCGAGACCAGTTGTTCTGGATCTCCGCGGGCGATTCGGGCATCTTTCTGGTCCGCGATCAGACGCTGATGCAACTGAATATCCCGCACACCCTGGGCCGGGAACTGGACACCCAGGCCGCCGAAGGACTGATCAGCCGGCAACAAGCTGAGGAACACCCGGAACGCGAGGCGCTCGTTTCATTTCTGGGAGTAGAGAAAGTGCCGCTCATCGACCGCAATCCCCAGCCGCTCGCACTGCTGCCTTCCGATGTCGTCCTGCTGGCCTCGGATGGCTTGTTCCGGACCCTGTCCGAGCAGAATATCATTGCTGCGGCCCAGGGAGACGCGGCTGCGATCTGCCGCGCACTCATACAGCGCACGCTCGACGCGGCCAACCCCTATCAAGACAACGTCACCGTGCTGGCGGTCGCATCTCGAGGGACCAGGGGCAGGAAACGGCGCTGGCCCTGGCGACAGCGGCAAGGCCGGAGGTAGCCCTAAGGCCGCTTGCTGACGCGCGCGGCTCCGAAACAGAGCCGCGACCGTGAGGGAGCGACGGGCTACACAATTTGTTTGATCACGTTCCCTTCGATTTCGGTGAGCCGCTCCCGACGTCCCTGGTGCATATAACTCAGCGCATGCTGGTTGAGCCCAAGCTGGTGCAGGATCGTGGTGTGGATGTCGCGGAAGTGAACCGGATTCTCGACTGCGCGGAGACCGATCGCGTCAGTGGCGCCCACCACCTGGCCGCCTTTGATCCCGCCGCCGGCCAGCCACATGGTGAAGCCGACGTTGTGATGATCTCGGCCCTTGCCGCCTTGCGCTTCCGGCGACCGGCCGAA